>CAYPKE010000009.1:0-30586 GCA_964411235.1 uncultured Syntrophales bacterium
TCGGACTTTCACATCAATAAAGACCTGAATATGTCAAGTCCGACAGACTCCTAGGCGGTCCGTGACGGGAGGGCCGATGCCGTCGACCCTCGAGCATATCTTTGAACCTTTCTTTACGACAAAAAGGAAGGCGAAGGAACCGGCCTGGGCCTGTCGGTGGTTTACGGCATTGTCAAGGATCATGAAGGGCAGATAAACGTCGAAATCCGACCCGGCCAGGGAACGGTTTTCACGGTCCAGCTTCCGCTCCTCGCAGAGGAAGGGCCGCAGCGAGCCGAAGAGGAAACGGCCGTTCCCGAAGGAAAAGGGCACATCCTGGTCGTCGACGATGAGGAGGCTCTGGTCAACATGGCGCACGAGATGCTTTCCTCTCTGGGCTACGAGGTCACCTTGCGTTTCAGCAGTCCCGATGCCCTGGAAGCCTTCCGGAAAAACCCTTTCAAATACGATCTTGTCATGACCGACATGACCATGCCGAACATGTCGGGAGCCGCCCTGGCAAGGGAAATGCTGCGCAGATGTCCAGAACTTCCCATTATCCTCGTGACGGGCTTCAGCGAAGGAATCAACGAAGAGGAAGCGAAACGGATCGGTATCCGGGAATTCCTGATGAAACCGGTCTCCCTGACAATCCTGGCACGGAGGGTCAAGGCCGCCCTGGATCAGGCCGCCGAACGAAAACAACAACAGGGCTCCCCGATAAGCTATGCCTTAAGCCTTTGGGAAAAGGTCTTGCCGCAACCGGTCGATTCGCCGTGCAAATCACGGCGGGCAAGAAAGGGTGATTTCTCCGGAAGGACATCCGAATGGCAAAATGATGATCGCGGGGAATACATTTCCCGGCCGGCCCCGCCGGCTTGGACAAGCCGTGGAACGGGCCGGGGAATAAACGGTTGGAAAAGGTCTCGCTTCTACTTCGCCAGCAGGGACAGAAAAAGCCCCGCCGCCGCCGCCGTGCCGAGTACGCCGGCCACATTGGGCCCCATGGCATGCATGAGGATGAAATTCCGCTTGTCCTCCTGCTGCGCCACCACCTGGGCCACCCGGGCCGCCATGGGCACCGCCGAAACACCCGCCGCCCCGATCAGGGGATTGATCTTCTCCTTCGAAACCAGATTCATCAGCTTGGCTAGGATCAGCCCGGCGGCCGTGCTGAAAGAGAAGGCCACAACACCCAGCATGAAGATATAGAGAGACTGAGGCCTCAGGAAGACCTCCGCGGGCATCGTCGCCCCGACACAGAGGCCCAGGAAGATCGTGACGATGTTGATCAGCTCGTTCTGGGCCGTGTTGGACAGGCGCTCCACCACACCGCACTCCCGGAAGAGGTTCCCTACCATGAACATACCCATCAGGGGGGCCGAGGCCGGAATGAGCAGACAGATGATCAGCGTCGCCAGAAGCGGGAAAGCGATCTTTTCGACTTTCGTCACCTTCCGGAGCTGCTTCATCTTGATCAGCCGCTCTTCCTTGCTCGTCAGGAACTTCATTATGGGCGGCTGGATGATCGGCACCATGGCCATGTAAGAGTAGGCGGCGACGGCTGTTGCTCCCAGCAGGTGGGGCGCCAGCTTGGACGTCAGGAAGATCGTCGTGGGGCCGTCGGCGCCGCCGATGATGCCGATCGATGCGGCCTCCGGGGCGGTAAAGCCCAACAGCAGGGCCCCGAAGAACGTCACATAGACTCCGAACTGGGCGGCGGCCCCCAGGAGCAGCGTCCGGGGGTTGGCGATCACAGGACCGAAATCGGTCATAGCACCCACGCCCATGAAAATGATCGGGGGGATCAAATCGTAGTGATCAATGGCAAAATGGTAGGGCACCCAAAGCAGGCCCCCTTCGGCCATAAGATTCGTCAGGGGAATATTCACGAGGAACATGCCGAAACCGATGGGCACCAGCAGCAGGGGTTCATAGTTCTTCTTGATGGCGAGCGTAATAAAGGTGAGGGCGATGCCCCACATGATCACATGGCCGTAGGTCAGATGGATAAATCCCATATCGTGAAAAATTTCGCGAAAGATGTTCAGATCCATAGAATTTATTTCACCTCCTCCGCCTTCTTATCCGTCATCTTTTTGATGGCGAGGATAATTTTCGAGTACAGGGTGATTCCCACCAAAAGCACCGTCAAGGTAAGAAATACGCCCGACAATCCGACTGCAAACACTTCCCAAGCCTGTTCCCAATCAACCATGTTGTCCTCCTGTGCTATTGAATTTTTCAAGAGCGAAGCAGTCAGAAAATTATTCCAGGCTCTTCGTTCCATTAATGCCTGTCGCATTAAACTCGAATCAATGCCTATGTCGTGAAAAGCATTCCGTTATTGCGGTCGAGGCGCTTAGCACAGCGCTTTTCTTCTGTCAAGCGGTCATTTGGAATTCCGAAGGCAGCAAAAAAATGATTTGCAAATGTCTATTATGATTGATGATTGACCAAAGGGTATTCGAGCACCGATCCGGATACTGCGCCATAAAGGGCAACTTATCCGATGACGGACAGTCGCATCCAGGCCAGGGACGGCGAAAGCCTTTGATAAAGGGACTGCCCTGATGAAAGTGCCGTTGGGAGCGGGATACGGGACGCTCCCGGCAAAGGGTCAGGATGCGTGAACGGGAAGAAGCCGTGCCGGAAATCGGGAAACAGGGATAAAAATGAAAGGCGGCTCAACCCGAGCCGCCTTATCGGTGTAATAAATATGGTAATCTCCGGCCGTCTCCGTCAAGGTGAATGCCTCACGGGTCCGGCCGGGGGGAAACCTCAAAGAAATGAAATGGAACCGGTTCCTATCTGGCCAGCAGGGACAGGAACAGACCGGCGGCGGCCACCGAGCCGATGACACCGGCCACGTTGGGCCCCATGGCATGCATGAGGATGAAATTCCGCTTGTCCTCCTGCTGCGCCACCACCTGGGCCACCCGGGCCGCCATGGGCACCGCCGAAACACCCGCCGCCCCGATCAGGGGATTGATCTTCTCCTTCGAAACCAGGTTCATCAGCTTGGCTAGGATCAGCCCGGCGGCCGTACTGAACGAGAAGGCCACCATTCCCAGGAAGAAGATATAGAGCGTCTCCGGCTTCAGGAAGACCTCCGCCGGCATCGTGGCGCCGACACAGAGGCCGAGGAAAATCGTGACGATGTTGATCAGCTCGTTCTGGGCTGTATTGGACAGGCGCTCCACCACGCCGCACTCCCGGAACAGATTCCCGACCAGAAACATACCCATCAGGGGAGCCGAAGCCGGAATGATCAGACAGATTATCAGGGTCGCCAAAATCGGGAAGCCGATCTTTTCGATTCTGGTCACCTTCCGGAGCTGCTTCATCTTGATCATCCGCTCTTCCTTGGTCGTCAACAGCTTCATGATGGGCGGCTGGATGATCGGTACCATGGCCATGTAAGAATAGGCCGCCACGGCCGTCGCACCCAACAGATGGGGTGCCAGCTTTGACGTCAGGAAGATCGTCGTGGGGCCGTCGGCGCCGCCGATGATACCGATCGACGCAGCTTCCTGGGCGCTGAAACCCAACAGCAGGGCCCCGAAGAAGGTCACGTAAATGCCGAACTGCGCCCCCGCGCCTAAAAGGAGCGTACGGGGATTGGCAATGACGGGACCGAAATCGGTCATGGCCCCCACGCCCATGAAGATGATAGGGGGGATCAAATCGTAGTGATCAATGGCAAAATGGTAGGGCACCCAAAGCAGGCCCCCTTCGGCCATAAGATTCGTCAGGGGAATATTCACGAGGAACATGCCGAAACCGATGGGCACCAGCAGCAGGGGTTCATAGTTCTTCTTGATGGCGAGCGTAATAAAGGTGAGGGCGATAGCCCACATGACCACATTACCGAAAGTCAGGTGGACAAAACCCATGTCGAAAAAAATGGTGCGGAATATCGTCAGATCCATGCTCTTTATTTCACCTCCTCAGCCTTGCTTCCCGCCATCTTGCCGATGACGTTCATGATCTTGGAAAAAATGACGATGGCCGTCATGAGCCCCGTCAAGGTCAGAAACACCCCCGAAAGCCCAACCGCAAACACTTCCAATGCCTGTCCCCAATCAACCATGATGCCCTCCTGTTTTGCTTTTCTGATGTTGTTTTATTTGTCTATCCGAAAGCCTCTGAGCCGCACACCGGACATTTTTTCTTCTGATCGGTCCACGGGAAACCGCAATTCCTCAATCAAACCGGTCCCTGCTGCCGGTACCATCGGACAGGATCTCGGAACGATAACCTTTCTCGGGAAAAGGGTTTGGCCCCTGCCGGGGCAGAGTACGCGTTGCTCAAGAAGTATGCCAAGATTAATATGATAGGTCCCTACTATAAAAATAAAGTCCATGTCAAGACTTTTAGGACCGGAGAAGGAAAAGAAACCCTGTTTCATCTATCCTTCTTATGCAGATAAGGCCTTAAATACCATCGTCGGGGAAAAACAGGGCTTTGCAACAGGGATGGATTGCAGGGTGATAAACCGTCCGCAAAAAGCGGGGCCAAAGTAAATATTTCCCTTGACATCAGTAAGTTATTTGCTTAGGAGAAGACCAGCAAGTCGATTGGAGCTCGTGCAAGAAAAAGACAACGTGAGGGAAGCGCTGCCGGCAGGATGGACGCGGCGGCGGCCGGTCGGAAAGTCAATTCGTCTTTGGAGCGGCACGTAAAAAGAGCTGGAGGGATTCCCTCTGCCGAAGGGGAGGGTTGTCGTACGATAGGCGCGGCTGTCGCATCGCCCCCGAGGGGGTCATGGACGTAATCGACGTGGGAATTTCCAAAATACATTTGAGGAGGTATGGATAAAAATTATGGATTTTATGGTGAACTACGCGTGGTTGTGGGGTGTCATCGGTCTTGTGATGGCATTCGGGATTTACAAGTATGTACTGTCCTTTTCTCCCGGCAACAGTGTCATGGTGGAAATCATGGAGCGGATTCATGCCGGCGCCATGGTCTTTCTGAAACGGGAGTACAAGATTATTGCCATCTTCATTACAATCGTCTTCGTGATTCTCATTTACGCCCTTAACTTCTGGACGGCGGTCGCCTTCCTCGCGGGCGCCATCGGCTCCCTGAGCGCGGGCGTCTTCGGCATGCAGGCGGCGACCATGTCGAACGCACGGACCGCGGAAGCGGCACGGCAGTACGGCCAGGGCCGCGCCCTGACGGTTGCCTTCTACGGCGGTTCGGTCATGGGCCTGTCCGTGGCCTCGCTCGGTCTGCTGGGTCTCAGCATTTTCTTCTATTTCTTCGCCGAAACCAACTATCAGGTCATCACCGGTTTCGCCATGGGCGCCTCTTCGATCGCCCTGTTCGCCCGTGTGGGCGGCGGCATTTTCACGAAGACGGCCGACGTCGGCTCCGACCTGGTGGGTAAAGTCGAGGCGGGCATCCCCGAGGACGACCCGCGGAATCCCGGCGTCACCGCCGACAACGTGGGTGACAATGTCGGCGACATCGCCGGCATGGGTGCCGACCTTTATGAATCCTACTGCGGTTCCGTCATCGCCGCCATCGCCATCGGCGCGACCATGGGCCTCGGCATGGAAGGGATGGCCATGAAATGGATGGTGCTGCCCATGCTCTTTATCGTCGTGGGTCTCCTTTCGTCGGTCATCGGCATCGGCCTGTTCAATTTCCTGAAAAACATGAGCCCCGGAGCGGCCTTGAGCAATTCGCTCTACATCGCGGGTGTCCTTTTCATCGGCCTTTCCTACTTTATTGTCAAGGGCATCACCGGCGGGATGGATCCGGCTTACCTTAAACAGCTCGGCATGATCGGACCCCTTGGACCCTTCTATGCCGTCCTGCTGGGGATCGTCGCGGGCATGCTGATCGGCCTCGTCACCGAATACTACACCGCCAAAGGTCCCGTTCGCCGTATCGCCGAGGCATCGCAGACAGGCCCGGCCACCAACATCATTACCGGATTCGCCGTCGGCCTCGAGAGCGTGGCGATTCCCGTTTTCTTCATCGCCATGGCCATTTGGGGCGCCTATGTTTTTGCGGGTATCTACGGTATCGCCATCGCCGGTGTCGGCATGCTGGGCACCGTCGGCATGACCATGTCGGTCGATAGCTACGGCCCCATCGCCGACAACGCGGGCGGCATCGCCGAGCAGGCCCATATGCCCCCGGAAGTGCGCAAAATCACCGACGGCCTCGATGCTGTTGGCAACACGACCGCCGCCATCGGGAAAGGCTTCGCCATCGGCTCCGCGGCCCTCACGGCGCTGGCCATGTTCGCCGCCTTCACCGCCACGATCAAAACATTCCCGGAATTTCAGAATTTCACGCTTGATCTCACCGAAGCCCACGTCATCACAGGTGTGTTCCTCGGCGGTTTGATCCCCTGCATCATGGCGGCCTTGACCATGACCGCCGTGGGCGACGCCGCCTATGACATGATCAACGAAATCCGGCGCCAGTTTCGGGAGATTCCGGGCATCATGGAGGGCACCACGCCTCCCGACACCAACCGCTGCGTGGATATCGCCACGACGGCGGCCCTGAAGCGGATGATTGTTCCCGGCGTCGGTGCGGTCATCGCCCCGATCCTGGTCGGGATTTTCATCGGCCCCCATGCGCTGGGCGGATTCCTGGCCGGCGCAACCCTCGTCGGTGTCGTGGTTGGTCTGCTGATGGCCAACGCGGGCGGCGCCTGGGACAATGCCAAGAAATTCATCGAACAGGGTAATTTCGGCGGCAAGGGCTCGGAGGCCCACAAGGCGGGCGTCATCGGCGACACCGTCGGCGATCCCTTCAAGGATACTTCGGGACCGGCCATGAACATCCTGATCAAGCTGATGTCCGTCGTGTCGCTGGTCATGGCACCGGCTATCGTGGCGCTGCATCTGTGGCTGTACATGTAAACAACTGACTCAACCCATTTTCAAAAAGGGAGAGATGGCAACATCTCTCCCTTTTTTTATGACGGGCTTGCGTGCGGCGAAAAAGAGGCTCAAAGCCGCTCCGCGCCGAATATTTCCAATGGATTGATTTTATGACTTCGGCAATTTCGTCGAGAAAAATCCGTCATGAACGACGGGGGAGGGTATTGGCAGCCGCCGTCAGGTGCCGGGTACGTTTTTCCGCTCCAGTCCGATCTTCCAGCAGTCCGCGAAGGCTTCCCCCAGCCGCCAGTACTTCTTCCGGGGCATGTCGAACAGCATGGGCCTGACCTTGCCATAATCCGGCACGCCGTCCGTCAAAACCTCCTCATCAACGTAGCTGTGGATGATTTCGCCGATGAAAAGATCATGGGTGTCGAAATCCAGCGTCCGGTGGAGGCGGCATTCCATGTTCACGGGACAGGCTTTGATCATCGGGGCCGCCGCCGGCTCTCCGTAAAAAAGCTCGAAGAGGGGCCCCTTGTCTACCTTTCGACCGCTTACGAGGCCGCAGTAATCGGTTTCGACCACCATGTCCTAGGAAGGCATATTGATGCTGAAAGCACCGTTTTCGCTGATTCCCCGGTTGGTATAATGGATCTTCGCCAATGAAATGGAAACATAATGGATTTTTGCAAAATTCATGATCCCTACGTGGGCGATGGTGATGAAGTTCGGTTTTCCGTCCACCAAGACCTCGATAATGACCGTGGGCATGGGGTACAGGCCGTTGAGTCCGTCCTGTTTCGATTTCATGGTCCCTGCTATGAAAGAAGCTCCCTGGCGGCCGCCGCCACGGCATCCGCCGTGATGCCGAATTTCTCGAACAGAACCGGCGCGGGCGCGCTGGCGCCGAACGAACTCAGACCGATGACCTTTCCTTCCGTCCCCACATAATGCTCCCATCCCAGCTTGATTCCCGCCTCGACGGCCACACGGGCCTTCACCGACGGGGGCAGCACCGTTTCCCGGTAGGCCACCGGCTGGCTGTCGAAAAGCTCCCAACTCGGCAGGGAAACCACCCGGACACGCTTTCCTTCGGCCTCCAGCTTCTCCGCCGCCGCCAAGGCCGCTTCCGCCTCGGAGCCGGTGCCGATCAGAATAACATCCGGGCTGCCTCCCTCCGCTTCCTTGAGGACGTAGCCGCCGCGATGCAGATCTGCTGCCGGCGCCAGCTTCTCCCGATCCAGGGCGGAGACATTCTGACGCGTCAGGACAAGCGCCGTCGGCCCGGTCCGATTCAGCAGCGCCGCCCGCCAGGCCTCGGCGGTCTCCGCCGCGTCGGCGGGACGGATAACCGTCAGATTCGGCATAACCCGCAGGCTCATCAGGTGCTCCACCGGCTGATGGGTGGGCCCGTCTTCGCCGAGGCCGATGCTGTCATGGGTAAAAACAAAGATCACCCGCAGGCCCATGAGTGCCGCCAGACGGATCGGCGGCCGCATGTAATCGGCGAAGGTAAAGAAAGTGGCCGTATAGGGGATCACCCCGCCGTGGAGCGCCATGCCGACGGCGATGGCCCCCATCGCATGCTCGCGGACACCGAAATGGATATTGCGCCCGCCGTACCCCCATTCTCCGCCGACCTTCCCCTGCACGTCATCCTGGGACAGATCCGGACGCTGGAAGTCACCGTACCCTTTCAGCCAGGTAAAGGTGGAAGGGTTGAGGTCCGCAGAACCGCCGACCATTTCGGGCAGCGCGTCGGCCAGGGCCTGCATGACCCCTTCGCCGGTTTTCCGGGTCGCGGCAGGCTTCGTGCCGGGACCGTACTTCGGCAGGGCAGCCTCCCAGCCGGCAGGCAGTTCCCCGGCGATCATGCGATCGAACTCGGCAGCCAGATCCGGGCAGGCCAGCCGGTATGCCGCAAAAGCTTTTTCCCAGTCCGCCTGTGCAGTGGCGCCCGTGTCCAAGGCGCTGCGGTAGTGATCAAGAACGTCTTGCGGGAGATGGAAAACCGGCTCCGCGGGCCAACCGAGGCGGGCTTTCGCCGCGGAAAGTTCCTCCGCGCCCAGGGGCGACCCGTGGGCCTCGGCGGTACCCTCCTTGGAGGGGGCGCCACAGCCGATGGTCGTGCAGACGGAAATGAAGGAGGGACGCGCCGTGTCCTGCCGCGCCGCACGGATCGCGTCGTCGATGGCCTCCACGTCGTTCCCGCGGTCAACGGCAAGCACCTGCCAACCGCAGGCTGCGAAACGCGCCTGTACGTCTTCCGTAAAGGTCAGGGCCGTCGAGCCGGCCAGGGAGACATGGTTGTTGTCGTACAGCACAATGAGGCGGCCCAGCCCCAGATGACCCGCCAGCGCGCAGGCCTCGGCGGCAACGCCTTCCATCAGATCGCCGTCGGAAGCGAGGACATAAGTATAGTGGCTGACGACATCGTGCCCGGGGCGGTTGAAGCGAGCCGCAAGGTAGGCCTCGGCGATCGCCATGCCCACGGCATTGCTGACACCCTGTCCGAGAGGACCCGTCGTGACTTCCGCTCCCGGCGTATGGGGATACTCGGGATGCCCAGGCGTTTTGCTTCCCCACTGGCGAAAAGCCTTGATGTCATCCAGGCTGAGGTCGTAGCCCGTCAGGTGCAGGAGCGTGTAAAGGAGCATGGATGCATGCCCGGCCGAAAGGACAAACCGGTCCCGGTCCGGCCACTTGGGATTGCCGGGATTGTGCTTCAGGTGTCTCATCCAGAGGGTGTAGGCCATGGCCGCCGCCCCCATGGGCATGCCGGGATGGCCGGATTTGGCCTTTTCGATGGCATCGGCCGCCAGAAAGCGGATCGTGTTGATCACTCGGTCCTGGAAATCTGCTGCATCGTTCATCGGGTTCTCCTTCTCTTCAGCGAATCATTTCGGGGCGTATATACCCCATCGGCAAGGGTTAAACAAGAATTTTGAATGCATGGCCTTGCAGGGACCCTGCGGCCGGGACGGGGAGGGCCTGTTCGGAAATGCGCTTGTGAAACGAGGGGTTTTTCTGTTATATCTCGTCGGAACAGGCATGTCCCTGTCCGGGGCCGGTTTCTCCGGCGGACATTCTGAGGGTAATTTGGTCGCGCCAAGAGAAAGGGACTAATCGATGAAGAAAACGACACACCCCTCGGACCTGAAAGGTCTGACCCTGC
This sequence comes from uncultured Syntrophales bacterium, assembly GCA_964411235.1. Lineage (GTDB taxonomy): Bacteria > Desulfobacterota > Syntrophia > Syntrophales > JAAYKM01 > JAAYKM01. The sequence goes on from CAYPKE010000009.1 coordinate 10,009, forward strand.
TGGGAGGCAAGAGGGCAAAGCGCGCTCCCGTCAGAAAACTGGAAACCTTTCCCAATCACCATTCTGAACGGGATTACACCGTAACCATGGAGACGGAGGAATTCACGACCCTGTGCCCCCTTACCGGGCAGCCGGACTTCGCGAAAATAGCCATCCGTTACATCCCGGACCGGAAGATTCTCGAATCCAAGTCCCTCAAGCTCTACCTCTGGTCCTTCCGGAACCAAGGGTCTTTTCACGAGCACATCACCAACGTCATTCTCGACGACGTGACGGCCGCCCTCGAGCCCCGTTACTGCAAGGTCACGGCGGTCTTTTCCGTCCGGGGCGGCATTGCCATTACCGTGGAGGCAGAATTCCGCAAATAGCCTGTGAACCCGTACATTGGATGCCGGCACGGACACCGTGAGGATTTCGGCTACTCCCTGGCGCAGAAGTCGTCGGCCGCGCATTCCAGGAGACGGCATTTTTCCTCATAATTCACCAGCAGGGTCCGCAGCCAGGCGGGCAAATTCCGTTTCTCGTAGGTATCCAGGTCCATGCAGACCGTCACGTTGTGCCCCTCCGTGACAATGAGGCCCGGCTCCTCGGCCCGGTATACCTTGTATCCCCAGGTGACTGACGTGTTTCCCAGATTCAGAACCCGCACCTCGACGATCAGGTGATCGCCGTAGCGGAGCTTGCGCCGGAAATCGGTTTCCAGGTGAACGGTCGGAAAGCCGATCCGGTGTTTGCGCAGCAGCGAAGCATAATCCACCCCCAGTTCCAGGGAAAAAAAATCCTCCAGGGCCACATGGAAATAGTGGACGAAACGGGGATAATAGACGATCCCGGCATTGTCTATATCACTAAAGCATACTTTCAAATGAGCCTGAAACGACATATCCGCACCTCCTTGTCGACTGGTCCGCCTGCCTGATCCTGCGGCAGCCAGCCCTTTATTACTCTACTTAAATGGTCAGCCTGCCCCATCACCGGCCGGTTCGGGATTCGCCGCCCGTGGGGCAAAACTTGCAGAGGACTGCCCCGATGCGAGCAGTTCCTCGATAATCTTACGGTCGTACTTGCCCGTTGCCGTCACGGGAATCCTGTCCATCAAGACAAATCGGCGCGGCATCGCATAGGGCTCGACCAGCGGGGCCATCCTGCGCCGCAATTCCGCGGAAGGGAGGTCCGTCGCCACCAGGGCCACAAGCTCATGTTGCCGGCCCTTTCCTGTCGCCCGCATGACGATCAGGGCGTCTTTCACCCCGCGCAGCCGTTTCAGCTTCTCCCGGATTTCAGCCAGATCGACCCGTTTGCCGCCGATTTTCACCACGTCATCGGTCCGCCCCCGCAGCAGGAATCGCATCCCTCTCGCATCTTCGGCCCGGTCGGCCGTGGTGAAGAACCCCGCCTCGTCTCGCAGCAGGGAGGGGGAAAGAAAGGGTGAGCGCACTTGGAGACGGCCGTCATCGATCCGCCAGGCAACCGGTTCCAGGGCTTCCCATGTTTCGCCGTCACAACCCCGCCGACGCACCGCGACCCCCCCGGTTTCGGTCGATCCGTAAATTTCGTGAATTTCCAGGCCTGTTCTTTCCCGGAAACGGTCCGCGTCCACCGCATCCAGGGGACCGGCGGACGAAAAAGCCAGGCGCAGATGATGCCGCATCAGCAGGTCCCCCTTCAGCACCCGGTAACATGCGGGGACGCTGACCAGAACCGTCGCTTCCGCTTCCCTGGCCGCCTTCATGATTTCCCCCGGAAAGACGCAAGTTTCCTGAAGCACCCGGGCGGAGGCAACCAGGGGCACGAGAACCGAAAACAGGAGCCCGTAAATATGCTGGGGCGGCACGGTCGCCAGGATCACGTCGTCCGCGGTGATGCCGAAACGATCGACCATATAGCGCGCCTCGGCGATCACGTTGCGGGGCGTTTTGCTCCACACCTTCGGCATTCCCGTCGACCCGCCCGTAAAAAGCATGAGGAAGGGTGTATCGGCAGCGGCGAAGCCCGACGGATCCGTGTCCTCCCTTGGGATCGCTTCCGGCGTGATGACCGCAGGTCCCGGCGGAAAATCCCCCGGCTGGTCCGCCAGGATTCCGGATACAGGCAACGTCTGCAGCACCTCTCCCACGGCCTGGCGCGAAAAGGCGTAGGGCAGGACCAGGCGGAAGGCGCCAGAAAGGCCGGCCAACAATGCCGCCGCGAGGAGGGCCTTGTTCTCCGTACACAGACAGACGGTGTTCCGCGTGCTCTTGTCCGCAAGCGCGAGGCGTCGCAATCCCCCGGCCAGGGTCCTTATATCCCGGAAGGTCGCCCCTCCCGGGACATATTCCCGGTCCCTCCCGTAAAGGCCTTCACAGAATGCCCGGGTCCACCCCATCCCGGACATGGTTGTCTCCTCAAAAGATCCCCTGTTCATGCCATCCCGCCCTTCTTCCGGAAATCCCGGCCGCGACGCGCCGAAAGCTTTCCGCTTCGACAATTCCCTTGACTTCTCCGATTAATTCCCATTTATTTATGCGGCCGTCTCTTAACACATTTCGGCACCTTTGAACATGTGGAAAAACCCTCCTTTTTTTGATACAGGAAGGTCCGGTTCCATGAGAGACGGAAAAAGATCGCCGGATGCATTTCCGTCACACGGCAGTGCATCACTGGAAGCGGAGGGCCGCCATGGCATACCCGGTCGCCGTCGAGGACCTGATTCCTCACCGGGACAGAATGAAACTGATCGACGAAATCGCGGAAATCACGGCCGATCACGCGGTCACCCGGACGTTGGTGAAGGATTGCTGGCCCCTGGTCCGGGAAGGCGGGGTCGATCCGCTGGTGCTGATCGAAATTGTCGCCCAGACGGCAGCGGTCCATGTGAGCGGACAAAAAAGGGGCGAACAAAAGGGGGCGGGAAGCGGACTGCTGGCGGGAATCAAGAACGCCGATTTCCTCGCGGACCGGATACCCCTGGGGACCGTGCTGACGACAACCGTGGCGCCGCTTTACAGCGCGGAAAACTACACGGTCCTGGCCGGAACCGTACAAGGTCAGGACCGCACCCTCGGCCGTGTTGAAATTCAGGTCATCGAGATCGGAAACGATCCGGATACCTTGCAAGAACCATAAAGGAGAGACGAGAATGAGCGAAGAGCAGATTGCCCTGATTACGGGAGGAAGCCGCGGCATCGGCCGGGCCATCGCCCTGGAACTGGCCGGGGCCGGATATCGCGTCATTATCACCTATAAAGCGAACGACGCGGCGGCGGAAGAAACCCTGGCCGCAATCCGGGAGCGGGGCGGCCAGGCGGAGGCGGTCGGCTTCGACGTGGCCGATTCGTCCGCGTCAGCTCAGAAAATGGAAGAAATTCTTGCCCGCCACCCGAACATCGGGGTCCTGGTGAACAACGCCGGTGTCACCGCCGACGGCCTTTTCATGATGATGCCGGAGGAAAACTGGGACACGGTCATCCAGACGACTCTCAAGGGCTTTTTCAACGTAACGAAACCGGTCATCCAAAGGATGGTCCGCAATCACCGGGGATGCGTGGTCTCCATCTCCTCCGTGTCCGCCATGATGGCAAACCGGGGGCAGGTCAACTACGCGGCGGCGAAATCCGGACTGATCGCCGCAAGCCGCGCCCTCTCCTCGGAAGTGGCGCGCCTGGGGGTCCGGGTGAACGTGGTGGCGCCCGGCCTGATCGATACCGAGATGATCAAGGACGCCCCCGTGGAAAGAATCAAGGACATTATTCCTATGGCCCGCCTCGGCAAAGCGGAGGAGGTGGCCAAGGTGGTCCGCTTTCTCTGCTCGGACGATGCGTCCTACATTGCAGGGCAGGTCATTTTTGTGAACGGCGGTATGTACTAGGATTACGGCCCCTATCCCCGGCAGGCGATATGAAAACGTTTCACACCCAAACAGGCGCTTTTCTCATTGGCATGCTGCTGATCCTCTGCCTGCCGCAGGCCGGCGGGAGCGAACCCTGGGAAGACTTTCAGCGGAGCGCGGCGCACCTCACATCGATCGAGGCCGAGTTCACCCAGCACAAGCACCTGAGAATTCTGGCCAGGCCTTTCCTGTCCTCGGGACGGTTCTTTTTTCAGAAGCCGGATTCGATCCGCTGGGAATACCTTGATCCCGTGAAAAGCGTTCTCCTGATGCACAGGGGTAAAATCCGGCGCTATACCCTGGGGAGCCGCGGCATGGTGGAGGATGCGAGCCAGGCCCTTTCTTCGATGCAGGTCGTCGTGCAGGAAATCGGCTTGTGGAGCCAGGGACGCTTTGCGGAAAGCGCTTATTTCAAGGTGGAGATTGCCGCCGGCCCAGAGGTGAAGATAATCCTGACGCCGAAGGAAGAGGCCTTCACCGCCTTTATTGGCCGGATTGAAATCACCCCCTCCGCAGCGAGAAAAGGCGTGATCGACACCGTCACCATTGTTGAATCGGAGGGCAACGAAACCGTGATTCGTTTTAAGAACGTGAAGATCAATGAAAGGATCGCCGAATCGGTCTTCCGGGATGTGGAATGAGAGGGCGGGTATCACCACGATGCGCCGGGTGTTTTCTGGGGCTGTTTTTTCTGGTCTCCGCCTGCAGCCATCTCCCGCCGATGAAACTCCTGGACCCCGGCCGGGACCGGCTCTTGATGGATGCCTGCGAAAACCCGTACGTCAAGACGCCCCACCGGTTTCTCCACGTCATCGAAGCGCACCTGCCGGGAGGCGGTTCGGCGACGCTGATCGGCGTAACGGTGGTGGAACCGGCGGGTAGAATACTCCACGGCGTCCTCATGACCCTGGAGGGGCTGGTTCTGTTCGAGGGCCGGGAAGAAGACGGCACCCTGCGTGTTTTTCGGGCCGTTCCCCCCTTCGACCGGGAAACCTTCGCCCGGGAGATGATGTCGGACATGCGCCTGCTGTTTCTCCCGTCCCGTTATCCGTCCGTCGAAGCCGGCGTGCTTCGGGATGGAGGAGCCCGCTGCCGCCGCCGGGGTGACGACGGGGAATTTGTGGACTTGCTGATCCGAACGGACGGAACGTGGCGGATGGGGACGTCCCGGCCTCCTTTTACAAGGCTTCGCGAAGTCAGTGCCGCCGGCGTTGCCGGCGGTTTCCCGCAGGAAATAACGCTGAAGCGCTACCAGGACGGACGTTATACCCTGCGGCTGAAACTCATAAGCGTGGAACAATACAACAGCGGCTCAAAGGAAACGGATGCGGCAACCCCCTAACCTCGGACAGAAACGAAAAAGCCGTGCCAAGACGGACGGTATTAAGGAAGATCTATGAAATTTAAACTCATTTACCCGAAATGGAGAAAACTCTCCGGACAGACGGAATTCCACCTGCCGCCCCACGGTCCGGTGGTCTTCGCCGCCACCATCCCTCCCGAATGGGAAGTGGAATTCATCGACGAGAACGTGGAGCCCCTGAACCTGGACGACGCCCCCGATTTCGTCGGCATCTCCATGATGCTGACCAGCCAGATCAGGCGGGGTTGGGCAATCGCCGATCACTACCGCCGCCGGGGCATCAAGGTGCTGTTCGGCGGCATCGCGACGATGCTTCATGCCGAGGAAACGATGCATCACGCCGACGCCGTATTTCTGGGCGAGGCGGAAGGCCGGATCGAGAAGGTCTTTGAAGACTTCAAACACAATCGCCTGCAGCCTTGCTATGATCACATGGCGAATCTGCCTCCAACCTCCATTGTCGGTCCCGCCCGGCGCAGCATCCTGAAACGCGACCTGTACTATTACAAAGGGGTTCAAATGGTCGATCTGGTCCATGCGTCACGGGGCTGCCGGTTCAACTGCTACCCGTGCTGCGTCAGTTTCCTCGGAGGCAGGAAATTCCGTCCCCGGCCCTATGACAGGGTAATCGAAGAAATCGCCGGGATTGACAACAACCGGCTGTTCATCGTCGACAACTCCCTGGCCCAGGACAAGGAATGGGAAATGGGCCTCTTCCGGGAGATGATCCCCCTGAAGAAAAAATGGTGCTGTCACCCCATCGAGGACGACGACGAGGTCCTCGATTTGGCCGCCCAGGCCGGGGCCTGGTATGTCTACCAGGCGATATTCGATACCTCCGATTTCATCCGCAGGCGCATCCGCCGCTACAAGGATCACGGCATCGCCGTGGAAGGAACGATTCTCCTCGGCCTGGACGGCCAGACGGAAAACGATGTCCGGCGCCTGGTGGATTTCCTGCTCGAGGTCGACCTTGATCTGGCCGAATTCACGGTCCTGACACCCTTTCCCCACACGCGGACCTTCGACGATTTCCATCGGGAAGGACGCATTCTTTCCTACGACTGGAACGACTACACCGCGGACAAGGTGGTCTTTCAGCCGGACAAGATGTCTCCGGAAACGCTTCAGAATCTTTATACCTATGCCTGGGAAACCTTCTACCGGGACGAACCGCAGCCCTACAAAATGTTCAAACTCCTGCAGAAGGTCGCCGCCAGGGAAAAAGCGGATGGCACCTACCGGGGCAGAAGGCGGGATTTGGTCGGAAGCCGCTTCGGCAGGGAAGAAGACGGCAACGGAGACCAGCCATGAAAAAACGAAGCAGTCAGGAGATCGTCGTCGGCCGGGAAAACCTTTCCCTGGAAGCGTTTCTCGCTGTGGCCAGGGATCATGCGCCGGTCAGGCTGAGCGGAAACCGCGCTTTCCGGCAGGGGATCAGCCGCAGTCTCGCCAGCCTGAAGAACGCCATCCATGAAGGCATTCCCGTGTACGGCGTATCCACAGGGTACGGTAAATCCTGCGGAATCCGCCTGACCCGCGAGCAGGTCCTGAATTACCAGGGGGCAAGCCCTGTCCGCTTCCATGGCTGCGGCACGGGAGAACCCATAGGAATCGCGGAAACGCGGGCCGCCATGCTCTCCCGCCTGGTCTGCCTGTCCCGGGGATACTCGGGGGTGACGCTGGGACTCCTGGAACAACTCGCAGCCTTTCTCAATCACGGCATTACGCCCGTCGTCCCCTGCGAGGGGTCGGTCGGCGCCTCCGGCGACCTGACCCCCATGTCCTACGTGGCGGCCGCCCTCTCGGGCCAGCGGGAGGTTTTCTACAAGGGGCGGCGCCTGCCCGCCGCCAGGGCATTGGCGCTGGCCGGCCTGAAGCCGTACCCCTTCGCCCCCAAGGAGGGGATCGCCATGATCAACGGCACGTCCACCATGACGGGCCTGGCCATTCTGGCGATCGAACGGGCACGCCGCATCCTGGAAGGCAACGTCGCGGCGACGGCCCTGACCGTTCATGCCCTCAGGGGCAAGAGCCTGCACTTCCATCCCGCCGTCGGCCAGGCGAAACCGCATCCGGGACAGATACAGGTCGCGGAGCGCCTGACGGAATTACTCCGTGTCGAGGGAAGCAGCATCGAACTGGAATCCCAGGCCCAGGAAACCCTTCAGGATCCCTATTCCCTGCGGTGCGCCCCCCAGATTGCCGGCGTTCTGCATGACGCCCTCATCTGGGTTCGCAACTGGGTCGAGATTGAAGCCAACAGCGCCAACGACAACCCCCTTTTCGATCCCGAGACGGGACAGCCCCTGATGAACGGAAATTTCTACGGCGGTCACCTGGCCTTTGCCATGGACGCCCTGAAGGCGGCCGTCGCCTCTGTAGCCGACATGTCGGACCGCCAGATGGCCCTGCTCGTCGATCCTCTCCTGAACCGGGGTCTGCCGGGAGACCTGGTCGGCGTCAGGGGGGACTTTTCCGTCTTTCATCACGGCTTCAAGGCCATGTCCCTTTCCACGTCGGCCCTGGCGGCCGAGGCGCTGAAACTGACAATGCCTGCGGCGTCCTTTTCGCGGTCCACAGAATCCCACAACCAGGACAAGGTCAGCATGGGCACCATCGCCGCCCGCGACGCCGAGCGCGTCTGCACCCTAGCGGAAAGAACCCTCGCCATCCATCTGCTGGCAGCAACCCAGGGCTGCGACCTTCGGGGCATGATCGACCGGCGCCCGAACCTTCAGCCCTTTCTCGACCATATCCGCAAGCTGTCGCCCCCCCTGGTCGAAGACCGGGAAATGGACGGGGACATCGAACGCCTGGCCCGCGACATCGCCGCCGGGGATTTTTGGAGGGCCAAATCATGAAGTCCGGCGAGGCGAAATGGGCGGAAAGCCGCCACCAGGTGGCCTTTTACGACCTGGATCCCATTCAGGTGGTCTGGCACGGCAACTATTTGAACTATTTCGAAAACGCTCGGACGGCCCTGTTCAATGCCAACGGCATCGATCTGTATGATTTCTACGTCCGGGAGGGAATCGTTTTCCCCATCATCAAAACGGCAACCAAGCATATCGTTCCTCTACGCTATCACGACGAGTTCGTCTGCCGGGCGACGATCGCCGACGCCCGCGTCAAGATCGTCGTGGACTTCGAAATCCGCAAAACCGGCAGTTCCCAGGTCTGCACGCGGGGAAGAACGGAACAGGTCGCCGTCCGGGCGCCGGAGATGGAAATGCTCTTCGCCGTCCCTGACGAGATCCGCAAGGCCCTGGGGTTCTGGCCATGAGGGAGGCGTTCCGGAAGGCGCTGATTGCGGGCTGCGAGGGCGTCACGGCCTGGGCCGACCTTCTGGACCGGATCAATGTCTTCCCCGTCGCCGACGGCGATACGGGCCGGAACCTCGTCGTCTCCCTTTCCCCCCTCAGAAGCCCCGAAAGGACCCACCGCGAAATGGACCAGTACCTTTTGCTCTCCGCCCGGGGCAATTCCGGAAACATCGCGTCCGCATTCTTCCGTTCCTTCATCCTAGGCGATACAAAGGAGACAATGCCCGAAGCCGTCCGGCAGGGCCGAGATTGGGCCCGGCAGGCCGTCCCCGATCCCCGCCCCGGAACCATGCTGACCTTTTTCGATACCCTGGCGGACATCTTTCGGGAACCGGACCCGGCGACCCTGTTCCCCGACTGCCTGCTCCGGATGGAGGCCGCGGTCCGGGATACGATCAACCGGCAGCCGAAGCTGAAGGAAGCGGGGGTCGTCGATGCGGGAGCCCTGGGAATGTACCTGTTCTTCGGTGCCTTCCTTGCGGCACAGCGGGAAGACGGCCTGAGCCTCCCACCCGTCACGAAAACTTTCGGTGAACTGGTCCGCATCTCGCCTGCCTACCGGGAAGCCCCCGAAAGGGGGTACTGCGTCGATATGGTCCTCGAAACCGGTCCCGGCAGGAAACGCATCGAAGCCATTCTCGATTCCCTGGGGGAATCGGTCGTCGCCGGCCGGGATGAGAACCGTCTGAAGATTCATTTCCACACGCGGGACCGGGAAGATGCACGGGCAAAGCTCGCCCCCTGCGGCGAGGTGCTCGGCTGGAAGGAAGACGACCTGTACAGCCAGACCTCCGGGTTCAACCGGGGTCCGCAGGATGGCCCGATCCATGTCATGACGGACGCCGCGGGCTCGATCACGCGCCGGCAGGCCAGGGAGCAAAACATCTCCCTGCTGGACAGCTACATCCAGATCGGCCGCCAAAGCTTCCCCGAAACGTATCTCGCGCCGGGGGTTCTTTACGACGCCATGCGCTCCGGCATCCGCGTTTCGACCTCCCAGGCATCCGTCTTCGAGCGCCATCAGCGCTACGCCGGGGCGACGGGGCTTTACGAACGGGTGCTCTATCTGTGCGTCGGGTCGGTCTATACGGGTAACTACCGCACCGCCCTGGACTGGAAGCGGGACCACGATCCGGATGATCGCCTGTCGGTGATCGACACGGGAGCCGCTTCCGGACGCCTCGCCGTCATCGCCCTGGCTGCGACCGCCTGCGCCGAAAAAGCCTCCCATGCGGACGAGGTGATCGCCTTCGCTCAGGAAACCCTGGAATCGGCGGAGGAATTCATTTTCCTCGACCGCCTGGCATACCTGGCCGCCGGAGGGCGGCTTTCCAGACCGGCGGCCTTCTTCGGCGACGCCCTGCGGATGAAACCCGTGATCACCCCGAGGGCGGACGGCGCGCAGAAGGCGGGGCTATGCCGGAACCGCAGGGAGCAGGAAGACTTTGCCCTGGAATCTATCGCGAAATCCGTCCACCCGGACGATCCGGCCCTTATCCTGCTGGAATACTCGGACAACCAATCCCAGGTGGAAGGTTTCGCCGCCACCGTCAGAGCCCGCTATCCCGAGGCAAGGGTCCTCGTTCAGCCCCTGTCTCTCACCTCCGGCACCCACATGGGGCCGGGCACCTGGGCCGTCGCCTTTCTTCCCCGGTTCCCCCGCTAAGCGGTTTTCTCTTGCGGATGCCTGGAATGCATGTGAAAAGGATTACAATATCGGGAACTTTTATGGTCTTGACACGCCCGGGCCTTCTACATATAATGACGCCCGGTTGATTGATTCCCATTACACGAAACCGGACAAGACCGACAACCCTTTTACAAAGCTGAGGTGAATCATGAAAAAAACCCAAGGTCTCTTTGTTGCCCTGCTGATTTTGCTTCTGTCATATCAAACGGGCTTTGCGCGGGACGACGCCTTCACGGCACGCGACTGGTACCAGAGGGGTGTGGCCTACGCGAACCAGGGCGTCTACGGTGAAGCGATCAACATGTTCACCGCAGCCGTCGCCGTCGACCCGACCTACGCCGAAGCCTACATGCAGCGGGGCAAGGCTTACCGGGTCTACGAAATCACGGCGACCCACGAGGCGTTGGAGGACTTCTCCCGGGTCATCGCGCTGACGCCCCGGAATGCCGAGGCCTATTACCAGCGCGGGCTGTTGCACGAGTATATCCTCAACAACACTCAGGCCAAATCCGACATGATCACGGCCGCCGGCCTCGGTCATGAGGGTGCCCAGCAGTGGCTTCTCGCCTTGAGCAACAAGCAATTCGCCCAAGCGGCGCCGGCCCCTGCGGTACAACCGGCAGCGCCACCCACACCGGCCGTGGAATGCGAATCGGTTATGGAAAGGGGTTTCGACCTGGCGGACTACCTGCCGGGCGGCATGCAGCCGATTGTCTATTTCGACTTCGACCGCTCCCGGATCAGAAGCGATGCGCTCCCCGTCCTCGACGCCATCGCCGCCGTTTTGAAAGAAGAATTACCAGATGCTTGGGTGCTGGTGGTGGGGCACACGGACAGCCTGGGCACGGAAAAATACAATGCCGGCCTCTCCCTGCGCCGGGCGGAAGCCGTCGAGGCCTACCTGACGCAGAAACACGGCATCGCCCCCGGACGTATTGCCGTCGAGGGATACGGGAAAATGGCGCCGGCCGACACCAACGAGACCGAGGAAGGCCGGGCGCGTAACCGCAGGGCCGCGGTCACGGGAATCCAGAACTAAGCCGCAGCGTATCGCCCCGCTCCGGAAAACAGACCGTGGCGGTTACCTTTCGCATGAAAAGCCCCCTGCCGCAAGACAGGGGGCTTTTTCTATTGGATCCCGTGTTTGGCTGTCCTTGTCCGAAAGGGCCGTCCTGTAAAAACGCCTTTCCCACCCGGTGCGGGAGGAAGGGCAGCAGCTATTCCCGGGTCAGCAGAAAGAAGGAATAGTTCTTCCCCATGTAGTGGTTGACAACGAGGACCGTCTCCAGGGAACGGGCGGGCGATCCGGGCGCCGCCAGTACGGCATCCGGAATGCTGCGGGTCTTGAGGATCTTGGCGCCCAGCCACAGGCCGAAGGACGACGCGGTGGCGTATTCGCCGGTCAGATGCTTGAAACGTACCGGGACGGCATGGCCGAACAGATCGCTCTGGAGCTTCCGGTTCCATGCATCCCTGGGAAAATCACCGCTGACACCGTTGACCAGGACGTCGACATCCCCCGGGGTCATACCGTTTCCGCCCAGAAAATCCGTCAGTTCCGCCGCCAGGGTCACCCAGTCATCGGGGCGGTAAACCATGCGGAGGTCCTGCAGGCGGCACCAGCTATGGTTCCGGTCCTGCCCCGAAAGGATGAAGAACGCCATCCCTTCGCCCTGGATAATGCCCTCCGTTTCCGCGGCAAACAGATCCAGGTTGCTGACTTTCTCCTTCTTGAGATACCCCAGGCGTTCGTATTCGTTGTACTGCACGTGGTACGCTTCGTCGAACCCCCCCACGAGAACGTTTTCCGCCTCCCCTTCCCCCAACAGCAGCGCGGCGTCGTGGAGGGCCGTCTCGAAGGCGAAGCCCTTGCTGGCATAGGTATTATTGTAGCCCATGCAGCGGAAGAACAGGGCAATGAGTCCGGACAGGGCGTTGTGGGTGCTCTGCATGAAATAGGTCGGGGTCAGTTGCTGCTCGTCCTGTCCCATGATCTCGGTCAGGAACTTCCCCATGTCTTCCTGAAAGCCATAGCCCGTTGCGGTGATGATGGCGTCGGGGACCTTCAGGCCGGCATCGCGCAGGCAGATCGTGGCAGCGGCGAGACCCATGCGCAGCATGCGGCTCAGGCGGCGCATCTGGAAAGGGTTCAGATAATCCCGGAAATTCGGCAGGACACAGGTCAGGACGTTCTCGTCGTAACGGGACAGCTCGGGCAGGAATTCGCCGTTGTCGAACGTCCGCTGCGGCGAAATGATCCCTGCGCCGTTGATGCGGCAGCCGATGGCGCTCAGCATTTGGCAAAGAGCAGCGATGTCGCGCTGCCGCCAAAACCGAGGGAATTGGACAGAATGTGCTGCAGTCCCGCCCGCGTTTTGAGTTTCGTCACGGGCCGGATGCTCAGCTCTTCCATCGGTTCCCGGAAGTTGAGGTTCGGGTAAAGGACATCCTGCTCAAAGGCCAGCAGACAGAAGGCCGCCTCGACGCTCCCGGCGGCGGAGGTGGTATGCCCCGTGTAGGGCTTGGTGGAACTGAAGGGGGGCGCCCCGCTTCCGAACAGGGCCTGAATGGCCAGGCCCTCGGACAGGTCGTTGTTTTCCGTTCCCGTGCCGTGGGCGTTGATGTAATCGACAGCGGAGGCATCCAAGCCCGCCATGTCGAGGGTTTTGCGCATCGCCTTCAGGGCCCCCGCCCCATCCGGCGAAGAGGCGGTCTGATGAAAGGCGTCGTTGACGTTCGCATGACCGATCAGTTCGGCAACCGCCTTTCTCCCACCCCGGCGTAACGACCTCTCCGACTCCAGCACGAGGTAGGCGGCCCCCTCCCCCAGGTTCAACCCGCAGCGGTTCCGGTCGAAGGGCTTGCAGTGCTCCCGGTCCAGGATCATCAGCGCATTGAATCCATTGATCGTCACCTTGGCCAGGGATTCGGAACCGCCGCAGAGCATGCAGTCCATCAAGCCGCTTTTGATCAGCCGGGCGCCGAAGATCAGGGCGTTGGCCGCCGACGAGCAGGCCGTGCTGACCGTGGCCAGGTATTTTTTCATCCGCAGGACTTCGGCCATGCGTTCCGTATGCTCCCCCGGGTCGGCCGTGTCGAGAAAAGGGATGAAATCGCCGGTGCTTCCCGGAATCTGCAGGGCTTCGAAATAGGTCTCCAGTTCCCGGATGCCGCCGGCGGTGGTGGCGGAAACGAGACCCGCGCGGCTCACCTCGCCTGCCGTCAGGCCGGCTTTGGCGATGGCTTCTTTCGCCGCCACGAGCCCCAGGAGCGTCGTACGCGTATACCCGGCGCCGGCGGCGATCCCCGCCCGGCGGCAAAGTTCCGCGTCGGTCATCTTGACTTCGCAGCAGCGGATGTCGTCCCGATGGCGGGTATCCAGCCATTCCAGCGTGCCGTAACCGCTTTTCCGTCCCCGCAGGGAGGCGAAGTTCTCCGGCCCGTCGCCGCCGATGGCGCTGATCACACCGTATCCGGTGATAAAAACGGGACGGCTCATAGCTCCCGGCGCTCGTGAACGTACTCGGCAATGGTGCGGACGGTCATGAGGATTTTCCGCGCCACCTTGGCGTCGGTGATTTTGATGCCGTAGCATTTTTCCAGCATGACGACCAGCTCCAGGGCATCGATGGAGTCGAGGCCGGTCACCTCCCCGAACAGGGGCATGTCTTCGTCGAGTTCCTCCGGGTCCATGCCTTCGATGACCAGGCGCTCCAGAATCTGCGCTTTCAGTTGGGGAATCAATTCTTCAATCGTTTGGTTCATGTCTTTCCATGCGTTTCGGTTACGGGTCAGGTCACCGTCCGGGAACGGTGGACCAGGATACTGGCCGCCAGGGTCGCAAGGGCAAAGCCGACCAGCTTGCTCAGTTCCGGCAGGATCGCCGCCGTGGCGGCGCTGCGCAGAAAAAGATCATTGAAAGCCGCCATGCCCCAGTTCAGCGGAGAATAGGGACTGATGTTTTGCATCATTTCGGGCATGGCAAACACGGGCACCCAGACGCCGCCCAGCGCCGCGAGGATGACCACGGAAATGGAGCCGAATGAGAGGGCCTGCTGAGGTGTCCGGAAATAGACGGCGATCAGGAGCCCGTAACCCGTCGCGGCCATGGCGACGGCCAACCCCGTCAGCACGAGGCCGACCCAGTTCGTCCCCAGAACGAGCTTGCTCAGGCCGAACAGGGGCATCAGGTGCAGGCCGACGCCGATCATCAGGACAAGCTGCAGCAGGCAGACGCACAGATAGAAGAGGAACTTGCCCGCGATCACGGGAAGCTGGGAGCCTGCAATGAGGCGCAGGCGCAGCATGCTTCCCTCTTCGCGCTCCTTGATGAAATTCCCCGCCAGGGGGAACAGGATAAAGAACATGGCGAAAAGGGACCAGGCGGGAACATTGTGCTGAACGGCGTTGAGGGCCAGACCCGGCTGTTCGTTCTTTCCCGCGATCGACTGGCTCACCCGGATCATCCCGGATAAATCGATGTTCACCTTCGGCTTCGTCCCGGCGCCACCGAACTGCTGCTGCATGGCATCCAGCAGCCAGCCGGCCTGGACGCCGGTGATTCGTGTTTCGACGGCGCCCGCCAAGGACTGCTTATAGTTCGCCTTGATCGCCGGGTCAAACAGAATCTGCACCGCCACGGCAGGGCCGTCCGGTTCCTCCGCCGCCGCGGGTCCCCAGCCGTAGGCCGCGAAAAGCGCGCTGACCGTGTGCCGCGTCCTGTCGCGCAGCGTCGCGGTGGCCTCCTGCGGGATAATCACCGCCGCACGGTAAGCCCCCTTCTGCACCAGCCGCCGGGCCGTTTCCCGCGTCAGAAGAACACCGCTTTCATCCCGGATCAGGTTGATATGGGAGACCTCCTGAAACGACGCCGCAATCTTCGCCCCCAGTTCGTCCCGGTCCTCGTCGACGAACAGCACGTCGATCCGGGTCTCC
Source organism: uncultured Syntrophales bacterium (assembly GCA_964411235.1). GTDB lineage: Bacteria > Desulfobacterota > Syntrophia > Syntrophales > JAAYKM01 > JAAYKM01. Next base: position 25,191 of record CAYPKE010000009.1, read on the forward strand.
TGGAAGTCGCGGAACGTGTCGTCCTGGATGACGGCCATGACCACCACCAGGGCGAGGGGCATGAGAAAGATCAGGGCCAAGCCGCCCGGATCACGGATCAGGAGCAGGAATTCCTTCCAGAAGGTAGCCGCCGTTTTCAATCCCGGATCCCCTTTCCCGTCAGGTGCAGAAACAACTGTTCGAGATTCCCGCCGCCGTTTTGTGCCAGCATGTCGGCGAGCGTTCCCGATGCGATCAGGCGTCCCTCGTCGATGATGGCGAAGCGGTTGCAGATCTTCTCCGCCTCTTCCAGCAGGTGCGACGAATAAAGGATCGTGACGCCTTCCTGCTGAAGCCGGCGCATGTACTCCAGGATCATGTTGCGCGACTGGACATCCACCCCGGAGGTCGGCTCGTCGAGAATCAGCAGGCGCGGATGGTGCAAAAGCGCCGCGATCAGGTTGAGGCGCCGTTTCATGCCTCCGGAAAAGTGGAGCACGCGCATCCCGGCCTTGTCGAGAAGACCGAACGACGCAAGCATCCGGTTCAACGTGTCCCGGATGACGGTGCCCGGGATGCCGTACATCCGGCAGAAATAGGCGAGGTTTTCATAAGCCGTCAGGGTCGGGAACAGGGCGATCTCCTGGGGGGCGACGCCGATGCGCCGCCGTATATCGGCGCCGTTTTCCGCCACGTCGAGACCGAAGACCCGGATGCGGCCCGCACCGATCTTCAGGAGCCCGCAGAGCATCATGAGGGTTGTCGATTTGCCCGCGCCGTTCGGCCCCAGGAGACCGAAGATTTCTCCCTCCGCCACTTCGAAACAGAGCCGGTCGACGGCCGGCGTGCTTGCCCCCGGGTACACCTTCGTCAGTTCGGATACTTGGATGAGCGGTGCGGCGGTCATGAAACGGCCTGCTTCAACCGGACAAAGATCTGCTGTTCCCGTTCCGCGATCTCGCCCAGAATGGCGGACATGGCCCCGTAGTTTTCCTCCCCGCCGTTGCGCTTTTTGATGATCCGCCCGGCAATGGCGGCAAAATCACGCCAGCGGTCACCGGTTTCGGTCATGGCCTGCGACAGTGCAAGCAGGGCCGGGTTGTTCAGGATGCCCGCCGCCTCCTCCAGAAAGGCGGCGTAGATGAAGCGGAAGCCGGCCCCGCCGGTCCCGATTTCCTCCTGCATGCGGATGAAATTCCCCAGGTAGAGATCGGCCTTCTTCTCGCCGAGTTTATCAGGCCATCGGTCGATCTTCCGGGCGACATAGCGGATCCCCCGGATGCCGAAGAACGGGAAGGGAATCGTCAGCATTTCCCGGCAGTTCCGTCGGATACCCTTGACCACGGCGGCGGGTAGATCGATCCGGTCCGGGATTTTGACGGGATAGTACATGTGTCCCCGGGGTTCGAACATGCCCCGGGCCCAGCGGACTCGCATCAGCTCGTCGTAGTCCAGGGATTCGGGGTTCTCCATCACGGGATCACTGATCAGGTAACGGCCGTTCTCCCTGCCGTAGACCACCAGGTTGTGTGCGTTGAAATGAAAGCGGTACGGTCGGGGAAAATAGGTCAGGTGAAACACGCCGACCTGCAGGCCCACGGGAATGTTCCGATCGAGGGCGGCATCGAGGGCCGCCATGGATGCAACCTTGTCCCGGAATTTTTTCTGGCAGATCCGGATGCCCAGGGTCCGGGCCGTGCGCTTGAAGATCATCCCCGGCAGGGGCCGGAAGGACGTCGCCGGAATGTGGTTGATCCGGACAAACGGGAGATAGGCGAAAAAGAGGCCGGAGCCGATCCCGAAGGCCAGGGATTCGCTGATATCGACGCCGAAATGCCGCAGAAGGTTCGCGGTGGAACCGTTTTCGCAATGGGCGGCCTGGCTGTGTCTGAATTCCATGGTCATGCATTATCCTTGCGGCACAAGATTCCGCCTTCCGGAACCCGCCTCATTTCGCCCCGGGGAAAGAAGCGGCCGTCTCCGGCCCGCGCTTCAGTTCATCCGGCGGAACGCCCAGCGCTTCGGCGTAACGCGCCAGGGTTTCCTCGTCCAGGCGGCGGAAGGCCTCCGGGTCCAGGTGATCCCGGATCTTGCGTTTCGGGATATCCGTATAGGCGGAAAGAAGGGCGACGTCGAACATGCCCCGGGCCATGTAAAAGGCCAGGGGGCTGACCTCCCCCGCCCGGAACCGGGCGAAGGCCGCCGCCGCCTCTTCGCCGATTTGAGCCCAGGCCTGCTTGAGGGCTGCGTTCTTGGGTTCCCAGCCGGGGCTCAGCACCCGGACGTAATGCCCCTGGTCATCGACGGCATAGCAGATCTCGCGGGTCCGCCCCTCCATCAACTGTTCGTCGTCCTGCGGCACCTGGTCCTTTTTCATTTCAGCACACCGTCAGCAGCAGATACGCATAGGAAAACCGGGCGCTCTCGGGGATCATGCCCAGCAGCCTCATGCCCCTCGCGAGCCGGCCCGAATGGAACAGTTCCTCGAGCATCAGGTAAATGGAGGCGCTCCCGACATTGCCGACACGGGAGAGGTTGGTAAACCAGCGGTCCTGGGGAATCGCCACGTCCTGTTTTCTCATTTCCGCATCCAGGGGTTTGCGGAAATACTCCGAGGAAATGTGGGGAAGAAAGAAATCGATCTCCCCGGCCTTCAGGCTGTGTTTGCGCAGGGACGCCGCCAGGGTTTCCGTCGCCAGAGGAACGATGTGCCTGTCCAGAAGCCCCACATCCTGCTTGATGGCAAATACGGACCGGGAACGCCACCCCTCGGGAGGGAAGGTCTTCCAGCTCCGCATCTCTCCGTCATCATTACGGTCCAGACCGGCGTACATGCAGGGATCGATTTTCCCGGCAAACGAATAGCTTTCGATGCCGTCGATCCGGAGCGACAGGGCGCCTCCGGGCAGCGGCCTGTTTTCCAGCAGTGCCGCCCCGGCACCGTCGGAAAGCATCCACCGGAGGAAATCCTTTTCAAAGGCCAGGATCGGGTTTTCCTCGAGGCGGTCCGGGTGGGCCATTTCCCCCGCGAAATGACGGGCGTGCAGGAGCGGCGAAACCAGTTCGGACCCGGTGCAGACGGCATTTTTCGTATTGCCGGCGGCGATGGAAAGCATCCCGTACTTCATGGCGTGCATCCCGGAGCAGCAGACGCCGGAGGTTGAAATGATCTCAACAGACGGACAGCCCAGGTCGCCCTGCACCATGGCGGCATGGGAGGGGAGCAGCTGGTCCGGGATGGAGGTGCCGCAGCAGAGCAGCTCGATATCAGAAAGGCCCAGCGCGGGCCCCAGGAGGTCCCTAACGGCCCTGGCGGTCAGCTCCGCGTTGCTGTGGGTCAGTCCGCCCTGCGGGTCCAGGGCGTAGTGGCGGGTCCGGATGCCGTTCTGCCGCAGAACGATCCGGCGGCTGCGGGAGGACTTGCCGTTGATCCTGCCGAGAACTTCTTCCATGCGCTCATTTGGCACCGGCTCGTTCGGCAGGTACTTTCCCAGATTCGTGATATAGATTGGTTCACCCATCGCAATCCGTTATGCCCGCCCCCGGGGGCGCTTTAACAACCCCAGCAGGGAATTGACAGGGGAGACGATCGCCAACGCCAGGACGAGCTCCGCAAAAAAAATGTTCAGCAACCGCCTTCGGATGTGAGGCCGCTTCACGATCGCACCCGCCCAGAGCCGGAAGACCTTTTTCGCACGCTTTTCGAGTCGGGCCAGCGTTGGATTGGGCGTATCCCCCCCCATCGCCTTGAGGGTTTCCCCGAGCCCCTCAAGATTTCCGCCGGTCAGGGCGGCCCGCAGGGCCTCCCCGTATCGGGCGGCGGCGGCGATATCCGCATGTGAGACACCTGGTGCGGGAAAAATCCCCAGCCAGCGGTCCTTTTTCCCCGTGAACATCCAGTACCCGATGGTCACGGCGCTCACCAGATTCGGTGCCCTATCGACAAGGGCGATATTCCCCCGGAGGCGTCCCCCTAAGTCCGCCACCCGCCCCCCGATCCGCTCATGCGACTGAACCCACATGTTGCGCGCCCCGATCACGGTCACGACATCGGCACCCCGGATCAGGGTTTTCGCCTCCTTACTCTGCAGAAAAGCCGTCATCGGCGGCGACGGGGACAGGTACCAGGGCTGAAAGGCCAGCAGAACCAGGTCGTAGGTTGCGGAAGGCGTCACGGCCAAAGGCTTCAGCGGCGACGGTGTTTCCAGAACGGTTTCGGGAAAGACATCCAGAAATTCGCTGCGGCGCCAGGGAAAAGGGTAAGGCACGGCCGGCTGAATCTCCAGGTAATCGACAGCCACCTCCGCATCTTCGGTAAGCGGACGCAGGAGGGAATCGAGAATCTCTTTCAGCTGCCCTGTCTGGGTGTAATAAACCGCCAGTATTTTCTTCATCAACAGGAAATCCGCCTCTATGCCCCCTGCCTGATCCGCTCCGCCGCCCCGGCCATCCGCCTCACCCTGTATTCCCAAGGCCTTTCGCCTTGCCATCCGCGGCCGTTCATCAGATCATCCTGCGGTGTTTCGCCGGGCCAACCCGAGGCCTTTACCGTGTCGTCCTAATGCCTTTCGCCATGCCTTTTCCTGCGGCCTTTTTTTCATGCCATCCGAGACATTTTCTCATGTCATCCTGAGGCGCCAGCCGAAGGATCTCGCCCTTCCCCAACCTGACAGAAAATAAGATGCTTCGCTTGACTCAGAATGACATAAATTTCGTTTATCATTACAGTGTCGCGGCACCCGGGATGACAAAAGTAATTAATGTCATTCCTGCGAAGGCAGGAATCCAGACCGCATTCAAAACGCATAGCCCTGCTAATGGACCCCGGGTCTTCGCCCGGGGTGACAAAGAAATTAATGTCATTCCTGTTCCTTCCGGCGCAGGGATAAACTGCAGCAGGAATCCAGGCCTTCTTGAAAGTGTGGCACATTGCAAATGGCCCCCGTTACTTTCATAGGCTGTCATCCTGAAACAAACCGATGAAGCCCGTTGCTCGCATAGGTTGTCATCCTGTGGCATTTTCTCATGTCATCCTGAGGCGCCAGCCGAAGGATCTCGCCCTTCCCCAACCTGACAGAAAATAAGATGCTTTGCTTCGCTCAGCATGACAAATCAAGGGATTCATCGCGGCGATTGTGCCTCCCGGGAAATGCCGCCTTACGGCGGGGAATATATAGCAAGGACGGCCTGTTCTGTCAAAATAAAACTGGCGTGACGGGCGCATTTCAAGGCCTCAAGATCACGTATAAACGAAAGAAGGCGCCGGCCATCGCCACGTCATCCTGCGGCCTTTTCTCGTGATATTCTGAGCAATTTTCTCATGTCATCCTGAGGAGCCAGCCGAAGGATCTCGCCTTTCCGCAGTCTGACAGAAATAAAGATGCTTCGCCTTGCCCGGCATGACAAGCAGCATTCAC
>CAYPKE010000010.1:0-30479 GCA_964411235.1 uncultured Syntrophales bacterium
ACCCCGGAGAATGACCCCAGAGAGACGGGTTTGTCTTTTCTAAATGGTGGAGGCGAGGGGAGTCGAACCCCTGTCCGAAAATATTCCACTGCAGTTTCTACGTGCGTATCCTCTGTTTTAATCTCGCCTCTCGAACCTCCCAGAGTCAGGATTTAAGAAAGGCCAGCCCGTAAGATTTCACCCCTTTACCCCCGGGCTTGGGTAAAGCGGCAATCCTGCCTGTTTGACGCCCTCATCCGATCCGACAGGCGAGACCGGGAGAACGTTAGCCGTCTTATGCGGCTAAGGCGTAATCGTAGTTGTCTGCGATTATGTTTATCCTACCTGTTTAACGAGGCCTGTAGGAACCTCGGCACGCTTCTACAGCTTCAACTATCCCCGTCGAAACCGTGACGCCCCCCAATTGAGAAAGAATTGGAAATGTGATTTGAATATAGTGCCTTCCTGGGCCAAAGTCAAGGAATGCCTCGCTTCATAGACCACCCTGAACATAATTCAGGGTCCTGGTAAACTCATTTCCTCCTTCCGCAAGGGGAATGGAAGCCAATCTGTCGTGCCGGGCTTTGACCCGGAATCCATTCGCAGTGCGTCAGTTGCTGGAAAGGGACCCCGGATCAGATTCGGGGTGGCATAGGGAAAGGGGAGAGATTCTCCGGCTGGCGCCTCAGGACGACATGACCGTCTTGCCGTTTAGCCTCGGCCACGGAAATGCCGCTCGATATCCCGCTGGTCTTCCCGTCGCTTGAGGTCTTCCCTCTTGTCGAAAAGTTTTTTCCCCCGACCCAGGCCGATCTCGACCTTGATTTTCCCATTTTTGAAGTACATTTTGGTCGGAATGAGCGAGAAGCCCTTTTCTCTGGTCCGCCCGTAGAGGCGCCTGATCTCCCGTTTGTGAAGCAGGAGTTTCCGGGTACGGAGTGGATCATGGTTATAGCGGTTCCCATGGGTGTAGGGGCTGATATGCAGATCGTGAAGGAACACTTCCTCATCCTTCACCTGGGCGTAGCTGTCTTTCAGATTGGCCCTCCCCTCCCGGAGAGACTTGACCTCTGTGCCTACAAGGACAATACCCGCCTCGAAGGTATCGGAAATGTCATAGTTGATCCGCGCCATCTTGTTCTGGCAGACGATCTTGATCGGAATATCTTTCTTGGTCACGCGTTTCCCTTTTAGGTGCTATCTTCCCGTTTTGATATATTTGTTCGGAAGGTAATCCGTTTTGACGTGGGTCATCGCCCGCAGGATATTGTCCCGAACCTTGCCGTGGTTCTTTTCCATATCGTTCAGCAGGTTCTTAACATGAATTCGCTTTGAATCATCGCTTGACGGACAGGGGTTTTTAAAAACAGGCAATCCCCTTTCTATTGCGTATTTTTTAATCAGGCCCTCCCGGACGAAACTGAGCGGCCGGATGATGTGCATTTTCCCCCCGAAAATGGACTGCACCGGCATCATGGTGCTTATCTCCCGACCGTAGAACAGGTTGATCAAAAACGTTTCCACGATGTCGTCCCGGTGGTGGGCCAGGGCGATCTTGTTGCAGCCCTTTTCCGCCGCGATCTCGAAGATTCTTTTCCGCCGGAGGCGCGCACAGAGAAAGCAGGGATTCTTCCTGTTGTAATCGCTGTGAGACAGGGGCCCGATATCACTCTTCTCGATGGCGTGTTCGTAGCCGCCCTCTTCAAAATGGCGTTTCAAGGCATCGTGACACTGATAAGAAGGATCGAAACCCATGTCAATGTGCACAGCAGCAAACGAAAAAGACGGCACAAAGATCATGGGCGTGGCGAGCAAGTCCAGCAGGACCATGCTGTCCGCACCGCCGGACACGCCGACGAGGACACGATCCCCTTCCCCGATCATGCCGTATTCGACGACTGCCTTCTCCAGCCATTTTTTCAGATGCAGAAACAGTTTCGTTCTTGCGGGTTTTTCCATGCGGTCCGCTCCGTTTCAGGGCGCCCATCCTAACCGAGATCGGCCCGGATGACAAGCCCCTTTCGTCGAACAGCCCCGTCTCAGAACCGCAGCCGCAGGGCGCCGCATGGGCAGATTTTCCTGTATTTTTCCGGCCGTCTGGTATAGAAACGTGGAAAAACAATCATCCGGAGGCCATCATGACTGAGATCACCCACGTACACGCGAGAGAAATCATCGATTCCCGGGGGAATCCGACCATTGAAGCCGAGGTCACGCTGTCGTCCGGAATCATCGGCAGGGCTGCCGTTCCCTCCGGGGCCTCGACGGGTGAACACGAAATGCTGGAACTTCGTGACGGGGATCCGAAACGCTATCTGGGCAAAGGGGTGCAGAAGTCGGTCCACAACATCACCCATGTCATCGGGCCGAAAGTGACAGGGATGTGCTGCACGGAGCAGCGGGCCATCGATTACACGATGATCGCCCTGGACGGCACGGAAAACAAGAGCTCACTCGGCGCCAACGCGATCCTGGGCGTTTCCCTGGCCTGCGCCTGCGCCGCCGCGGAGGTTCTGAACGTTCCCCTTTACCGTTACCTGGGCGGCGTCATCGCCAAAGATTTGCCGGTTCCCATGGCCAATATCCTGAACGGCGGCACACACGCCGACAATAACGTCGATATTCAGGAATTCATGATTATGCCGGTCGGGGCGCCGACCTTCAAGGAAGGCCTGCGGATGATCGCCGAAACATTCCACCACTTGAAAGCGGTACTCAAAAGCAAGGGCTACAATACGGCCGTCGGCGACGAAGGCGGCTTCGCCCCGAATCTTAAATCCAACGGGGAAGCCCTGGAATTGATCTGCTCAGCCATTCACAAAGCCGGCTACGCCACGGGCGAAGATATCTGCATCGCCCTGGACGCCGCCGCCAGTTCCTTCTATAACGACGGGAAATACGTTCTGGAAGCGGAGAAAAAACCAAAGAAATCCGCCAAGGAGATGGTTTCCTTCTACGAAAACCTGGTGTCCAATTACCCGATTATCTCCATTGAAGACGGTCTGGCGGAAGACGACTGGGACGGGTGGAAATTGCTGACGGAATCCCTGGGGTCCCGAATACAACTCGTGGGGGACGACCTGTTCGTCACCAACAGGCTGCGCCTGGAACGGGGTATCTCCGCAGGTGTGGCCAACTCCATTCTCATCAAGCTCAACCAGATCGGCACGCTCTCGGAAACCTTGGAAACGATTCAGTCGGCGAAAGAGGCAGGATACACGACCATCGTGTCCCATCGTTCCGGCGAAACGGAAGACACGTTCATGGCCGATGTGGCGGTGGCCGCCAACTGCGGTCAAATCAAGACGGGCTCCCTTTCCCGCAGCGAGCGCCTGGCGAAGTACAATCGGCTGCTGCGCATCGAGGAGGAGATGGGGTCCTATGCCGTTTACCGCGGCCGGGGCGCGTTCCTGCTGCCCGAAGAATCGATGAAGCTCCTGGCCAGGCGCTGACGGCTGCGATAATCAATAGAGATAGCGGAAGATGCGCCAGCGGATGTCGTCCAGCATTTCCTGCGGCGCACTGAGGCGGTAGATTTTACGGGACTCTTTTTCTGAAAGGGAAAGGAGTCCCATTTCCGTCAGGAACCGGATCGCCCCCTGAAAACTCTGCTGCGAAAGGGATTCACGGCGCCGAATCTCACCGTCATGGTAGAATCGGAGCCCCAGTCGCCGGATTTCACGCAGCCAGTCCTTCTCTTCCCTGCCCTGCGCCTCGATCAGGCTCGTGCTTCGCGTTACAAGCCAGTAGGATTCGAGATAGCTCTGCATCAGGCCCGCGAATGCCTTCAATACCTCTTTACCCTTCGCCCAAATCCGCCAGGATGGTGCTTCCCCGCCGACTTCTTCGTCGATGAATCCGTGCTTGATAAGATAGGCCAAAGCGTCGGCAATTTCATCGTCATCCGCGACATCGTCATCGAAAATAAATTCATGCCGGAAAAGCATTTTCAGAAAAGCGTAATCATCGGCCAGGATTGTCCGGCTGACGGATTCTTCCTTGACGGCAAGAATCGACAAAGAGATGAAACTCATGGGCAAGAAATAGTGGATGATCATATTTTTGTAATAATCGATATGCAGCCGTTTTTCTCCCTGGAGGCTGTAAATGGTTTCCCGGCCCGCCGGATCGTGAATCGCATCGTCGACCGTAATCAACTGATCCCGGACAAATATGTCGACAGCGTCTTCAATCGCGTTTTCCCCCCGATCGAAGGATGTGGAAAAAGGCGCCTGCCGGTATGCCAGATATTGCCGAAGCGAATCCACTGTGGCTCGCCAGCGGTCGCGGCGTATTCCCGTCCTGTCGTGTACCAGGAAAGCAGCCGCAGCCAGCGCATTCGGCGTGATAACGGAAACCTGGTTGATGGCCAGGGCGATTTCATAGCTGATTTTGCGGTAAAAGGCCTGACGGGCTTCTTCATCGAGGGCGTCATACGCAACAGCCTGCTGGCGCATGTAATCGTTGAGGAGGATCGGTTCGCCGATGTTAACGTAAACATGACCATAACGCTTTTTGACGACCTTCCGGCTCCGGATCACATCGGTGGCTTTTTCGCCGTCCTTAGCGGCTCCTTCCAGTTCCTTGACATACGACTTTTCTTCGATAACACGATCGTAACCGATATAGACGGGAATTATGCCCAGGTTGGTCATGTGTCCCTCATGCCAGGCTTTGAGGACCATGGACAGGAGGCCGTACTTGGGCATGACCATCTTCCCCGTTCGGCTGCGGCCGCCTTCGATGAAAAACTCGATCGGCATCCGCTCCTGAAGCATTGTCTTGACGTAACGGGAAAAAACCTCCGCGTAGAAATCAAGGCCCTTGAATGAACGGCGGATGAAAAACGCGCCCGACTTGCGGAAAATATACCCGACGGGCCAGAAGGAAAGGTTGATACCCGCGGCGACAAAGGGCAGCTGGATGTTCTGCTTGTAGAATACATAAGACAGCAGCAGGTAGTCGATGTGGCTCCTGTGGCAGGGAACAACGACAAGGGGCATCTGCCGGGAAATCTCCCTGACCCGGGCCAGGCCCTTCCGGTCCAGAATGACCCCGTCGTAAATATTTTTCCATAGCCATGTCAGCAGCTTATCCCATAGCGAAACGAAGGTCTCACTGTAATCGGCCGCGATTTCTTCGAGATAGCGCCGCGCTTCCCTGACCAGGACGGGAACGGGTTTTCTTTCCCGGGAGGCCTTCTCCCTGAGAAAAAGCTGGAAGGTTTCGTCCTGCAGAACGAGGTCGATGAACTCGCGCCGTGATTTCAGCAGGGGTCCCACTGTGATTTCGTGTTCCTCGTCAATCCGCCCGATCAGATCACCCCGCAGGCGGCTGCAAAGCTCCTCCCGGGAAAGTTTTTCATGGTCGGCAAGGTAGGCCCGCAGATCAAGGGGCTCCGACGGGATCATCGTCACCTGGTTCGCATACCGCATCAGGGTGATCAGTCGGCGGACAGTGCCCACATCATCATATTGCCCGAAGAGGATATTAAACAGATTTTCATTCTTTCGGTCCCGCCGGCGGCCGTAGGATATCAGAAGCGGGATCAGAAATACCGGACGGGAGGTATTTTCTTCCTGATAGCGGATCATCCCATCCAGGGCTTTTTCCACAACAGGGTCGCTGCTCTGGCGCGGACTACCGAGATGCAAAACGGCGCTCTCATCTTCCAGGACGCTCAGACCGGTCCCCCGACCGCCGACGTCCGCATCGGATGCAAGGCCAAAACCGTTTGCGGACAAGTCTTCACCGAGGGACCAGAGAGGAATGGGAAGGCGGTCCCGGCGTGCAACCTCCCGCAGCATGAGGGCGTTCAAACGGCTCTTATTCTTGAGGGCATAAAGGACAGGTCCCTGCGCCTTCAGATTCTTCAGAATTGACGTCTGCTCTTCCGTAAAATGAATACGGTTGGCAATGCGCCGGATCAGGCGGTCAAAGTAGGGGCTGGTATTGGGTTTGAAGGCATTTTCCCGGACGGGCCCGGTTTCGTGGCAATGGAAAGGTTGAAATGATCTTTGCATCATTCCTCTCTCTTAACCCCGAAACCGTTTCGGGGCGCTAGCGGACCATGAAAACAACAGCGGCCGGTCAGGATGAGGAGAATTCAGTCGGAAACCTTTCCCGCATCGTCTTTTCGACAAATTCCCTGATTTCCACGGCCGATGTAAACTGCATAACCCGGTCCAGCAGTTGCTTGGCCTCCATCACCGTGGTTTCCCGAATGATCTTTTTCACACGGGGAATCAACAGGGGATTCATGCTCAGTTCATCCAGTTCCAGTCCCAGGAGAATCATCCCGTACAGGGGCTCACCCGCCATCTCGCCGCACATCGCGACGCGGATGCCCGCACGGTGACCAGCCTCGACGGTCTGCCGGATCATCTTGAGCACCGCCGGATGCAGGGGTTCATAAAGATAGGTGACGCGCTCGTTAATGCGATCTATAGCCAACACATACTGGATCAAGTCGTTGGTTCCGATGCTGAAAAAGTCTGTCTCCCGGGCCAGGGCATCCGCGATCACGACAGCGGATGGCACCTCGATCATGACGCCGATCTCGATTTTCTCTCCCATGGGCAAACCTTGTGCTGCAAGATCGCTTTGAACCTCCTGTAAAATACGTTTTGCCTGGCGGATTTCCTCAATCCCGGAAATCATCGGAAACAGGATGCGGACTTTACCGTATGCGCTGGCCCGTATAATGGCGCGCAACTGGGTTTTGAACATCTCAATTTCTTTGAGACAGAAGCGGATCGCCCTCAGGCCCATCTGAGGGTTCATTTCCTTGGCGAGTTTCGGCCGGGAAAAGAACTTGTCACCCCCCAGGTCGAAGGTCCGAATGGTCGACCAGCCGATACCCTGCGATTCGACGATCTGTCTGTAAATCTGGAAGTGATCTTCCTCGGAAGGCATGTCTTTCCGATTCAGATAAATGAATTCCGTCCGGTACAGGCCTATCCCCTCCGCGCCGTGTGACACGGCGGACGGGATTTCCTCGACGAATTCAATGTTGCCGCCAATCTCGATCCGCTTCTCGTCCCGAGTTATGGCGGGAAGAGAAGCATACTGCAGGGAATCCTTGCGCAGCTCGAGGAAATGCCGCCGTTTTTCTTCATAGCGGTTCAGGATTTCCGGATCGGGATGGACAATAACCAGCCCCGTCGCGCCGTCCAGGATCACGTCGTCATTGGTGCGGACCACTTTCGTGATATACTCGAGACCCACGACAGCCGGGATTTCAATGGACTGGGCCACGATGGCCGTGTGGGAGGTTCTGCCACCGATATCCGTGGCAAAACCCAGAACCTTGTGTATCATCATCTGGGCCGTGTCGGCCGGCGAAAGATCGGAGGCGATGACGATCACCCCTTCGCCGATATCGGACATGGCTTCCTCTTTCCCGCCCGTCAGGTTTCTGATCACCCGCCTTCCGACATACTGGATATCGTGGAACCGTCCCCGCAGATATTCGTCTTCAACTTGATCGAAGAGCTTCTTGTAGTGGTCGATGGTCATGCTGAGGGCCCATTCGGCATTGGCCCCCATCTCACGGATGTTATCGATCGTATGCTTCACAAACATCCTGTCCCGCAGAATCATGATGTGAACATCAATGATAATGGACGGTTCTTCGCCACCGGCCTCCCGCAGTTTTTGCTTGATTTCCTCGAGCTGTTTCTCCGACTCTTCGAGGGCGGCTTTCAGCCGCTCGATTTCCTTGTTTATTTGGGATTCATCCTCGAGCTTGTAAAACCTGATCTGCGCATCGAATTGATTAAAGAGATACGCCTTCCCGATGACAATCCCCGGGGAGACTCCGATACCCTTGAAGACAATTGTTTTGGTTGGTTGATCCTCTTCCGCCGTCATGCTCACTCTTCTCCGAATTTTTCCTCGATCAGCCTTTGCAGGGCCACCATGGCGTGATCCGCATCCGGCCCTTCCGCCTTGATGGAAATCATACTGCCTTTGGGGCAGGCGAGATTCAATATCCCCAGCAGGCTCTTTCCGTTGACCTCAATTCCATCCCGCTCAAAAAAAATTTCTGATAGGTATGCGCTGCAGACCTTGACGAGTTTTGCGGCGGCTCTCGCATGGAGGCCGAGTTTATTTCTGATCTCGAAACTTCTGATAATCAGCATACGAACCAGGAACCCAGCAGAATGATCACAGATAAGGCATACAGAATAAGCGTTTGGGAAACCCCGGCTTTCAGCAATCTGTAGCAGACAAGGATGAATGCCGGACCCAAAAGGGTTGCGGCGGCAAGGCCCATCATGCCGGCATCCATTTCTCCCCGGAACAGATGCAGCACGTATGCTGCAAGCAGACCGGCAGCAACAAGACTTAACAAACGGATGAAAGCCGTCAGTCCGGGCATATTCATCCTGCCGATCAGGTTAAGCGCGCCGTTTCCTTCTCGATAGCCCGCCAGGAAAACCCTGACCCTGACCCACAGGTGGAGGGGATTGAACAGAAAAAAGTACGCCAGGGGTGTCAGGAGAAAACCCGTGAAAGCGAAAAGCACACCCAGCGTCGAGCAGAAAGGCTTCAGGGCCCCACCGAACAGGGGATCACCCATGGCGGCGTAAGGGGCCATGAAGGTGCCCTTGAGGCGCATCGTCGCATCCCCGTCGCAACCTTTCGCCTGCAACTCTTCCCGGACGACCGAACCGATGATGGCCCCCGACAGGTAGGGGTGGGTATTGAAGGCCTGGAGATGTCTTTTCATAAAAGCAGCCTGACCTTCCCGGTTCAGTCCCAGTACTTTCAAAACTGGCAACAGGGCAAAGCAAAAACCCAAATTCTGCATGCGCGGATAGTTTAAGGCGGAATGAATAAAGAGGGACCTTATGAAAATGTTGGTCAGCGTTTTGGACATCATTTCATCTTCTACTCCCCCGGCGCATGCCTAACATGATTCACCGGCGAAGTCAATTCTTTCAAAGCCTTGCCCGCCATTCGTCATCGCAGATTACGACAAAAAAGGCCTTGCCTGCATATGCGGCGTTTCCTGCCTTGGGACTGCCGCAAATCCCGCTTTTACGATGCCCACAAAAGAGGCAGCACCATGGGAAAACGCTTTCCGTGTGCAAAAAACCGGTGATCTTCAATACGCCGTTTTTCCCCACGCCTACTGCAATGCCCGGCATATCCTCGCATCATCGATGAGTTGCCTGATCTTTCTCTGATAGACATCCGGAACGGTTTCCTCCGGCCAGCCGGAAGGAAGAATAAGATCTTCCTTAAAGGCGGTTTTCGCCAACTGCTTCTGATTCCGCCCGAAAACCTGGACTTCCACGCTGATAAAGAGATTTGACCTCTCCTGCGCAAACGCCTCGGGCAGGTAGTCGCTGTACCACTCCCGCAGGACCAGCAAAAGCAGGCGGTCGGCCTTGGCCGCGCCGAATCTTGTCAGCACCGCAGACGGGGTCTCGCCGACAGAAGTCTTCAGCGGCGTCACACTGAACCCTCGGGAACGAAGTGAATCGGCGATGGTCTTCAGCATGTCATCGGCAAGCGGCGAACCGCTTTCGGTCCAAATATCGAAGGGATTCCCATAGCCTCCCCTCACCAGACCGACGTAATTGGATTCCTTCTCCTTTTTCAGCACGTACGGTCGCTGGTCGAGCACGGCGATAGCCACCGTACTCTTCGCCGAACATTTCAAATCACTCAACGTTGCCGTGTACCGGATGCCGCGCGGACCGCACCCGATAAGCAGCATAATGACAAGAATTACCGCCATCAGCGTTTTTGTTCGCATTCTCTCCCTTTCTCCTTCCTGCAGGCCGTCAAATGACACTCGTCCTCAACCCCCAAAGAACACCGCCCGGCAAAGGAAGCCAAGCATGTGCGCCCCCCATTTCGGCATTCGACCCGCAACACTTAGAACGGGGAAAAGTGTGATTCAATGATCCGGTCTTCGGAAAAATCCTTCAGCTTGAGCTCTTCCGGTTTTACATCAACCATGGCATCCCGGGGAAGCAGACCGATCAACTCGGACCGGGCAATCTCCACACCAAGTGCGTTTGCCCTCGTCGCCACCAAATCGAAAACGCTCCGGAGTGAGGTTTTCCGGTAATCGGTGATGTTCATGGAAACCTGGACCCGGTTTTGGCTCCTGAGAAAAAGGCCGATGGCCTGCACGGCGGGAAGCCCTCCGCTCGACTCTCTCAGCTCGCAGGCGATCTTGCGGGCCAAATCGAGATCCGTACTCTCCAGATTAATGTTAAAAGCAATCAGGGGTAACCTGGCGCCGACGGCTGTCGCCCCCCAACGCTCGAGGAAAACAGGCCGGCCCGCATCTGGCGACCAATGCGGATTCTGTAATTTCATCGCCAGCCCTTCGTATCCCCCCCGCCTGATGTACGGAAGGAGCCGCCGTTTCGGGGAAATGGCGGCTTCGCCGTAAAAATAAACAGGGACCGATGTTTCCGTTGCGAATCGTCTGCCGAAGCGATGTGCCGTTTCGACGGCGTCGGACATCGCGGCATCACCGAAAGGAATGAAAGGTACCACATCCACCGCCCCGATCCGAGGATGAACGCCCTGATGCCGGCGCATGTCGATACGTTCCAAGGCTTCCCGGGCGACAGCCATGGCCCCGTCGACAATCGCCTCCGGCGTGCCGATCAAAGTCAGGACACAGCGGTGATGATCAGGGTCGGCGCTTGCATCGAGAAGCTTGACGCCGGCTACTTTCGAGACCGCCATGGCCAGGGCCTCCAGGGTCTCCGGGCTTCTCCCCTCACTGAAGTTAGGAACACATTCGATGATTTTCACGCTTCATACCTGATAAAACCGCATCCCGGGCAATTCCAGGCAGGTCAGGCGTCCACCGTAAACAGCGCCCGTATCGATGCCGATTTTTCCCGTTCCCATAAAGGGCGTTGTCCGGGAAAGGGGCGTATGGCCAAAAACAACCGTTTTCCCAAAATCATAATCGCTGCGGATGAATTCAAAACGGATCCAGCACAGATCGTAGGGGTCCTGCTGAGCAGGCGGGATGCCAGGCCGCAACCCGGCATGGACGAAGATGAATTCATCCGTTTCATAGAGGTATTGGAGGCCACGGTAAAAAGCTTCGTGTCCGTCAGGCAAATCGGTCGGTGCCGGCTTTTTTCCGCCTTGGAACCCGTAAGACAAAAGGGTCTGTTTCCCGCCGTTATAGAGAAACAGCGCCTCTTCCTTTCCCGCCAGGTAGTCGAGAAACATCCGCTCGTGGTTCCCCATCAGGCAGACGGTTCTTCCTAACTTCCGCTTCAATTCCAGGACGTAATCGACCACACCGCGTGAATCGTCCCCCCGATCGATGTAGTCGCCAATAAAAACAAGGCTGTCCCGATCTTCATGAAGCGGAAGGAGTTGGATCAGCTTCTCCAGGTGGCTGAGACACCCGTGAATATCGCCGACGGCAAAGATACTTCCCCCAGCCTTGGCGGTCAAATCCCTCAAGCAGCCTGGCCTCCCTGTTCAAAGAGGGCATCGATAAACTCACCACTCCGGAAGCGCCGAAGATCGTCGATTCCCTCTCCGATACCGATATAGCGGATCGGCAATCGCAGTTCGTGGGCAATGCGCAGGATGACACCCCCCTTGGATGTGCCATCGAGTTTCGTCAAAACCAAGCCCGTTACCCCAATCTCATCCGCAAACATCTTCGCCTGTGAAACGGCATTCTGCCCCGTCGTCGCGTCCAGAACCAGGAGCACTTCATGGGGCGCTCCCGGCAGTTCGCGGTGCAGAATGCGTTTCATTTTCTTCAGCTCTTCCATAAGGTTGACCTTGGTATGCAGCCTGCCTGCCGTATCGATCAGAACGAGATCGGCCTTCCCGGCCTGTGCCGCGTGCACGGCATCAAAGACCACCGCCGACGGATCGGAATCCATTTTCTGTTTGATGATTGGCACTTGCGCTCGCTTGCTCCAGACTTCCAACTGCTCGATCGCGGCGGCACGGAAGGTATCCGCTGCAGCCACCATGACCGGAATCCCCTTGCCCTTGTAACGCATGGCGAGCTTTCCGATGGTCGTGGTTTTTCCCGTACCGTTCACACCAATCACCATGATGATGAAGAGCTTGTCCTTGGGAATCAGCAATGGGGCTTCACTGCGTTTGAGAATATCGGCCATTGCGTCTTTCAGAACCTGTCGCAGAAGATCAGCCTTGGTGAGATCCTTCCTTTTTACCTCGTCTTTCATCCGCTCAATTAGCTCATAGGTAAAAGCCGGCCCGACATCGGCGGCGATTAAGACCTCCTCCAGTTCCTCGAAGAGCTCCGGACTGATTTTCTTTTCTCCCAGAATAACATCGTCCACGTTTTTCAGGAGAAATGACCTCGTCTTGTTCAGGCCGTTCTTCAGGCGATCAAAAAAACCCTGATTTTCATTACCGAAAAACCCCATACGTACTCCTTATGCAGATTTATGGAGGGTTTATAACCATGTTTACGGCACATTGTAAAGGAGGGATTGGCCGGTTCAGTTGAGGTTCACGGAAATGAGATTCGAAATACCCTGCTTCTGCATCGTCACGCCGAAGAGGCTGTCCGCCACTTCCATGGTCGTCTTGTTGTGCGTCACCATGATAACCTGAGACCGGATGGCCACATCCCGGATCAGACGATTGAAAAGGGAAACGTTGGCGTCGTCCAATGCGGCATCGACTTCATCCAGGATAAGAAAGGGGCTCGGACGATACAGCAGCAGGGCGAAAATCAGGGCGATTGCCGCCAAAGTCTTTTCTCCTCCCGACAGGAGACTGATGCTCTGGGCCTTTTTGCCGGGAATCTGGATGTCAATGTCAACACCTGTTTCCAGCAGATCTTTTTCATCGCTCAGGGTCAACTCGCCGCGCCCCCCCTGAAAAACCTGGGCGAACACAAGACGGAAACACTCGTTGACGGCCTGGAAAGTTTCGGAAAAGCGCTGACGCGAAATCTGGTTGATCCGCGAAATGGTTCTCTGCAAGCTCTCCAATGATGCCGTCAGGTCTTCGGACTGACGTGAGAGAAATTCATAACGCGTCTTGATCTCGTCGTACTCGGTTAAGGCCAGCAGGTTGACTTCGCCGAAATTCTCGACACTCTCGCGGTCTTTACGAACTTTGGCCACCAATGCAGCGAGGTCCGCTTCGCCCAGGGGTTCAAAATCAACACGGTACGCGTCGAGATCGACCTGATGCTTTTCTTCCACGCTTTTCTGCAAGTGCTCGCGGTTCAGTTGAATCTCCTGAAGTTCGAGGTCCAGTTCCCGAATCAATTTTTCCAGGTCCGTCACTTGTTTTCGCGTTTTCTCTGCCTCTTTATCCTGGTTGCGCAGAGAGGCCTCCCGATCCCGCAGTCCATCCTGGGCTGCGTTCAGCTCCTTCGCGAGGTTTTCCTGTTCGACATAGAGCGCCTTGACTGACTCTTCCTCTTCCTGAATCCTCGTCTTTGTTTCCTCCATCTGGGATTCCGCACCGGAGATTTCACCTTTTTTGTTTTCCATCTCGTCCGCCAGGGTGAGGCCGTCACGATCCAACCGGGCCAGGGTTCGGGCATTCCCCTCCTGCTTTTCCACGAGCGAGGCCAGTTCGATGCGTTCGCGAGTCAATGACTCTTCTCCGGCTTCAAGCTCCCGGTTGACCTCATCCCAGCGCAGCTGCAGGGCGCTTATCTCCTCCTTGAGGGCCAGTTCGCGCTTTTCCTCGTTAGCAAGCTTTGCGGCAGCTTCCGCCGTTTCCGTCTCTGCACGCTTACTTTCCGCCTTGCACTGCTCGATGTTGTAGCTGATCGCCTGCATTCGTTGTTCGATGCGTTCCCGATCGGCACGGAAACGCTCAACATCCTTCTTTCTCCCCTGAATGCGGATTGCCGTACGCTGGATTTCGCCCCGAAGCGTCTCCAGTTCCTCTTCCCACTCCACAACGGCACGCTGGAGCTGCTTTCTTGTCTCCTGCTCTTCCGCCAGCCGTCCGGACAGTTCCGATAACTCACTTTCCAGGTCGGCCATCTCCCGCTTGTTCCGCAGGAGGCTCATCTCCCCGTCGCGTTCCCCGCGACCGCCGGTCAGAACTCCCTGTGGATGGATGATATCTCCCTCCGGCGTCACAAACGTGCCTCTGAAGCCGTTTTGCTTCCAGAGATGAATCCCTTCGGGAAGATCGGGAATCATCAGGACATCCCCGAAGAGAAACTCGGCGATTCCCTTGAAGGGTTCTTCGACCTCGATCTTGTCGATCAGGCGTACCGCGTGCCTGAGATGGTCCGCCTCGAAATGGCCATTGCCGTGATGGCGGAGCTCCATGGGGACAAAACTTCCCCTGCCAAGGCTGGCTTGCTTGAGGTAATCGATGGCCTGAACCCCGTCCTCCTGGCTTCTGACAACCACATACTGCAGCTTGTCACCCAGAACCGCCTCGACTGCCGTTTCGTAACCCCGTGGCACCTGAATATGATCGGCAACGAGACCGACAAAGCGGTCGTGATTCAATCCGGTTTCCGTCCTCTGTTCGCTGCCGACTCTCATGAGGGTTTTGACTGCTTGGTTACACCAGGCGTAACCCTTCTGGAATTCCTGCAACGACGCAAGACGGGCTGAATTACGGTTTACGGTTCCCGTTAACTCGGAAATGGCATCCCCCACATCCCTTAATGCTATTTTGGTTCGCTCCAGCTCGGATATTGCATCGCTCTTTCGCCCGGCAAGCTCCTCCTGCCTTGTCTCGTCTTCCCCGGCTTCACGCTCGAGTCTGGCCAGGGCGTGTTGAAGATCCGCCAGGCGCCTTTGCTGCTCCAGCCGCTCCTTTTCTTCCCTGCTTTCACGGCGGCGGATATCTTCAAGTGCCCGTCCCAGGGTCAGCAAGAGGTTCTTCAGCTTGCTGACTTCCGTTATGGTTTCGTAATAGTATTTCTTCTTTTCTTCCAGGGTTTCCCGAAGGGAACGGTTCCTGGTCTTTGTCTCGTCCGTCCTGGCCTGTTTTGTCAGTATGGCGTTTTCCGCTTCGACAATGCGTCTTTCCCCTTCCTCCAATTGTTTTCTGAGCAGAGCCATATCCATACCGATAGCCTGTATCTTCTCTTGCAGATTATTCAGCTCTGATCGGCTCCGTTCTTCCCTGCGGGCCATGTCATCCACCTTGCCCCGGAAAAAACGGACACTTTGCTCTTTGATGTTAACGGCGTTTTTAACCTGGTAATATTCTTCCTGCACTTTGGACAAATGATCCGTCATCTCGCTGATCGCCAGGCGCGCTTCCTCAATGTCCGCTTCGGCCAGGGATAACGCCGCCCGGATTGATTCCTCCTGCTGTTGCCGTGCCGTACGCTCCCGTATTTTCTCTCCCTGGTTGCGGGCCAGACCGTTGTCGCTCTGGAGGGTCAGGATGATTTCCCCCTCACGAATGCCCTTTTTCAGGCTTTTGTACTGTTCGGCTTTTTTGGCCTGCCTCGACACGGCATTAAGCTGCCCCCTGACCTCCCGAATGATGTCCTGGATTCTTTGGAGATTCTGCTCCGTCGTCTCCATCTTCCGCAGGGCGGCCTCTTTTCTGCTCTTGTACTTGGATATGCCTGCCGCCTCTTCGATAAACTGACGCCGGTCCTCCGGCTTCGCTTCGACTAGATGAAAAACGCTGTTTTGCTCGATGATTGAATAGGTGCGCGTGCCGACACCGGTACCCATGAAGAACTCCTTGACATCAAGGAGCCGGCATGCCGATCCGTTCATGGCATACTCGCTTTCACCGTCGCGGTATAGTTTTCTGGAAATTGAAAGTTCGGCGGCTTCGGCGTAGACACCTGGAAATGGCTGATCAGCAGCTTCAAGCAGCATGTTTACTTCGGCAAAACCAACCGGCTGGGATTCTGCGGAACCATTGAAGATAACATCGTCCATGGACTTGCCGCGCAGAGCCTTGACCCGCTGCTCACCCAGAACCCAGCGGATGGCATCGACAACATTGCTCTTGCCACAGCCGTTCGGCCCCACGATGGCCGTGACGCCCTCCGAGAAATTCAGGACGATCTTGTCACGAAACGACTTGAATCCGGCAATTTCAATGCGCTTTAATCTCATAGGTCATCTGATTCCTTTTAAGGCTTGCAAAAATTAACAGAATAATGATTGAATGTAAAGAAAAAATACTATGGGATGTGTTCTTCTTGATTTGCCAACACAATATATTGTGTTCTATGCATTTCCCATATAAACAAAACAACTTCTTTCGCAGGGTGCGCCATGTCGAATATAAACAGCTGGATAGTCGTCCACGTCACTTCAGGTCTTCTTTTTGCCGAAATCGTTAAGGGCCGCCTGGAAAGCGAGGGAATCCCCGTACGGCTGTCATATGAGGCCGTCGGCAAGGTTTATGCGATAACCATGGACGGCTTGGGTGAAGTCAGGGTCCTGGTTCCTGAAGACAAGGCCGATGAGGCTGAAGCCATTCTCGCCCAGACATTCCGCGAGGAGGATCTTGACTGGGACAGCCAAGCATGATGCAGACGAGTGCCGGTCAAGACAGAATACCCGCCAACGGAGTCCCGCAACTGGGGCAAGAACCCTGTTGCAGACTGATCTCGCGGATCAGGTAGCCCATCCGGTCGATCAGCAGATGACCACAATGATGGCAGAAAGTCTTCTCTCCGACATCACCCGGAATGTTGCCGCTGTAGACGTATTGAAGACCCTCTTCCCTGCCGAGTTCGACGGCTTTGCGAATGGCGTCGACCGGTGTCGGTCCGATGTCCGGCAATTCATAGCAGGGGTGAAAACGGCTGATGTGCCAGGGCGTCTCCGGCCCCAGAGAGCGGATGAAACCGGCCAGGTCCTTAAGTTCGGCAGGATCGTCGTTCAAGGTTGGAATAAGGAGGGTCGTAATCTCCAGCCAGATGCCGCGATCCTTCATCCGTTTCAACGTTTCCAGGACCTGCTTCAGTGAGGCGCCGCAATATTTCCTGTAAAATCCCTCGGAAAAGGCTTTCAGATCTACATTTGCGGCATCGAGGAGAGGCGCCGCCATATCCACGGCTTCATCGCTCATATACCCGTTGGAAACAAATACATTCCTGATTTTTTTCTCCCGTGCCAGTCGGCAGCAGTCATAGGCGTATTCGAAATAGACCGTCGGCTCCGTGTATGTGTAAGCAATGGTTGCACAGCCGTTTGCCGAAGCGCGCTCGACGATTTCTTCAGGTGTTGTATCGCGTCCTGAAATAAGGTGCTTCCGCATCGGCATCTGAGAGATTTCATAATTCTGGCAGAATACGCAATGGAAATTACACCCGACGGTCGCCACCGAATAGGATTTCGAACCGGGCAGGACGTGAAAAAGAGGTTTCTTTTCAATCGGATCAATACTCTCTGCGATCACTTTTCCATAAACCAGGCTGTAGAGAATACCATCCCTATTTTCTCGGACGCCGCACACACCCCTTTTGCCCGGACTGATCAGGCATTTGTGTCTACAGAGCCGACAGCGGACCCGGCTGTTTTCAACCTTTTCGTACAACAGCGCTTCCCGCAAATTCATGGCCACCCTCCTGGCGGTTCTTTCCGGTCACGGTCTTCATCTGCCTGACATTCAGAACCGGATTTTTCACCCCGGACCATTTTAAAAGCGTCATCCCCCGATGGAGGTCATCTCCTTGAGGCATTTCTTCATGTGCCTTTCCTCGCATCCCATACCGTGCCGAACCGGTTTTTTCTCAATCGCCGACCGCAGAAGGTTCTCCAGATCCTGATTGCTGCATCCTGTTCGCAAAGGCCGCCTAAGGTCAGTTTCCTCATCCAGGAGCAGACAAGCTCGCAAATGACCATCCGCGGTTAGTCTCAGGCGATTGCACCGATCGCAAAACTGATGGCTCACAGGGCTAATGAATCCGATTTTACCTAAACCACCCTTGATTTGATACATCTCCGCCGGTCCGTCGCTGATTTTCCGTTCCGCCGAGGATAAGTCCAGTTCATAATGCCGGTTGATTTCTTCCTTGATAAAATCATTGGAAAGGAATTTGCCGAGATTTTCCATTCCCGCAAATCCCAGCGGCATCAGCTCTATAAATCGGATCTGGTAGGGTCTTTCCAGCGTCATTTCGGCAAATTTCAATAACTCGTCGTCATTGAACCCTTTAATGGCGACGATGTTGATCTTGATGGGGTCAAAACCTGCCTCATGTACTTTTTCGATGCCCCGCAAAACGGCGTGAACGTCGCCGCCGCGGGTAATCCAGTTGTATTTTTCCCTATCAAGAGAATCAAGGCTGATGTTAATTCTCCGGACTCCGGCGGCATAGAGCCGGTCCGCCGCTTCTGCGAGCAGGATGCCGTTTGTAGTCAGGCTGATGTCTTCAATGCCATCGATCAGGTTCAGGGTTGCGATGAAATCGACGATGCCCCGGCGTACCAAGGGCTCCCCGCCGGTAATACGCACTTTTCTGATACCCATTCTGACGGCGATCATCACCACCCGCAGAATTTCCTCATAGCGAAGAATGTCGTCGTGTCCGATCAGGGAAAGGCCTTCCTTGGGAACACAATACTGACAGCGTAAATTACAGCGGTCCGTCACGGATATGCGCAGATAATTAATGTCGCGATTGTATGGATCGATCATCTTTCGTCGCTCACTATAACCGGCCTTCTCGGAAGTTAATTCGTTCTACTAACACACCCAGAGAAAGTTGGCAAGATCGGAAAGCGTACGTCTCTTGCTGTGCAACCGGTCGAAAGCCCTTGACAGAGGGTGATTTCTCCATTAATGGTTAAAGATAAGTGTATCTCTGGAGTGCATTATGAGCAAAATTCCTATCACCAAAGTCGGTTTCCAGAAACTGAAAAAGGAACTGGATCAACTCAAGTCTGTCGCCATCCCTGAAAACATCAAGGATATCGAAGAAGCCCGATCACATGGCGATCTTTCGGAAAACGCCGAATATACGGCCGCCAAGGAAAGGCAGGCTTACCTGCACGGCAAGGTGACCGAACTCGAAAATAACCTGGCCATGTCCGACGTGATCGATCTGCGCAATCTCACAGGTGACAAGGCCGTTTTCGGTTCAACGGTCGTGATCGAAGACATGGAATCCGGAGAAAACACCCGGTACCGTCTTGTTGGCCCTCTGGAATCCAACATCGACAAAAATCACATTTCTGTGACCTCTCCCATCGGTAAATCTCTGATCGGCAAAAAAATCGGCACGGAGGTGAGCGTGAGGACACCAGGAGGAATCAGGAAAATCGAAATCATCGACATCTTCATCGAGAATTGCGAATAGGTCGCTTCTGCGCCATTGGAAAAGAGCACAAAAAAAGCCGGGAATCGCTTCCCGGCTTCGCTGCTTTAATCAACCTCTAAAGAATCTGCTCAGAGCCCCTTCTCTGCAACGTTCAGCCTTGTAACCGCCCGATAGAGCGCTGCCCGCATCAGCTCATATTCCTTGTCTTCCTTGGACATCTTGGTAAGTTTTTCCTCGGCTCTCTCCTTTGCCCTCAGAGCACGCGCCTTATCGATCGAGTCAGCTCTTTCTGCTGTTTCCAGCAGAACCGTCACCTTGTTCGATGTAACTTCCACATATCCAACGCCTGCTGCGTAGTACATTTTCTTGCCGTCCTTCGTAAAATTCAATTCACCGACATCAATGGAACTCAACAGAGAAGCGTGGCCCCTCAGTACACCAAACTCGCCTTCACTTCCCGGTATGGTTACCTCTTCAACCTTGTCGTTGAAGACCATCTTCTCCGGTGTAACGATTTCGAGCATTAATTCATCAGCCATGGAACATCCTCCGGCCCGCTACTCGGCGAGCTTCTTCGCTTTTTCGATCGCCTCTTCAATACCGCCGACCATGTAGAAGGCCTGTTCGGGTAATTCGTCATGCTTCCCTTCCAGTATTTCCTTGAAGCCCCGAACCGTTTCCCCCACCGACACAAACTTCCCTTCCACACCCGTAAACTGCGCGGCGACGAAAAACGGCTGCGAAAGAAAACGCTGAATCTTTCTGGCGCGTCCGACCGTCAGCTTATCCTCTTCCGAAAGTTCATCCATACCGAGAATCGCGATGATGTCCTGCAGGTCCTTGTATTTCTGCAGCGTCACCTGTACCTGGCGGGCCACCTGATAATGCTCCACTCCCAACACGTTGGGATCAAGGATTCGGGACGTCGAATCCAGAGGGTCCACCGCGGGATAAATTCCCAGCTCTGCGATAGGACGGGACAAAACAACGGTTCCATCAAGATGCGCGAAGGTCGTTGCCGGAGCGGGGTCCGTCAGGTCGTCGGCGGGCACGTACACACACTGTACCGCCGTGATCGAGCCCTTATTTGTCGAAGTGATGCGCTCCTGCAATTCGCCGAGATCCGTCGCCAATGTTGGCTGATAACCGACGGCCGACGGCATGCGGCCCAGAAGAGCCGACACTTCGGAGCCGGCTTGTGTAAAACGGAAAATATTGTCAACGAACAGCAGCACGTCCTGGCCTTCCACATCGCGGAAATACTCTGCCGCCGCAAGTGCCGTCAGGGACACGCGCGCCCGTGCTCCCGGGGGCTCCGTCATCTGACCGTAAATGAGGGCAGCCTGCTTGATAACGCCGGACTCAAGCATTTCGCGGTAAAGGTCGTTGCCTTCACGGGTTCTCTCGCCCACACCTGCAAAAACCGAGATGCCACCATGATGCATGGCAATATTGTGGATCATTTCCATCATGACAACGGTCTTACCGACGCCCGCACCTCCGAACATCCCCATTTTACCGCCCCGGGGGAACGGTACGAGGAGATCAATAACCTTAACGCCTGTCTCCAGCACGTGGACCGACGTATCCTGCTCCAGGAAGGTTGGCGCCGAACGATGAATCGGCATGTGGTTCTGTGCCACAATGGGTCCCAGGCCATCAACGGGTCTACCGACGACATTCATGATTCTACCGAGACATTCCTTGCCGACAGGCACTGTAATGGGAGCACCCGTGTCTTTTGCCTGCATGCCCCTGACCATGCCATCGGTGGTGTCCATCGCGATGCAGCGTACCACGTTGTCGCCCAGATGCTGCGCGACTTCCACGACCAGATTATCCTCTTCATCGCTAATGACGGGATTACTGATCGCAATAGCATTCATGATACTCGGGAGTTTTCCTTCTTCAAACGCCACATCAACTACAGGTCCGATGACCTGCACAACCTTGCCTGTATTCATACCCATCTCCTTCATTAAACTTTAGAGAATTTTGTATTCCTTTTGCTTTCAGCCTTTGGCCAGCGCTTCCGTCCCTCCGACAATATCCATAAGTTCCGCCGTAATCGCTGCCTGCCTTGCCTTGTTGTATTTCAACGTCAAGGTCCCGATCAACTCCTCACAGTTTCTTGTCGCATTGTCCATCGCCGCCATCCGGGCGCCATTTTCGCCTGCCGAAGTCTCTACCAGAGCCCTGTAGATGAGCACATGCACATACATGGGCAGCAGTTTCTCGAGAAGCACTTCGTCGGACGGCTCATAAATGTAGTCGATTCTCTTATCCGGATCCACATCCTCATCCTGCCCGATCGTGGGAAGGGGAAACAACCGGACAACTATCGGCTTCTGAACGGCAACATTGATGAACTGGTTGTAAACCAGGTAGAGTTCGTCATATTCCTCCTGAATAAAAGGGGGAACCAGATCCCTGGCAATACTGACCGCCAGGGTCATGTCGAACTTACCGAATATATCGGCGCGCTCGTTCATGATGGGCTGTCTCTTACGGAAATATTCGCGCGCCTTTCTACCGATCGGCACAATGGTTACATCCTTGCCCTCTTCCCTTTTCGCTTTTACAAAACGCTCCGTCGCTTTGGTCAGGTTGCTGTTAAAGCCACCGCAGAGCCCTCTATCCGCACTCATGCAGATGACACGCAACTTTTTTGCTTCCCTGACAGCCAACAGGGGATGCGAATTCGCATCCACACGCATAGCCAGGCTGCTCAGAACATCCATGAACTTCGATGCATAAGGCCGGAAATTATCCATCCTCGTTTGCGCCGACTTGAACTTGGATGCCGCAACCATGTTCATCGCCTTGGTAATCTGCTTGGTCTTCTGAACTGCAACTACTTTTCTTTTAATGTCCTTTAACGCGGCCATTAAACTATTCTCCCTTTTTTCGGTTGCTCTCTATTCCAACAGGCACTATTCCGACACAAACATCGAATCGAATTCTTTGAGCATATCTTTCATTTTTTTCTCAAGATCGGGACTGATAATCTTCTGATTATCGATTTCATCCATGATCTGGGGATACTTGCTCTTGGCAAAGGCCAGAACCTGGGTTTCGTAATTCTGAATCTTGGCAACCTCGTATTTATCCAGGAAGCCCCGTGTACCTGCGAACAGAATAACCACTTCCTCAGACAGGGACATGGGTTGGAACTGCGGCTGCTTCAGCAACTCCACCAAGCGGACACCTCGTTCGAGCTGCATCTGGGTCGCCTTGTCCAGATCGCTGCCGAACTGGGCGAAAGCCGCCAGTTCACGATACTGGGCCAAATCAAGTTTCAGGGTACCGGCCACCTGCTTCATGGCCTTCACCTGGGCCGCACCGCCGACGCGCGACACTGACAGACCGACGTTGATTGCTGGCCGAATTCCCGAGAAGAACAGGGATGGTTCCAAATAAACCTGCCCGTCCGTTATGGAAATCACGTTCGTTGGAATGTATGCGGACACGTCACCTGCCTGAGTCTCGATGATGGGCAGTGCTGTAAGGGACCCGCTGCCAAGTTCTTCACTGACGCGTGCCGCCCTTTCCAGAAGCCGGGAATGGTTGTAGAAAATGTCCCCGGGAAACGCTTCACGTCCCGGGGGACGTCGCAGCAGCAGGGATATCTGCCGGTAGGCAACAGCCTGCTTGGAAAGGTCATCGTAAATGATCAACGCGTCTTGACCCTTGTCCCGGAAGTACTCGCCGATACTGCAACCGGCGTAAGCTGCAATGTACTGCAGGGTCGCCGGGTCACTGGCGCAGGCAGACACGACACAGGTATAGGCCATGGCACCATGCTTGCGGAGGTTTTCCACGACCTGGGCCACAGTGGATTTCTTCTGGCCGATGGCGACGTAGATACACTTTACGCCCGTATCCTTCTGCCGGAGAATTGCGTCCACACCAATGGCCGTTTTACCGATCTGACGGTCGCCGATGATGAGCTCACGCTGGCCCCTGCCGATAGGCGTCATGGCGTCGATCGCCTTGAGACCTGTGTACATGGGTTCGTTAACGGGCTGACGTGCAATCACGCCGGGAGCGATCATTTCGATACGACGGAACTCCTTGGCTTCGATGGGTCCCTTGCCGTCAATCGGCGTACCCGTACCATCGATAACACGACCCAGCACTTCCTCGCCGACAGGCACCTGAGCAATCTTACCCGTTCTCTTGACGATGTCCCCTTCCTTGATATGGGTCACTTCACCAAGAATGGCGACACCGACATTGTCCGTTTCCAGGTTGAGAACCATGCCGAGGATCCCTCCCGGGAACTCCAGCAGTTCCATGGCCATGGCATTCTGTACACCGTAGACGCGGGCGATACCATCACCAACAGAGAGGACCGTTCCGGTTTCGCTGATGTCCAACTTTTTCTCATAGTCCTTGATTTGCTTGGAAATAATCTGACTTATTTCCTCTGCCCTGATCGTATCCATGTTCTATACTTCCTCCCCTAAGAGATTCCTGATATTATTGAGCTGACTTTTGATACTCCCATCATAAAGGGTATCGCCCACCTTAACGACAACCCCGCCCAGAAGGGAAGGATCCTCCTCAATGGTCATTTCAACCTGCTTTCCCGTTATGACCTCAAGACTCTTTGCGAGATCTCCGGACAATGCGGATGACAACGGGAATGCCGTTTTCACCTGCACCCTGACTTTCTTCAGGGCCTCATCCATCAACTCGCGATAGCACCTCACGATGTCAGGCAGAATGTCGATCCTCTGCTTGTCGGCAAGCAGGCTCAGGAAATTCGCCGCAATTCCCGATAATGAAATCTTTTCCAGTATGGTCTTCACAACCGCTTTCTTATCATCGTTATCGAAGATAGGATTCGAAAGGAACTCGCCGAGATCGGCACTTTCTTCG
Source organism: uncultured Syntrophales bacterium (assembly GCA_964411235.1). Classification (GTDB taxonomy): domain Bacteria; phylum Desulfobacterota; class Syntrophia; order Syntrophales; family JAAYKM01; genus JAAYKM01. The sequence continues at coordinate 24,083 of CAYPKE010000010.1, forward strand.
ATCACGGACACGAATTGCTGCAGCTCCCCATAGTATGCCTCGTACCGGTTTTCCTCGGCAGCAATGTCAAAAAAAGCACGGGCATAACGCTTTGCAATTGTACTGCTTCCGCTCAATGTTTTATCACCACCTTATCTAAGTAATCTTTGACCATTTTTTCATGGTCGGCCGGAGTGATGCTCCGCTTCAGGATTTCCTCCGCCATCTGCACCGAAAGCTGGACTGCTTCCTGGCGCAACTGCGCGCTCGCATTGTTCAATTCCTGATCCATCCTGGCTTTGGTGTCTTCTTTCATCTTCTCCGCCGCTTTGCGGGCATCGTCGAGAATCTTATCCCTCTCGACCAACCCCTGCGACTTGATCATATCGACAATGCCGGTGATTTCATCGGTTGCTTTGGTCAACTTGGCTTCGTACTCCTGAAATTTCTGCTCCGCCTCCCGCTTGGCCTGTTCAGCGTCTTCTAGGGCTTTTTTGATGTCGGCTCGGCGACCGGAAAAGAACTCCTTTATCTTATTGGCCGCAAGCCAGTAGAGAAAAACTGCCAGCACGGTAAAATTAAGCATCCGCCAACCGAAATTTACCCAATCAGGCCCTTCGTCATGCCCCCCGCCGCCTGCGGCAAAGACTGCCGTTGCCGTCAACACCAGCGGAAGAGAAGAAACGGCGGCATGCATGAAGCGCTTGATATTTTTACAAGAACTCAACTCCCTCATTGAACGCTCCTTCCCAAAACCTTTTCGGCAATTTCAACAGACAGCTCTTTGGATTTGCTGTTCAAAAAAGACCGGGCAGCGCTCACCTCGGCGTCCAGCTTCTCCCGGAAGCCTTCCATCATACCGGGGACTTCGGCTCGCACGTCATCAAGGATGTCTTTGGCCTTGTCCGTTCCCTCCTTGACGATCTCACCTTTCTCTTCAACAGCTTTCATTTTGGCCTGCCTGACCTTGTCTTCATATTCCGCCATTTTGCGCTCGATCGTTTCATTTAGGCGCTTGATCTCACTATCGGAATCATCGAATGTTTTCTGCCTCTTTTCAATAATCGACAGAATCGGCTTATAAAGAAGGAGATTTAAAATAAACATCAGAATCAGGAAGTTGACCATCTGATAGACAAGAGTAATGTTCAGCTCAACCACGGCCCTACCTCGCAAGAAATGTTGTTCCCGGTGCTTTCCTCGGGCATATAAGCAAAAAAAGCCGAGCGGACAAAAACCTTATCCTCCCGGCTTTCACTTCATGAAGCCTCTGTCACGTAGGCGGCAAACCCTGCTCCTGCAACAAACCGATATGTTTCTGTTCGACCGTCCACCGACAACCTCGCCAACGCACCGTTTTCAAAAGCGCGGTTTACTAACCATAAGTAATGATGGTTGTCAAGCACTTTTTGGCTACCTTTCCGTTGCAGGCCACAAATTTGCCGGCGGCCGTAAGATGCCGAATTATCATGATAAAATGAATGGACGACGAATGCGTGCCGGATCAGGAATGAAGGATATAGCGCCGCATGCTGATGTTCAGCATCAGTCCCACCATTGTCAGGAACACCACGATGGCAGATCCCCCGTAGCTCATAAAAGGCAGCGGAATGCCGACCACAGGGAAAAGCCCCAGGACCATACCGATATTGATCAGCATCCCCCAGAAGATCAGCATCGTAAAACCGAATGCGACCAATGTTCCCAGATAATCCCTTGAATGAAGGGCAATTCTCAGGCCCCAGAAGATCAGCATTAAATATAGGGAAATCAGAACCAGACCGCCGAAGAAGCCCCACTCTTCCGCGTAGACGGAGAAAACGAAGTCGGTCTGTTGCTCGGGCAGAAACTTGAGCTGAGTCTGGGTTCCTTTCAGAAATCCCTTGCCGAAGAAACCTCCGGAGCCGACGGCGATCATGGATTGAATAATGTGGTAACCTGATCCCAGCGGATCACGCTCAGGGGAAAGGAAAGTCAGGATTCTTTCCTTCTGGTAGTCTTTGAGGAAATGCCAGGCCAAGGGAATCAGAAATATCCCTGAAGCGGCCGACAAGACCAGGGTTCTCAAGTTGGTGCCGATAAAGAGAATAAGGGAAGCGAAAAGGATTACCAGCATGAGGGCCGTTCCCAGATCAGGCTGACGCAGGATGAGAAGAAAGGGAAGCAGGACAAAAAAGCAGGGAATCAGCAGATCCTTTAGATGCAAGGCCTGATTAAGCCTGTTGTTGTCAAAATACTTGGCCAGAGTCAGAATCAGCACGAGTTTCATCAGTTCCGAAGGCTGAAACGAAAAACCCAGCAAGGTGATCCAGCGCTGTGATCCATGGGTGGCGTAGCCGTATAAGAAAACGGCCAGCAGGAGCACAATCGTCACGCCGTACATGACATACGCGTGGCGCACGATGGTACGATAATCCACGCTGAAAGCCAGAATCATACCGCCTAAGCCGATCAGGACCCACCTGGCCTGGCGGACCCAAGGGGATGTGTCATGACCGAGATTATATCCGGCACTGTAAAGATTGACCAGACCGATCCCCAGGATCAAAGCGACAAGCGTCACCAAGGTCCAGTCAAAATGCATAAAAAGACGCCGGTCTATCCTCAAGGGGCAACTCCCGGGGGTGCCGCTGCAGGAACCGCGGTTTCTCGAGTCACCGGGCCCACGGAAGTTTTAGAAACCTCAATGCCCCGTACCCTTCGACCGCGCAAGGCATTCCCGCCCCTTGCTTTCAGGGATGCGTATCGGCCGGGCCGCAGTAATTTAAGTGATCGGGTCATTGCATTTCCTGAGGTGAATGAAGAATCACGCCAAACCGGGCTTTATTAATGTTGCCTTTTTTCTGGCTCCACTCCCATACGGATGCCGCGTAGTGAAACAGGGCAACCATCCGGGCGGTTTTTGTCCAGTCGTTACCGGGAAAGCTGCTTTCCAGCTCATGGAAGGCGTTTTTCAGGCGGCGATGGTCTGAGGTCATTTTGTAGAGAAAAAAACCGCGGAGGAACAAGGCCTCGGGCAACGTTTCCGCACGGGGTGTCTTGCGAATCAATTCATCCACGGCCTCGAGGGCTTTCTGAAATCTTCCCTTATCGAACCAATGCTTGGCAATGCCCAAAAGGAGGAAAGCCAGCAGTTCAGGACCGTCCATAAATCCGGTAAAGCTTCGCAGTTCGAAACCGCCCTCCCCGGTCATGAGATGATGGGGGGTGGCTTTGACGGAATACGTCTTGAACGGAAAAGGGTTTTCCGGCGTGATACGGACAGGGATCAGGCCGGCTTGAAGCAGCCTATTCGCATCCGGTTGCGCATAGGAAACCGCCTCCATTCTCTGACTGAAAAAACAGTCGGGGCTCGTAAAGCTCAACAGTAACGGCTTACCCTTGCGGCTTCCCTCTAGCTGCGCCCGGGCCACATCGTTGCTCCAGTTGATGACCTCATGCATATCCCAACCTTTTGGCTTTTCTTAAAAAATAAACTAAAATGAACGAACGGAACAAGTCAAGGAGAACCTGCAGCCGATCAGCTTTCTCCTGCCATTATCGCTGTCCGCCTAATCGCTTGTCATCCCTCACCTTCACGTGCTATAGATACGATCCAATCAAGCCTGTGGTGGCAGTCCCACCGGCATCACAACACAGGACATCCGATATTCAAGGAAACCGAAATGATACGGAAAACAGGGTTCGACAACGGGCACTATATCACCGAACAGACTAAGGCCATTCTCGACCGGGTCAGGCGATTCGACAACAAGCTGTATCTGGAATTTGGCGGTAAGCTCCTTTATGATTATCACGCCGCCAGGGTTCTGCCGGGGTATGATCCCAATGTAAAAATGCGTCTCATCAAGGAACTCAAGAATCAGGCGGATATCCTGTTGTGCATCTATGCCGGAGATATCGAACGCAAGAAAATCCGGGCCGACTTCGGCATCACCTACGATTCGGATGCCCTGAAGCTGATTGATGAACTCCGTGACTGGGGCATTGATGTACTGGGGGTCGTCATCACCCGCTTCGATCATCAACCGGCGGCAACCTTGTTCAAAAACAAGCTGGAGCGGCGCAACATCAAGGTCTTTACACATCGCTTCACCAAGGGGTATCCCACCGATGTTGATTTGATCGTCAGCGACGAAGGCTACGGCGCCAATGATTATATAGAAACCAACAAGCCTCTGGTCATCGTCACGGGACCCGGTCCGGGCAGCGGCAAACTGGCTACCTGCCTCTCACAACTCTATCATGACTATAAAAAGGGTATCAAGTCCGGGTATGCCAAGTTCGAAACGTTCCCCATCTGGAACCTCCCGCTAAAACATCCCGTGAACGTTGCTTACGAAGCGGCCACCGCGGATATCCGCGACTTCAATCTTATCGACCCCTTTCATTTGGAAGCCTATGGCAGGACATCTGTTAATTATAACCGGGATGTCGAAATATTCCCCGTGCTCAGAAGAATCCTGGAGAAAATTACCGGAAGCGCATCTTTTTACCTTTCCCCCACGGACATGGGCGTGAATCGTGCCGGGTTCGCCATTACCGACGACGACATAACCCAGGAAGCGGCAAAACAGGAACTGATCCGTCGTTTTTTCCGATATCGCTGCGAATATGCCATGGGATTTGCCGACAAGGAAACGGTTCAGCGGGCCGAACTCTTTATCAAGGATTTCAAACTGGAACCGACCGACCGCGTTGTCGTACCTCCTGCGCAAGAGGCTGCCAGAGACGCCCAGAATCGCGACAAGGGCAACGAGGGTATTTTCTGCGGCGCCGCCATTGAGCTGAAAGACGGCTCAATCGTTACAGGGAGCAACTCTGCTTTGATGCATGCCGCTTCGAGCATGATTCTGCACGCCGTCAAACATCTCGCGGACATCCCGGAAAAGATAAAATTGCTGCCCCCCTTTATTACGGACGCCGTGGGGAATCTGAAAACCAACATTCTCAATGAAAAAACCGTCAGTCTTGATCTCGAAGAAGCCCTGATCGCCCTGAGCATCAGCGCTATCAATAATCCGGCGGCGCAACTGGCCATTGAAAACCTCAAGGAACTGCGTAACTGCGAGGTGCACATGACCCACATTCCGACCTCCGGAGACGAAGCGGGCCTGAGAAGGCTCGGTGTGAACCTGACCAGCGACCCCAACTTCTCCACCAAGGATCTTTTTCTGCCTTAAACCCGGGAGACACGGAACTGAGTCCTTTCGGATAAAAGGCAAGGCAGCCGCTAAACAAAAGGTTAACTACCATGCCAAATCCGGACGGTTGATTTTCCGAGAAATGTTTTCCGCTCCGTAAAAAATGGGAAAGGGGCACATGCTATGGAAACGTGGGATGAGAAACTTCTTGCCGAACATGACGGCCGGGAAGGCAAGTCCGTCTGCCTTGTCTATCGGAACCGCGTTTATGACGTTAGTAAAAGCAAGCATTGGCAGCATGGCTTTCACATGAACCGGCACCGTGCCGGACAGGATTTGAGCGATGATCTCTCCGCGGCGCCTCATGGTGAAGAAGTTTTGACACGATTCCCTCAGGTCGCTCTTTACCGGGAAAAATCCAAGGAACCGCTGCCGGAATGCCTTTCCAGGATGCTGAACCGGTTTCCCATCCTGCGCCGGCACCCCCATCCCGCTTTGGTCCATTTTCCCATTGTTTTTTTTCTTTCGCTTTTTGTCTTCGATCTGCTTTACCTGGCGACGGGGCAGCACTCTTTCCACGAGACCTCCCTGCTGTGCCTCTACGCCGGACTGCTGACAATGCCGACCGCCATGATGACAGGCTTTTTTACCTGGTGGATTAATTATAAGTCCCGGGCGATGAAGGCCGTCGCCCGCAAAATCCAGCTTTCCTCACTGACCCTCATGCTGGCCACGGGACTGCTTTTCTGGAGAACCCAGGTGCCCGACCTGCTGCAACCTTTCCGCATCGAAAGCCTGCTGTATCTGTCCGGCATCCTGCTTTTCTGGCCTCTTCTGATAGCTATCGGTTTTCTCGGCGGGGCCCTGGTCTTTCCCGTCGGGGCTAGAAAAGCGCCCTGAATCGGTTATTTCTCCGGATGGTCAACACGGTCCTGCTTTCTGCAAACAAGGAGGCAATCTCATGGTCAAACATATCGTTCTCTGGCGGCTGCATGATGACATTGTCGGGCCGACGCAACACAAACACCCGGCTACGATCAAAAATGCCCTTTTCGGCATGCTGGGTTCTATTCCCTGACTGATGAAGATCGAAGTCGGGTTGAACAGAATAAACGATGAACAGGGAAGCGACATCAGCCTGATGGCGGAATTTGATTCCTGGGATTCTTTCCTGTCCTACCGGAACCACCCTGCCCATTTGCCGGTCAAAGAACTGATGCAGAAATATGTGGTCGAGCCCCGGGTCATCGATTACGAAGTCTGACCCGCTGGGA
>CAYPKE010000011.1:0-29317 GCA_964411235.1 uncultured Syntrophales bacterium
TCAGAAACTCGGCGATGAGGAAAAGCGCGAACGGACCATGGACGCCCTCAGGGCAACGTTCAAGCCGGAATTTCTCAATCGGATCGACGACATCATTACCTTCCGGCCTCTGGGCATCGAGGATATCGACCGGATTATTCTGATCCAGCTGGCCCTGATTCAGAAGCGGCTTGAGGAGCGGCGGCTGGTCATAGAATTGACAGAAAAAGCGAAACATTATATAGCGCGGGAGGGTTACAGCCCTGTTTACGGCGCCAGGCCCCTGAAGCGGGCGCTGCAGAAATTTATCCTGGATCCTCTGGCACTCAAAATTCTGGACGGGACCTTCCGGGAGGGGGACAAGATCCTGGTCGATCTGTCCCGCGAGGGGTCCGTTGTTTTTGAAAAGGCCTGAGCAAAAACGTCAAAAAACAGAAGGTCATGATGTCCGGCAAGAGCCGGTCGCCCGCCGGCAAAACAGGGGCGGCCGGTCGTATGACCGGCGGCAGGAAGGGGGTTTGATGGAAGAGGAAAAAAAAGGGCAGGGTTTTGTTGTTCGTGACAAAAGGCATTTCGATGAGGCGGGAAACCCCCGCGGACCGGAATCGACGGAGAAACCGGACATCGGCTCCGGCGCGGGGCCCGACGTCCGGTTGAAAGCGGAGAAGGAAAAGCCCGATATGCCTCCGGAAACACGGGAGGAGAGCGCCTATCACGAAGTCGACTTTGTCGGGTTCATCCTTTCTCTGAGTACGTCCGCCATGTATCATTTCGGTGATATCCCCGATCCCTACACCCAGAAGCGGGAAAAGAATCTGGAGGCTGCCAAACAGACGATTGATATTCTGAGCCTGCTCCAGGAAAAAACAAGGGGTAATCTTGACGAACAGGAGAGCGAAATCCTGGAAGAGGCCCTGTATGAATTGAGAATGCGTTTCGTCAAGGAGCAGGGTGCGGCATGAGCACGGTTTTCGCGCCGGCCAAATTAAATCTGCATCTTCGTGTCATCTGCAGAAGGCCGGACGGTTATCATGATATTGCCACGCTGATGCAGAAGATTGATCTGTCCGATACCTTGACGTTCCGTCCGCGCCACGGGGGCGTTATGCTTCGGTGTCCCGGATTTCCCCAGTTGGAAAACGAGGACAATCTCGTTTTCCGGGCCGTGAAGGCCCTTTTTGCTGTGACGGGCTGCTCTTCCGGCGTGGAGATTGTCCTGCAAAAGCGGATACCCCTGGGAGCGGGTCTGGGAGGCGGAAGTTCGGATGCCGCCACAACCTTGGTTACCCTGAACGAGATTCTCGGGCTTGGCATGACCACGGAGGGGCTGATGAGGATCGCTGCCCGTCTTGGTGCCGATGTGCCGTTTTTTTTGTACGGAAACCGGGCCTGGGCTTTCGGCATCGGCGATCTCCTGGAACCGGTGGTGGGGTTGCCTCCACTGTGGTTTGTTTTGGTCAATCCGGGGTTTGAACTCTCGACGAGGCAGGTTTATGAAGGCCTGAATTTAAGATTGACAAAGAAAGCGATACATTATAGCATCCCCCAACTTTCCAGCATGAGCGATGTAATCGAAAGTCTTTATAATGACTTGGAAAAAGTTTCCTTCGCCCTCCACCCAGCGCTGCGAGAACTCAAGGAAAAAGTGGTGGAAGCGGGTGCTTTGGGAGCATTGATGTCGGGAAGCGGACCGACGATTTACGGGGTTTTCGGTCAGGAAAATGAGGCTCTGCGGGCCGCGGGTATTTTGCAGCAGAACGGGAACGGGTTTGTCAAAGCCGTCGCTTCCCTGTGAGACTTTCTCGATTCTTCCCTTCATGAATGAAATGAAATTTTGGGGCGTCGTCAAGCGGTAAGACACAAGATTTTGGTTCTTGCATTCGGAGGTTCGAATCCTCCCGCCCCAGCCATATCTTTTGATATCTTTTGAAAGGGACTTCCATGCTTGAGCGAATGAGAATTTTTTCCGGAAACGCCAACGTCTCCCTGGCGGAGAAGATATGCCGCAACCTTGGCGTGCCCCTGGGGAAAGCGAACGTCACGACGTTCAGTGACGGGGAAACCCGCGTCGAAATCAACGAGAATGTTCGAGGCATGGATGTATTTATTATCCAGCCGACCTGCCCGCCCGTCAACATCACGCTCGTGGAACTGCTCATCATGATCGATGCCATGAAGCGCGCCTCGGCGGACCGAATTACCGCCGTGATCCCTTATTACGGCTACGGCAGGCAGGACAGGAAAGTGGCGCCCAGAGCTCCCATTACGGCGAAACTGGTTGCCGACCTGATTCATGCGGCTGGTGCGGACCGCGTGCTGGCTATGGATCTCCATGCCGGTCAGATCCAGGGTTTCTTCGATATTCCCGTGGACAATCTCTTCGCCACCCCCGTTCTGCTGGAGTACATGCGCAACAATTATCTGGATAACATGGTTATCGTCTCGCCCGATACAGGTGGTGTGGAACGCGCACGGGCCTTCGGTTCCCGGCTGGGGTCGAGCCTGGCGATTATCGACAAGCGCCGCGAAGGGCCGAACGAAGCCCAGGTCATGAACATCATCGGTAATGTCGAGGGGAAAAGGGTGGTGATCCTGGACGACATGGTCGATACGGCGGGAACGGTGGTTCAGGCGAGTCTGGCTCTGGAGGCGGCAGGCGCCCTGGAGGTTTCCGTATGCTGCACGCATCCCGTGCTTTCCGGACCGGCGATCGACCGTATCGAAGGATCCAACCTGAAAGAAGTGATTGTAACGGATACCATTCCCCTTCATGAAAGGGCGAAGGACTGTAAGCGGATAAAGGTCCTCTCCGTTGCGGGCCTCTTGAGTGAGGCGGTCCGGCGAATCTATTACAACGATTCCGTCAGCTCACTTTTTATCTAGCGGAAAAACGAGGCCGAGCGGAAAATCCTCCTTCGCCGGCGAAGCTGACCATAGCCGGACGATATCTGGCAGTTCGCCGAGGAACGGTTAAAGGGTCGATTACCTGACCTGGCAGGAGAGATCGGGTTGATGCTGATTGTCGGATTGGGAAATCCGGGAGACCGTTATCGAAACAGTCGTCACAATTTCGGCTTTCTCGTTGTTGACCAGCTTGCGGTTCGCGCCAACATTACGCTTGACCGGAAAGATTTCGATGCCCGCTGGGGCAAGGGAAGGATCGGCCCTATGCCCGTCCTGCTGGCCCAGCCTCAGACGTTCATGAATTTAAGCGGTGTGGCGGTCAGAAACCTGGCCGGCTTTTTCCGGTTGGAGACAAGCGAGATGCTCGTGGTGCACGACGATCTCGATTTACCCTTTGCGACGATTCGCTTTAAAGCGGGAGGTGGCCATGGCGGGCACCGTGGTTTGATGTCCCTGGACGAACGTCTGGGCAGCTCCGCATACCGGCGTCTGCGCATGGGAATCGGCCGGCCGGATGACCGGATGTCGCCGGAAAGCTATGTTCTCCAATCCTTTTCGCCGGAGGAGGAGAAAGCCCTGCCGGGTATCCTCGGGAATGCCTCTGAAGCGATCGAGGTCCTGATCGCCGAGGGAATGCAAACGGCCATGAACCGATATCACTGCAGAAATCGCGGCGAGATGCCGCCGGATCAGTGAGGCGGTGGGGCATCGCTTCCACGGCAACATCCTCCCCAATGGGGCGCATCCGTTTCTAGACTTCCCTAAACATCAGAGTTTTAAATCGTGACTTGCGTGGAAAGGCGACACCGCATTCATGCCTTGTGAAGCCCCGCCCCCTGACCCGCTGCGCCCCTGCATGCTCTGATAGTCGTCTGAAAGACCGACGTTCACCGGAGTTTATACTTAACCGCTAAAAGAGAATCAGAAGGATGGTCAATACCGCCATCAGAAGTGCGGCACGCAGGACGCCGACGCCGATCGGGTAGGCGGCATTCCGGCAAAGACGTTCCGCCCGGGACTTTTCTTCCGCCAGGCGGGCTTCGCTCCCGCCGAAACGCGTCAGGAGCTCAAACCCTTGGTTGCGCAGATTGCAGCCGGGTCTTTGGAAGAACGTGACCAGCTGCTGCGTCATGCGCCTGGAGATCATCTCGTCGGCCCAGGTGTTCAGGCTGTTGAAGGTGCGGTCGGCCCAGCGGTAGAAAGCCGCCCCACCCCTGCGGGTAACCCAGTCGGCGTCGATATTGACGGCACGGATCTCCGGCGGATAAACCCCTGCCAGAAGAAGCAGTGTAAAAGCCAGCGCCGAGAAAAAGAGCAACTGGGTCTGTGAAATCACATGACTGGCGTCATAAGGCTGGTAAGCAACAGCATGGGGAAGCAGGCTGTAGAGCGCCTGCGGAAAAATCCCGATCAGGATGCAGAAAGCCGCGGCCAGTCCCATGGCCAGCAGCATGTGCCGCGGCGCCTCCTCACATCGGATGCCTGAATCGTGGGAGAAAAAGGCGAAGAAAGGGACCTTGATCCCGGCGTGGTGAAAAACGCCGGCCGAGGCAAAAAGCAGCATAAACCAGACCAGACGAAGGCTGCCGTCACCTGTCGCCGTGATGATCATCGATTTGCTGATGAATCCGCTCAGTAAAGGGAAAGCGGAGATGGATGCCGCCCCGATGATGCAGAAGGTGCAGGTCCATGGCATCGAGCGGTAAAGCCCGCCCAGGTCCGTGGCATTGATTTTGCCCGTTTGATAGAGAACGGCTCCCATGGACATGAACAACAGGGCCTTATAGAGGATGTGACTGAATGCATGCGCCACGGTGCCGTTTAAGGAAAGTTCCGTTCCGATGCCGATTCCGACCATCATAAACCCGACCTGGTTGATCAGGCTGTAGGCGAGGACCCGTCGCAGATCGTTCTCGATCACGGCGTAGAAGATCGGGAAGACCGCCATGGCGGCGCCGATCCAGATCAGGATTTCCGTGCCCGGATAGGCCCGGGCCAGGACGTAGACCGCTGTTTTGGTCGTAAAGGCCGAAAGGAAAACCGCGCCGGTCACAGTCGCTTCCGGATAAGCGTCGGGAAGCCAGAAATGCAGCAGCGGCCAGGCGCCATTGACGCCAAAACCGATAAAAATCAGATAGGATGAAAGATTGCCCAGACCGATATAGTTATAGGCGACGCTGCCCGTTTCGTGGACCTGAAGAAGGATTCCCGCCAGCAGACAAAGACCCGAAAGCACATGTACCATGAAATAGCGAAAACCCGCGGCGAGTGATCGCTTGTTCCTGCGGGCCATGATGAGGAAAGTCGCGCTGAGGGTCATCAATTCCCAGAATACGAACAGGGTGAGCAGGTCTCCGGCAAAAACCGCGCCGATGGCGGATCCGGCATATACGAGGCCGGCCGCATTCTGGACCCGGTCTTCCACATGCAGGGCATACAAATTTGCAATCAACGCGATGAGATGAAAAATGACCCCGAAGATGAAGCTCAAACGGTCGACCCGGGCCAGCACGAGTTCCTGATCGAAGAATGCGATGCCGAAATGGTGACCTTCCGGCAGGGCCAGCATATTAAAAAAACTGAGTACCGGAAGCAGCAGCATCCAGGCCTGCCGCGTCCGTCCGCGCAGCCAGACGGCGGGCAGGGCCCCGAGAATCAGAATCAGGGCGGGCGGGAAAAGGCTACTGGCGATCATAGTAATCCTCATTACGCATGACCAGCGGCCGTAGAATGTGTTTCGCGACGAGCACGAGGATTACACAGGCCACAAACCCGAAGACGGCATAAAATCCGAACCACTCCTCCCAGGGAAATGTTGCGTGCCGATGATAAATCGCGTCGGCAAGAAAAAGCAGAAACAGGAAGCTGAAAAAGGCAACCAGCATCCTTTTTACGTTACGCGGGATTTGATTTTCCTTCTGATGGCCGCTTGGGTCAACTGTTGTTTTTTGCATATACCGTCTCTCGCTACAGGGTCTTCACCAGGATCACCGCCAGATAAAGAACGCCCAAAGCCACGCAAACGCACAGGGCGGGTCGGTAGCCCCTGACGGGCTCGTGGGCCAGAATCTTTTTTTCTTCTTTCGTCTCGTGCTCGATATTCCTGTTCATGATATCAATCTCCTTTCCGGCTCCGTGTTTGCGTTACGGGTTGAGAACGAGCTGAATCAACCGGAGGAAAAGCGAGGGGCAGAAGAAGAGCAGCAGGCTGATCAGGGCCGTCAGGCACAAAGGAATTACGCAAAGCAGGGGAGCTTCCCGGATCTCCTCAAGGCCTTGACTGTTGGCGGCGGGGGCAAAAAAGCCACGGTAGACAATCGGGAAGAAATAGGCCGCATTCAGGAGGGAACTGATCAGGACCACGACGACCAGTAGCAGCTGCCCGCCGTCGAAGGCACCGATCACCAGGTTCCACTTGCTCAGGAATCCGCCCAGAGGCGGCATGCCGATAATGGACAGCGATGCGAGGAAAAAGGCCAGGTATGTAAACGGCATGCGCCGTCCGAGGCCGTCCATTTCACTGATATTGCTCTTGTGTGCGGCGATATAGATGGCGCCGGCACAGAGGAACAGTGTGATTTTACCGAATGCATGCATCGAAAGATGGAGCAGGCCGCCGGTCATGCCCGCCGTGGTCAGCATGCCCGCGCCGAGAATCATGTAGGAAAGCTGACCGACCGTCGAGTAGGCCAGCCTGCGCTTGAGATTGTCCTGCGTGAGGGCGACCAGGGAGGCAACGAGGATCGTAATGGATGCCAGGATGGTCAGGACCGAACCCAGGTTCAGGTCGCCGAGCAAGGCCGGCCCGAAGATAAAGAAAACGATGCGCAGGATCGAAAAGACGCCCACCTTAACCACGGCCACGCCGTGCAGGAAGCTGCTGACCGGCGTCGGGGCCACCATGGCGGCCGGCAGCCATGCATGCAGCGGCATGACGGCGGCTTTAGCAAAGCCGAAAACGAAGAGCACCAGAAGAAGGGCCAGCGTCGGAGCATCGGCTTTTCCGGCCAGGATACCGCCGGCCGTAAAATCGAGAGTGCCCGCCAGCGTATAGGTCAGGACCATGGCCGGCAGGGCAAACGCGACGGAGGCGCCGAGCAGGTACGTAAGATACTTCCGTCCGGATGACCGGGCTTCGCCGTCCTGCTTGTGGGTGACCAGTGGGTAGGTCGATAAGGACAGAATTTCATAGAACAAATACAGGGTGAACAGGTTGGCCGAGAAGGCGACGCCGATCGTCGCCGAAATGGCTACGGCAAAGGAGGCGTAGTAGCGGGTCTGATCGTGTTCATTGAGGGCCCGCATGTATCCGATCGAGTAGATGGAGGTGAAAATCCACAGAAAAGACGCGATCAGGGCGAAATACATGCCCATGGCATCAACCTTCAGGGCAATGGGTACCCCCGGAATGACCTCAGCCACGGTGAACTGGTAGGCACTCCCGGCCAGCACCGCCGGAAGCAGAGAGACGATGACGGCGAACATTCCCAGGGAGATCAAAATCGTCCAGGCTTCCCGAAGGTCGGGAAGACGTTTCAGCATCAGGATCGGGATCGATCCGAGCATCGTGATCAGGACTGCCGCTAACGGCCAGAATGAAGTTTCAATCGTCGTCATGTTACCAAAGGTTGTGTCCCGGCATTTAAGCCTAAGGATTTCGTTGCATCAGAATCCGCCGGGCAGAGCGAGACGGATCACATTTTCCACAAGGGGGCCTGTTCCCAGGCCGACCGCAATGAGCGCCAAGGCAGTCAGAACGAGGGGATGCAGCATTGCGTGAGGCGCTTCTTCACGCCGGTGAGATTCATGGGCATGCGGGGATGTTTCGTCACTGGGCGCGCCGAAGTAGGCGATTTCAATAATGCGAAAAAACAGCACCGCATTGACCAGGCTGCTGAAGATGAGGGCGAACACGTAAAGCCACTGTCCGGCCTCGATTCCGCCGAGGATCAGATACCATTTGCTGAAAAACCCGCAGGTCGGAGGCACCCCGATCATGGAAAGGACACCGACGGTGAAAGCGGCCATGGTCAGAGGCATCCTCCGGTAAAGTCCTCCCAGGCGCTCAAAAGCAAGGCCTCCCGTCCGGCAGGCAATCGCCGCAGCTGCCAGGAAGAGGCAAAGAGTCATCAGGGCATCGTTGACGATATGCAGCACCGCCCCGGTAAACCCGTCCCCGTTGGCAAGCCAGACCCCGCCGACCATGTAACCGACCTCGGCTACGATGATATACGTCAGCATCCGCCGCAGATCCCGCTGTCCGATCGCCATGGCGGAGGCGCAGATAATACCCAGAGCCGCGACACCGACCACGATGTGCTGCACCGCCGCGTGCTGATGGAACTCGTAATTCGGGGAAAAGATCGAAAACATCACCCGGATCATCAAATAAACGGTAATTTTAGTCATGAGCGGGGCAACAAGCACGGCAGCACCGTCCGGCATATCGGTATAGGCATTGGGAAGCCAGATATGAAGGGGGAAAAAAGCCATTTTGATCCACAATCCGACTATACAGAAGGCAAATGCCGTTGCCAGGGCGGCCCCCCCGTCAAGGGTCGGGATGATGCGGGCGAGATCGGCCATGTTCAAGGTGCCGGTGAGAATGTAAAGATAACCGATCCCCAAAAGGTAGAAGCAGGCGCCGATGGAACCCATGATGATGTAATTGAAGCTGGAAAGGGGCGCGCGGCCCTTTCCCATGGCAATCAATCCGTAGGTGGTGATGGAGGTGATCTCCAGCAGCACGTAGAGGTTGAAGGCGTCGGCGGTGAGGACCAGGCCGTGCAGGCCCGCAATGAGGATCAGATACAGGGTGAAAAAAAGGTGTTGCCGTTCTTTCAGGTCGGCCGCCACACTCTTGAGGGACGAAACACTGGCCACCAGGGCGACGGTGGCGATCAATAGCTGCATCAGGGCACTCAGGTGATCGACGACCAACTCGATGCCGATGGGCGGGTACCAGTTGCCGACCGTGTAGCTTATTTTTCCCTCCTCGAGCACTCGCAGGAAGACCGCAATTGCTGCCAGCAGGGACAGCGAAAGGGATCCCAGTACGACAGGCCCGATAAGCCTGCGGAATGATCGTCCGGCGACAAACAGAACAAGGGCGCCGATCAGGGGCGCCGCGAGGGTGTAGAGATGAAGGCTGGTGGGCGTCATTGATCGATATTCTCTAAAATTTCATTCTCTTCGAGGGTGCCGTATTCCTTGTAAACACGCTGCAGGATGGCAAGGGCGACTCCCGTGACACTGACCGCCACGACAATGGCTGTCAGCATCAGCACGTGCGGCAGGGGGTTGACGGTCGAGGCCGCCTGAACGCCCTGTTCCAAGGCGATCTCCGCATCGACGATGGGGATGCCGCCACCCTTCTTCACGCCCGCAGAGATGAACATCAGGATAATGGCGGTCTGGAATATGTTCATGCCGAGCAGCTTTTTTACCATATTGCTTTTGCCGATCATGGCGTAAAACCCGATCATCATCAGGATGACATAAATCCAGTAATTGTATTTCGCGACGACTTGTTCCGCGAGAGCTTCCATATCAGAGACCCTTTCTCAGTGAGCCGCCCGAGGCCAGGTCCCAGAACAGCGACACCATGATGCTGGCCACGGCAAGTCCGACGCCCACTTCCACAATCAGAATGCCCAGGGAACGCCAGGCAACGGGCCCGAGGGGGATGATCGTATCGAGGATGCTGTAATCCAGGAAGAGGCTGCCCAGGACGGCGCAGACCAGTCCCGTTCCCACATAGATCAGCACGCCGCTTCCTCCCAGAATCGTATTGGCCCTCAGGGGGAAAAAGCGCATGGAGGTCTTCTGGTCGAAAGCGATGGCCATGAGAATGAACGCCGCCCCCATCAGCACCCCTCCCTGAAATCCGCCGCCGGGGCTGTAGTGACCGTGGGCGATCACGTATAGCGAGAAAAGCTGGATGAAAGGGATCATGATCCGGACCGACATTTCGATGATCAGGCTTGGTCCGATCGGGCGGTCCTGCGGGAGGGAATAATCGGGCTTCATGCGTCGGGCCTCCGCAGGGCGCTGATCACCACGACACCGGCGCAGAAAATCACGATGGTTTCGAACATGGTATCGTAACTTCTGTAATCCGCCAGGACGGCGGTAACGATGTTCGGGACATGGGTCTGTTCCACCGCTTTTTCGATGTAAGTCGGTGAGACGTGACGAGAGGCCGGAGCTTGCGGGTCACCCCAGGGCGCAAAGTCACCCGTACCATACAGCAGCAGGGCGCCGGTAAACAAGGTGGTGATCAGGGCACGTATATTCAATCCTTACTCCTCCTCGTGGTTTGCAGGATCGTTGCGATGAACAGCATGGCGCTGACGCCGGCGCCGACGGTGGCCTCCGTGAAAGCGACGTCGACGGCGCCCATCCCGGCCCAGATCAGGCACAGCAAGAAGCTGTAAACACTGAAAATGATGGTTGCGGCGAGGAGGTCCTTGACGGTGATCGCCGCCAGTGCGCAGATCACAACCAGGGTGAGCAGCAGCAGGTCCAGTTGCCAGATCATCGTCGCTTGTCTCCTTTCCGCCAGGGTTCGATGCCCAGGGCCATGGCGGTCTGGGTTATCGCGTGGCATGCCGTCGGGCTGGCGATGAAAATAAAGAGGGCAATGAAAAGAATCTTGATGCTGACCAGGCAGTTCTCGAGGGTGAAAGGCTGCAGATTGTAGAGGGCGAAACCCGCCACCACCAGGACCGATCCCAGGGAATCGCTTTTGCCTGCGGCATGAAGCCGGGTATAAAAATCGGGAAAACGCAGCAAACCGATGACGCCGGAGGCGAAGAAAAAAATGCCCAGGCCGATCAGGATCATCGAAATCACGTCAATCATTTCTTTTCCTCTTTCTTCTGGTCGGTGGCGATAGCGTCCACAGATAAAACCGGGCGTCTTCGCAGAAAGTATTTTGCCGCCGCCAGCGTCGTAATAAAATTCAGCAGGGTGTAAGCGATGGCGATGTCGACGAACATGCTGAGGTTATCGAAGAGGACCCCAATGAATAAAAGCAAGGCGGTCGTCTTGGTGCCGATCATGTTGCTGCTGACGATACGATCGAAAATCGTCGGCCCGCCGATCATGCGGTAGAGTGCGGCAAACATGAGAAGCAGAATGGCAATCGCCCCGACCAGCATAAAATCCTTCATCGCCGAGGCTCCTCGGCGATCTTGCAGATGCGGTCCTCCATAGCACCGGGACAGCTTTCGGCAGTACGTCGGGTCAGGGCATATACGACGAACTCGTCGTCGTGGACATCCACTGTGATCGTTCCTGGCGTCAGGGTGATGGATTGAGCGAGGGTGACTTTCGAAATCCCGTTTTTCAGTTTTGTGCGGAAACGGATCACCTGCGGATCGATGTGATCCAGCATTCGCGGATGCAGGGCAATGTATGTGACATGGAGGTTTGCCAGGACAATCTCCCAGAAAAGCGTGGGCAGATAGAGCGTGATCCCGACAATGCCGCGGATCCATAATTTCGGGGTGCCGCCGAAAAACAACAGCTTGTGGCTGAAAAAAGCGACCAGAAGGCAGCTGAAGAGTCCCAGTCCCAGATGAAACGGATCCAGCATCCCGGACAGGATGACCCAGAAGACAATCATGACTAGGAACGTGGCCATTTTTGCCATGGAGCCGTTCCTCACCTTCTTTCTTTTATTTCACAAGGTCTTGCTTTTCCGGAGGGAAGTATATAAACAAGAGAAACTCTTCTGTCAATGGAAAACTCATCACTTCACAAACGTGCAAATGAGCGTGAAATGACATGGACGATAAGGAAGCAATGCGACGCTGTGCTGAACGAAAAGACCTCAAAGAATGCGTGACATTTCACGGTCATCTTTGCCCCGGTCTGGTATACGGCTATCGGGTGGCGCTCGAGGCGATGACCCGGTTGGGTTTGTCGCGGGCGGAGGATGAAGAAACCGTGGTGATCTCCGATAACGACTCCTGTGCCGTTGATGCGTTCCAGGTCCTGCTGGGTACGACGGCGGGCAAGGGAAACCTTATCCTGCGGGATTGCGGGAAAAATGCTTATACCGTACTGGACCGAAAAACGGGCCGGGGCCTGCGTTTTGTCCGCCGGGTCGCATACCGCTACCATGGCGGGAGCCCCGACGAGTACAACCTTTTGGAAGGGAAAATGAGCCAGGGCACAGCGACGCCGGAGGAACTGAGAAAACAGAAAAAGATGAAGGCGTTCGATCTGCTGCAACGGCCCTTTGCCGACTTGTACGATACGGAAGAGGTTGACACGCCGGAGATGCCCCCCCCTGCGACCCTGTCTCCGTCCCTTCCCTGCGAGGACTGCGGGGCGATGACCATGGCTTCCCGCCTGATTCTCTCATCGGACGGGAAACGCCGCTGCCGGGATTGTGCCCGGCGCGGCGCTGCGTAATGCCTGATCGGCGGCTCTCACCTGGCCGTGACTTACCCTATTTTCTCATCCTCTTCAAAACGATGGGGTATTCGACGGCATTCCTGACCTCCGGATTGTCTACCAGGGCGCCCTCTCGCGCCATGCCCTGGAAACCTCCATCCTTTTGATGGGTCAGTTTGGCCGTGTAGCGATAGCGCCCGCCGGTTATCAGCAGCAGGTAGACCTCTTTCCCGCTGACGACCCCTTTGACATCGTAAAGTCCCAGGGTTCCGGTGACATCCCGGCCGACCTGATTAAATCGTCCTTCACCCCAGCCGCCGGCGAAACTTTCGCCCCCGTCCCAGATGCCGCTGATATTGACCGCCGGGGGTGTTGTCTTGGCCGCGAGCCACTCATCCGTTTTCTGTGCCGTCGGGTCCATGCGCGCATGCGGCCGCAACCAGGAAAGCCATTGCCAGCACCACAAGTTTCATCTTTTTCATCGCTTTTGACCTCCTTTGTTGATGTGTAACGATTGCAACCGCGGCCCTTGGCCCGCGGTTTGGGTGAAAAGCCCCTTTGCGCTTAATTTTGTTCAGATTGCAGGAAAAAAGACATGGTGTCAAGATGAAATCCCCGGCGGGATGAAAGCCGGAAGAAGCCGGGATGGATGTAATGAGAAGACAGGGTGCATGGGTTGTCCATGAACCGAGAACCAGGTAGGTTGCCGTTTGTCCGAATGGCTTTCGGAAGGGTTCGGCGCGTCTGATCCGGGTTTCCTGATAGAAAACTTTCAAGGCTGTGCAACCAATCGGCGTCTGCCTCCGTTAGAAGTTGCACGCGAAGGTCACGCCACCGTGGAGGAAGGTGCTGTCCTTGCCGGTGACGCTGAAATATTCCATCTCCCGCCTGGCTTCCTTACAGAGGGGGAAAGTGTAGGAAAGGAATGGGGTGATGGCGACGTTTTCGGAGACCGTGTACGGGAAGCTGATGGTCAGGGTGCCGTCGTGAAAGTTGTCAAATTTCCGGCCTGTCTCGTTAGCGTGGCGGTCGATCTCAGGATATTCTTTTCGGTTACCGCTGGCCAGATACGCCGCTGAAGCCGACAGGTCAACGGCAAGTTTTTCCGTCAGCGGTACGGAGTGATTGACGGTCAGAACCAGATACCAGTAAAGATCATTACCGACTTCACGGTATACGGTCAGGGAAGGTCGCAGGGGAAGGTTCAGCCCCAGAGTCAGGAAGATGTCCTGGGAATCGTCATAGCCGTTCATGTCGTAATAACTGTAACCGGATTCAAAGGTCACGATTCCGAATTCGCCCCCGTAAGAGAGGGTGTAATCCGTTTCATACCAATGCTTACCCCCGGCATCGCAGGGGTCGGAATCCCAGCTGCCCCAGACATTGACGGCGAATCCCCCGTAGCTCAGGGTAAAGGAAGGCTGCAGGACAAGGCTGTGGCGGCTCAGTTCCTGGCCGCGATCGATGTAGCGGCTGACGGCGGTGACGGAGATTTCTTCCGTCAAGGCCGATTCTTCTCCCAATGCACGCACAGGGATGGTCATAACCCATACAGTCAAAAGAATGATCGTGATGTGGTACGCATGTGCTTTGGGCATCATGGATTCCTCCTGTTGGCAGATAATCGTCTTGGCGCTGAGCTTTTACGGGGCCGGTGATCGAAACGCAATTACCATGCCCCCGGCAGACGGCTGCGAAAGAGGAAGAAGACGGCGCCGAGGATACACAGACCCGCCCAGAGGTAATCCAGGGTTAGTTTTTCCTTCATATAAAAGATGGAAAAGGGAACAAAGACGGAAAGGGTGATGACTTCCTGCAGGATCTTCAGCTGACCGACGGTCATGACCTGGTGACCGACCCGGTTCGCCGGTACCTGGAGAAGGTACTCGAACAGCGCGATTCCCCAACTGACCAAGGCGGCAATGACCCAGGCCCGGCCGGAAAGATTGCGCAGGTGTCCATACCATGCGAAACTCATGAATATGTTGCTGCAGCAGAGCAGCCCGATGGTAACGAGATAGTGATTCATCATTCGCCAAGCGTGAAATTTGCGCGTGTCAATAAGCTGATGATCTTAAAAATGCAAGCAATAAGTTGTCATGGGCACGCTATAATTGGCGAGAAAAGCGGTGGTCAATGAAAGGCAACTTTTACCTTGCATCGATGACGGCGCAATCGTCATTCGATGACTGATTTTAAAGGTTCCTGGCAGGCCAGGCTTAAGTATTCAGTCTTCCTCGTCAGCAACGGAGCCTTGCGTCAGGTACGAGTAAATTTGAAAAATCGGATACAGAATGCCGACAAGGCTGAAAAGGACGATGAAACTGCCGGAGAAGAAATACATGATAAAATATTGCGGGTGATTGAGGGTGTATGAGCCGATCAGGACCTCCACGCCGAAAATCAGGAAAAAAATGGAGAAAACACCGATTACCAGATTTTTTACCCACCACGTCCAAGATCCCATTGTTTCCCTTTTCTTGTATAGGAAATCCCGAATATGTAAACAACGCTAGTTTATCTCACACTTTATTTTTGTTTCTTTGGCATGTGTCCTCCTGCCTCGTCAAGTATTGATTGAAGAAAGAAAATCGATGCATCATAAACGGCGGGCCTGATCGGCAAGTGTTGCGGGGCCGTTTTTTTCTTCCTTGACAAGTCATGTTGATTATTCAATAGTTTCAACCCAATTTGTTGCTGCTTCCGGGTGCTGCGGGCCGGGTGAGGGCCTGCCCGGTTTTGGTCCCCCAAGCCCGGGAGACTTCGTTTTTCAGGAAAGTCCAAGATGAGCCGTTACTGGAGCGCTGTCGTTCACAACATCAACCCTTATGTTCCGGGAGAGCAGCCGAAGCTGACTAACCTGGTCAAGCTCAATACGAATGAAAATCCCTACGGGCCCTCACCTAAGGTTCTGGAAGCCGTGAGGGCCGAAGCGGCGGAGACACTGCGCCTCTACCCGGACCCCAATGCTGGCCGGGTCCGGGCCGCGGTTGCGGACTATTATGACTTGACCCCGGAACGGGTATTCGTGGGAAACGGTTCCGATGAAGTTCTGGCCTTCGCTTTTCAGGGTTTGCTCAAGCATGAAAAACCTGCCTTGTTCCCGGATATTACTTATAGCTTTTATCCCGTGTACTGCCGTGTATACGATATTGATTACAAAACGATTCCGGTGACGGATGATCTGGACATCCGGCTGGACGATTACGTGCGCCCGAACGGCGGCATCATCTTTCCCAATCCGAATGCCCCAACGGGGTTGCCGGTATCCCTTGCCGCAATAGAAGTATTGCTGGACAGAAATACCGACTCCGTTGTGGTGATCGATGAAGCCTATGTGGATTTCGGCGCCGAAACCGCGGTGCCTCTGATTGAAAGCTTTCCCAACCTGCTGGTGATTCAGACCCTGTCCAAGGCGCGTTCCCTGGCGGGACTCCGGGTTGGATTCGCCATGGGCCATCCCCAGCTCATCGAGGCCCTGGACCGGGTAAAGAACAGCTTCAATTCCTATCCGCTGGACCGTTTTGCCATTTCCGGTGCCGTGGCGGCTCTGGAGGACAAGGTATATTTTGAGGAAACCCGGACAAGGATCATTCGGACCCGGGAAACGCTCACGGCGCAAATGCGTGAGATGGGTTTCGAGGTGCTGCCTTCAGCGGCCAATTTCATCTTTGTCTGCCATCCGGGGCGGGACGCCCTGGACTTGGCAGGGCGCCTTCGGGAAAGGTCCATCATCGTCCGTCATTTCCCGCTGCCGCGGATTGAGCAGTACCTCCGCGTCACCGTGGGGACCGACGAGCAGTGTGAATTCCTGGTGAAAGCCCTGGCGGACATTCTCGGATAGGTTAAAGGCCGTCATGATAGGTGAACCGTGAGAATCCTGTATTACGATTGTTTCGCCGGAATCAGCGGCGACATGAATCTTGGGGCGATGATCGATCTCGGCGTCGACCCCGCTTTCTTGTCCACCGAACTAGGGAAACTGCCGCTGGGCGGATATACGCTGCAGGCCGGAAGGGAACACCGGCGGGGCATTTGGGGAACGCGGATTGAGGTGACCCTTGAACCGGAGGTTTCCACCGCGCCGGAACTGCCGGGTCGCCACCGGAACTTCCGGGATATTGTCAACCTCATCGAAAACAGCGCCCTTGACGGTGCAGCCAAAAAACGAAGCCTGGAAATGTTTCAAATAATCGCCCGGGCGGAAGCGAAGATCCATCAGCACCCCCTCGACAAGGTTCATTTCCACGAGGTCGGTGCCGTTGATTCCATTGTGGATATTGTCGGGGCTGCGATCTGCCTGGAATATTTCGGTGTCGATCGAATTTTGTCGTCACCGGTCCAGGTCGGTGGCGGTTGCGTCAAGTGCGCCCACGGGGTGCTCCCTGTGCCGGCGCCGGCCACGGCGGAAATTCTGAAGGGGGTACCCATCCGTTCGGGCCTGATTCCCTTTGAAGCCACGACGCCGACCGGAGCGGCCATCCTGGCAGCCGCGGTGGACCGTTTTTCCGAAGGAGTCGATTTCGTGCCGGAGGGCATTGGTTACGGCATCGGGTACCGGGATACGGAAATCCCCAACGTGCTCAGGGTGTTCCTCGGGGAAATGACGGAGGACTCTGATGACCGTGATGTTGAAGTGAGCGAAGCCTGCCTGATCGAATGCAACATCGACGACATGAATCCCGAATTATATGGAGGCATCATGGAGAGCCTTTTCGAAAAAGGCGCTCTTGATGTTTTCCTGACGCCGATTGTCATGAAAAAGTCGCGCCCGGCGGTCAAGATCAGCGTGATCTGCGACGAGGGTTGCAGGCAGGCTTTGGAAGATATCCTCTGGTTGCAGACGACCACGTTCGGCTTGCGGATGAACCGTGTTATGAAGCGCATGCTCCGCCGGGACCTTTCGGAAGCGGAAACACCTTACGGCCGGGTATCCATGAAAAATGCCTACCTGCGGGGCCAAAGGATCAAGCGAAAACCGGAATACGAAGACTGCAGACGATTGGCGAAAGAACACGGCGTCAGCATCAAGACGATATACGACAGTCTTCAAAACAAGGATTGAGCGGGGAGGTGCTCAGATAAGACAAAATTGTGCGGGAGAAACCTCCCTCTCTTCCGGAGAGGACGAACATCGCTTCCATGACGGATGACCCGTTGCAGCAAAAGCTGACATCTCTTCAGGATATCCTGGTCCGGATGGGAAGCCTGGCAGTTGCCTTTTCGGGCGGCGCGGACAGCACCTTCCTGCTTAAGGTGGCCCATGAAGTGCTGGGTGACAGGGTCATGGCGGTGACGGCCCGTTCGCCGGCAATGCCGGGCAGGGAATTGAGGGAAGCGCAAACGTTTGCCCGGGAACTCGGTGTCGGTCATATCGTTATTCAAACAGATGAGTTTTCCCTGAGCGACTACGTCGACAACTCCGTTGAACGCTGTTATGTCTGTAAGAAAGAGATTTTTGCCAAGATCTCGGCGGTCGCCGCACAGCATGGGTTACGCTATGTCGCCGACGGATCGAATGTCGATGACCGGGGCGATTTCCGTCCGGGGATACGGGCCCTCAGGGAACTGGGCATCGTCTGTCCTTTGAGTGAAGCCGGCCTGGGGAAACAGGATGTCCGTTTTTTATCGAGACAAAAGGGGTTGCCGACCTGGGACAAACCGGCTTTGGCGTGCCTGTCGTCACGCATACCCTACGGTCAGCGGATTACCCGGGAGAAGGTTGAAGCCGTTGAGCGGACGGAGCAATATCTTCTGGATCTGGGGTTTCGACAGGTAAGGGTGCGCCATCATGGCGACATGGCGCGCATCGAGGTTTCGCCGGAAGAAAGAGGGAAGTTTTTCGATACGGCCCTGATGGACCGGGTTGTCGAAGCTTTTAAGCCGTATGGGTTTATGTATGTGGTTCTCGACCTGCAGGGATACCGTACCGGAAGTCTGAACGAGGTGATTGATATCCGGGACGCCGCTACGGACCGTTCCGACAAGACGGCATAAGAAGGGGTGATATTCGAAGATGGATCAGGAGTTGTTGAGAGACCTGTTCGAGCGGGTGCGGGACGGACGAATCGAAGTTGATACGGCCCTGTCCGCCATGCGGGAGATGTATTATATCGATGTCGGCTGCGCCAAGATTGATGTGCAGCGGGTATCCCGCGTCGGGTATCCGGAGGTCATCTTCTCTCCCGGCAAAACGGCAGAGCAGATCATGGCGATATTGGCGGTCATGATGACGAGAAACGCCAATATCCTTGCTACCCGGGCCGGAGAGGAATTGTACGGAGAGATCAGCAAGGTTTACCCGGAGGCGGTTTACCATCCCCTGGCCCGGGCCGTCACCATCCGGAGGACGTCGGTTACACCGGCGGAGACGTACATTGCCGTTGTGACCGCGGGCACGTCGGACCTGCCGGTGGCGGAAGAGGCGGCGGTGACGGCGGAACTTTTCGGTAACCGTGTCGAGCGCATCATCGATGTTGGTGTGGCAGGTATTCATCGGCTTTTCCACAATCTGGAAACCATCAGAGGGGCCAGGGTGATTGTCGCTGTGGCGGGCATGGAAGGTGTTCTGCCCAGCATCATCGGCGGACTTGTCGACAAGCCCGTCATCGCCGTACCGACCAGTGTCGGCTACGGGGCCAATTTTCAGGGCCTTTCTGCCCTCCTGACCATGCTCAACAGCTGTGCCGCCGGTGTCTGTGTGGTGAATATCGACAACGGTTTCGGCGCGGGCTACATGGCGAGCATGATTAACCGGTTGCAATAAGAGACCGGGGACGTCTCCTGTTTTGGCAGGATCAATGTAAACCACCGGGTGGCTTCCCGCAGAGTGATCATGGAAAGATACTTTCCAGGAAGAAGGAAATGCGGTAAAGCAGAGGGCATGTACGAAAGTGACAGCAAAAAGGCTTGTGGAGGCACGGTATGAGATCGTATGTCGTCTTTTCATCCATGGGGCCGGACCGACCGGGTCTGGCCCGGGAAATAGCGGAGTATTTTACCGCCCGGGGAATCAACATTGAGCGTTCCCGGGGTTGTGTCCTGGGCAACGAATTCGGCATGATTATTCTGACGTCGGGGAAAACCGATGACATCGAACGGCTGATCAGTGACCTGGACAACCTCCGGGAGAAGACGGGTCTGGATATCCATGTCCGCAAGACCAAGGCACCAAGTCACCGGGACGTCCCGCCATCGATTCCATACAAGCTCCTGGCCACGTCCATCGATCATCCCGGCATCATTCACCAGATTTGTAAAGCCCTGCAGCAGCGGGGCGTTAATATCGACGACATCTCGACCAATGTGGACCACAATCCTGTCACGGGGGCGAACGTTTTCCAGATGATCTGTTATTTTTCCCTGCCGGCCGCGATCAAGATCATCGATCTTCGGACGACGTTCCACAGGATCAGCGACGAGTACAACATTGATATTCGCTTCGAAGCGGTTGTGAACAAATAGACAGATGAAGCACAAGGCGCGAACCCATGCGGATCACGAGATTCGCCCGATTTTGGAGATAGCCGAATCGGTCGGCCTGGCTGCCGATGATCTGGAATGCTACGGTCATTATAAGGCCAAGGTCCGCCTGGAGGCCATCCGGCGTTACGACCGGAGAGAGAATGCCTCGCTGATCCTCGTTTCCGCCATGACGCCGACGCCGGCGGGAGAGGGAAAAACGACCGTGTCCATCGGTCTGTCCCAGGCCTTGGCGAAACTCGGCAAGAAGACGGTGGCTGCCCTGCGTGAACCGTCCCTTGGCCCCGTGTTCGGCATCAAGGGGGGAGCAACCGGCGGAGGCCTGTCCCGGGTGCTGCCGGTGGAGGACATCAATCTCCATTTTACAAACGATTTCGGGGCGGTGGAGAGTGCCCACAACCTGCTCGCCGCCCTGGTCGACAACACGGTTTTTCACGGTAACCCTTTGAACATTGATCCCCGGAAGATCTTCTGGCGTCGCGTCATGGATATGAACGACCGCTTCCTCCGGAATATCGTGATCGGTCTGGGTGGCGCCTTGAACGGGTTTCCCCGGGAAAGCGGCTTTGATATCGTTCCGTCCAGCGAAATCATGGCGATTCTCTGCCTTTCCCGTTCTTATGCCGAATTGAAAGACAAGATCCGCAAGATTCTGGTCGGGTTTTCCTACGACGACAAGCCTGTTCTGGCCCAAGACCTCGGGGTGGAGGGGGCGGTCACGGCCCTGTTGAAGTACGCCCTGCTGCCCAACCTGGTCCAGACGACGGAAGGCGTGCCCGCGATCGTCCACGGCGGGCCCTTCGCCAATATCGCCCAGGGGACCAATAGCATCATGGCGACGGACCTGGCGCTCCGCCTGGCCGACTACGTGGTGACCGAGGCGGGTTTCGGCTTCGACCTGGGGGCGGAGAAATTTTTCGATATCGTCGCGCCCTACGGCGATCTCAATCCCCGTATCGTGGTGCTTGTGGCGACTGTCCGGGCCCTGAAGTACCACGCCGGCGTGGCTCGGGAGGAACTCAGCACACCTGATTCAAGGGCTGCAGTGCTCGGCATGGCGAATCTTCGTAAACACTATGAAAACATCGATAAATTCGCCGTGCCCTGTGTAATCGCCCTGAACCGTTTTCCGACGGATACGGACGAGGAAATCCGGGCGGTAGTCCAGGCGGCGGAGAACGAGGGGATGAACATCGCACCTGTGGAAATCTTCAGCCGTGGCGGAGAAGGGGGACTGGAACTGGCAGAAAAGGTGGTGAAGATCATCGGGAGCGCCACAGGGAAGTACCGGTCACTGTACCGGTGGGACATGCCGGTGGAGGATAAGATCTTCACTGTCGCGAGTGAAATCTATGGTGCCGTATCTGTCGATTATCAGCCGGCAGCAAAGCGGAACCTCGATTTGATCAAGAAATTCGGTTTTGACAAACTGCCGGTCTGCATTGCCAAGACCCAGCAGTCCCTTTCGGACAATCCGAGCCTTCTGGGGCTGCCACGGGATTTCATCGTCACCGTCCGGGATATCAAGATCGCCTCCGGGGCGGGCTTTCTGATCCCCATTACGGGGGAAATCCTCCGCATGCCCGGCCTGGCCAAAACACCGGCGGCATGCCGGATCGACATCGACGATTGCGGCAACATCAGCGGAATCCATTGATCCGGTATCGAAACAGGCAAAACCGTCATATTCCCGACGAACAGCTTTGCCCAGCCTGTCGTTGTCATTGATGTTAATTTATGCAAACACGTTGATTCATTGTCCGGTGAAAGAGGTAAATTATGTCAAGCATCATCCGTTTCGGCGTGTCTCTCGAAGACAGCCTCCTGCAGCGTTTTGACGAGCACATTCACAAGCTTAAATACACAAACCGTTCCGAGGCGATTCGTGACCTGATTCGCGAGGAACTGGTCCGGCAGCAGTGGCGTGAAGACAGTGAGGTCACATGTGCCATTACCTTGGTCTACGATCATCACCACCGGGGGTTGGTCTCTCGCCTTCTCGATATTCAACACGATTACCATCACACGATCTTTTCCTCCCAGCACATTCACCTGGATCATGACAACTGTCTGGAAATCATTATCACCAAGGGCAAGGCAAAAGTCATCGAAGAGCTCTACGGCAAGCTCAAATCGTCCAAAGGGGTCAAACATGCCGGCTTTGCCATGGCGACAGTGGGCGATATTACTGATTGACATCATCCGCCGATTACGATATTAATGTGTAACACGAATGTTATAGTCATAACACTTTATTCCTGAGAGGCATAACAAGGGAAGTCCCGCAACGACAAAAATGATTCCCCTGCATAAGTAGGAGAATCGTCGTGACGGAAGCGTTGTTTCGTCTTGGTGGTGCTACGAATAAAAGAATCATAACATCATCCCTGTGCGGAAGCATCGAAGAAAAAGGTTGTGGATGTTAAGGGTCTTTTGTTTACGCTTCTTTGGGTAATGGTTTCGACGACGTCCTGGCAGGCTTGACTTTGACATGCCTGAAAGAGAGGGTTTTTCATGCATATACCGGATGGTTTTCTGTCAACGCAAACCTGGGTGCCTGCTTGGCTTCTGTCCGCAGGCGGTATTGGCTACTGCCTTGAACGGGCAAAAAAGACCATGCAGGACCGGGTGGTGCCTCTGATGGGCGTCATGGCTGCCTTCATTTTCGCCGCGCAGATGGTCAATTTCCCTGTTATGGGGGGAACGTCGGGGCATCTCCTTGGCGGCGTTCTGGCGGCAGTCCTCTTGGGTCCCTATGGCGGAGCGATTGTGATTGGCTGCGTCTTGGCCGTCCAGTGCCTTATCTTTCAGGACGGTGGACCGACGGCCCTGGGGGCCAACATCCTGAACATGGCTGTTATCGGTACCATGGGCGGATATGTTTTTTATAAACTTATTCGCGGCCGTTCCGACGGGCATTATCGTATTCTTGCCGCAACGGCCGTCGCGTCCTGGCTTTCGGTCATGCTGGCGTCAGGAGCCTGTGCGTTGGAGTTGGCCTTTTCGGGGACCTCGCCTTTTGGGATCGTGTTGCCGGCTATGTTGGGTGTGCATGCTGTCATCGGTGTCGGCGAGGGAGCGATTACAACCCTGGTTGTTGGTTTCATCCTCAAGGTCAGGCCGGATCTGCTTTTTTCGCATAGCGCGGGGATGGCAAGAATTCCTGCCTGAGTAAGGGAACCACCGCATTGATAAGGATAGAGAGGCTGGTCATGAAGAAAAAGGAGATTGTCTGGGGCTTATTCATTGCGCTTGCGGTGGCGCTCTTCCTGTCACCCTTTGCCTCCTCCTGGCCGGATGGTCTGGAGTGGGTCGCGGAGGGACTCGGCTTCCTGGAGAAAGGCGAGGGATCACCGGCGTTCAGTTCTCCGATGCCGGATTACGTCTTTCCGGGGGTGGCACATGAGGGCTTGGCAACCGCTCTGGCGGGGGGGATTGGGACCCTGATCATGTTTGGCGTGGGTTTTGGGGTGGCCTGGTTGTTGAAAAAGCGATAGACCTGATATGAATCACGCGTTCATCGATAAATATAGTGAAATAGGAAGTCCGATCCACCTGCTCGATCCCCGGGGCAAGGTGATAGGATTTGGCCTGCTGATTTTTTCCGTTATCCTTCTAGGGGATATCACGCTCAGTATCTTCGCTTTTCTGGTGTTTATTCTGGCGCTCCTGGTCTTGCTTTCCCGGGTTCCGGGAGGCTTTGTGCTGAAACGTTCCCTGGTCATTGTGCCGTTTTCCATGATGATTGCGGCGTTTTTACCGTTCATGAAAGAGGGGACGCTGCTCTACGGCATTGAGACATCCTTGTTTTCTCTCAAGGTGTCTCAGGAGGGACTGCGAATGTTCAGCAATATTGTGGCAAAATCTTTTCTGTCGGTTCTCTGTTTGATTCTCCTCACATCAACGACCCGGTTTCCCGACCTCATGAAAGCCTTGGAAAAAATGAAATGCCCCCGCCTGATCATTCTTATCCTTTCCTTCATGTATCGCTACATATTTGTGGTAGAGGATGAATTCATGAAGATGCGTCAGGCAAAACTATCCCGAACCGTTGGCAGCTCTTGGTGGCATGAAATCAGGACCCTGTCCAATATGGTGGGGGTACTTTTTCTCCGCTCCTATGAACGGGCGGAGGCCGTTTATCTTGCCATGTGTTCCCGCGGCTTTACCGGGTGCATTCAATACCACCACGACTTTCATCTGAAAGGAAAGGACATGGTCTTTCTGACGGTTATCATAGCTTCCCTCGCCGGCATGCTCTGCCTCGATACATTTTATGGATAAGAACGCCATAGAAATCAGCCGCCTGGACTTTACCTATCCGGACGGAACCAAGGCTCTATCGGACATTACCCTGGATGTGCGGGAAAATGAAACCATGGGGTTGATCGGTTCCAACGGCGCGGGGAAATCCACCCTCCTGCTTCATTTAAACGGTATCTTCTTTGGCAGCTGTCCCATTAAGATTATGGGTGTTCCTGTGACGGAGAAGCGGTTGAACCAGGTCCGTAGCCAGGTGGGGATGGTTTTTCAGGACTCCGACCATCAGCTTTTCATGCCCACGGTTTTTGATGATGTAAGTTTCGGACCGGTCAACATGAGGATGGACAAAGAGGAAGTAGCCGCTTCGGTCCAGTGGGCCCTGCGGGAAGTGGACGTTTTGCCCCTGGCCCGCCGTCCCTCTCACCATTTGAGTGTAGGAGAGAAGCGACGCGTTTCCATCGCGACGGTATTGTCCATGAAGCCTGCCATTATTGTTCTGGATGAGCCTTCGAGCAATCTGGACCCGAAGCACCGGCGTGAACTCATAGAGCTTTTGAACCGTCTGGCCATGACAAAAATTATTGCCACCCATGATTTGCCTTTGGTCTGGGACACTTGTGACCGGGTGGCCCTGATGGATGGTGGGACAATCTGTGCCGTCGGAACCACCAAGGGGATACTCTCAGACACGGCCTTGATGGAAAATCATGGACTCTATATGCCCTTCATTAAATTGGAGAATGAATCATCTCCGGCATGAATGCGTATCTGGTAAGCTCCCCTGTCCAACCTTTTAAAAAGCATTTCCCGGAATCCGTGATGTTTGTGAGCGGATCAGGCTCATGATCTGCCTTGCAGCGGGAAGCACGAAAGATGCCGTCGATGGAGAAAGCCTCCGGTGAAAGTCAAAATCAACGCCGCGTACGGATACGAGGTGACCTTCCGGATGGCAGCCATGTAAAGCGTCGTAGAAAGCCAAAAGGGTGGCAGGGCTCATGTGGTGGGTAAAAGTCAACCCTGCCTCATCTGGCGATACAGGCGCATGGTGCAGGTGTTCCAGGGACGTATCGACATGGGCATCGACGAAGACGATCCGGTCATAATCAACCAGCAGATCGATCATTTCCGGCACAAGCTGGCCGATGAAGGCCGTATCCACCGGACGTCCTAGTTCCTCAAGCCCCGTTTCGTTCTCAGAAAGGGGATCGAGTGCCAGGTCGCGGCGGACGGCATTGATAATGTGAAAGGCCACGCCGTCATCGGCGCGGTCCAGGTTTCCGAAACCGATAACCAGAATTCTTTTCATGAGTGCGTTTCCAATGTAAAAAAAGAAAGCGGGGGAACGCGACCGTTCCTCCGCTTTCAGGAAGACAATCCCATCGTCAGCGGGCAATACGGTCCAGTACAGTCCCGTCCGCTGCCATCAGGGTAATCTCCAGCGGCATCTTGCCAATGGCATGAGTGGAGCAGGACAGGCACGGGTCATAACAGCGGATGGCCGCTTCAACCCGGTTGAGCATGCCTTCGGTGAGCTCATTTCCCTTGACAAAGGCCTTGGCTACAGCCCCCGACGCCGTATGCATGGCCCAGTTGTTGTGGCCCGTCGCCACGATCAGGTTCACCCGCGTGAGCAGCCCGTTTTCGTCGGTGCTGTAGTCATGGATCAGCGTCCCGCGAGGGGCTTCAATCACGCCAACCCCGTGGCTGGGCAACTGGGCGCTCGAACTGCTCGGGTAGTTTCGGACCTCTTTGGACATGATATCCGCATCCGCCAGGAGCTGGCCGATGCGTTCCAGGCAATAGAGAACTTCGATCATCCGGGCATAATGATAGTAAAGCGACCCTTCGATGGGTTTCCCGCCCTTGATCGAACGGAAATGTTCGAACTCGTGATTGGCCAGGGGGGTGCCTATCTTGTCGACCATGTTCAGTCGCCCCAGGGGGCCAACACGATAGATCCCCTCCGGGAAACCCTGCTTCCGGAAGTAGGGATGCTTCAGAAATGACCAGGGCTCGACATGTTCGGCAATGTGCGAGAGGTAGCCTTCCGCTTTGAACTGGGCCAGGTAATTCCCCTTGGCATCCTTGACCCTGATCTCCCCGTCATAGAGCTGCATGCCCCCTTCCTCGTCCACCAGCCCCATATAGCCTGAGGGGAAAGCGGCAAACGTATCGGCCAGGGTCTTGTTTGCCTCCAGCCATCCGCGGGCGATGTCGATGGCGATCTTGCCAACGTCGATCATGGCGTCCAGTTCAGAGGCAATGGCATCGCGATCCTCGACTTTAAGAGGGGCATTTACCCCACCGGGTACACAGAAATTGGGATGTACTTTCTTGCCGCCCCCGAGCCGCTGGATAATCTCCTGACCGTAGCGGCGCAGATGCACAGCTTTGATGGCCAGTTCCTTATCCGCCTTGATGATCCCGAAGATATTCCGTTCCGCGGGATCGGCATCGAACCCGAGCAGCAGATCGGGCGCCGCGAGATGGAAAAAATGCAGCCCATGGGATTGTACAACCTGCCCCATGTGCATCAGCTCGCGCAGGAGCTTTGCCGTCCGCGTGGGTTCCACCCGGGCCACATTATCGCAGGCCTTGGCGGCCGCCAGATGATGACTGACCGGGCAGATACCGCAGATACGCTGCGTGATCTGGGGCATTTCAAAGTAGGGGCGTCCTTCGCAGAACTTTTCCAGTCCGCGGAACTCGTCCACATGAAAGAAAGTCTGTTCCACGTCACCCTGCTCGTTCAGATGGATTGTGACACGCCCATGACCCTCCACCCTGGTCACGGGTTCGATGGTTATTTTGCGAGCGCTCATGGCTTTTCTCCTCTAATCATACTTGAATAAATGGGGCGGCAGGACAACAGGTGTCCGGCCGGCCAGCAATTCCGAAAGGGCATAATAAAGCGCATCGGCGCTGGGGGGACAACCGGGGATGAAAAGATCAACTTTGACCACCTTGTCGACACCCACCACTTCATCCAGGGGGACTCCAAGTTCCGGCGAATCCGGGATGACCCCGTCCGTTGTGCTTTCCGTTTCCAGGTAGGCGCGTTTCAAGGCTGCTTGCGTTCCGCACAGGTTACGCATCGCCGGAACCCCGCCGAAGGTGGCGCAGTCGCCGATGGCGATGAGGATCTGGCAGCGTTCACGCATCTGTTTGGCAACCTCCACGTTATGGCTGTTACAGATGGCGCCTTCCAGAATCCCAACTGTCACCCCTTCCTTGGGGGGGTGTTTAAGATCCGTTACCGGACTCGACGTAAATTCGACCAGCTCCATCAGTTCGAGAATGCGGTCATCTATATCGAGAAAAGACATATGGCATCCGGCGCAACCGCCCAGCCAGTCCGTTGCGATCGTTACCTTAGGCATGAATCAACTCTCCTTTCACTTTTGTTCCTTTGCCGCCTTTTTTGAGATGTCCTTGAGCGATTTGCCCAAATCCTTCCCCAGTTTGCCGGCCAGCAAAGCCAGAATTTCCCAATCCGCTTTGGCATCGCCCAGAGGTTCGACGGCCTGGTTGGCGGTTTGTACCCGTCCCTCGGTATTTGTCAGCGTACCGGAGCGCTCCGACCAGATCGCCGACGGCAAAACGACATCCGCCTTTTCCGTCAGCGGGGAGGCATATGCGGCCTGGACAACAAGGAAGGTCTTCTTGCCTGCCTTCTTTAGGATGTCGGCACCGTTGCCATCCAATTCACCCTGCAGAAAGTAGACAAAATCGGCACCCAACGTGCCACTGACACCGTTCATGCCAAACTGCACTGCAGCACAGGCATTGATGCCGGGTTCAATCGGGATGAAGCGGGCTTTTGATTCCAATTTCTTCAGTGCGTCGGCGGCCTTATCGCTCAAACCCGGCCCGTAAAGAACGGCCACGTGATTGACTTTTTCCGCCGTACGGAGTGCCTTGTCGATATCCTTTAATTTTATGACCGCTTCGGCAAACGGAGCCAAGCCGTTTTCCTTGTCGTCGACCACAATCAGGCGTTTTCCCTGATCGACCAGCCGCTTGATGAAAAAGGATGCCACCGGCTGCTCGTCAACCGGGTTCACCCCGACCACCAGCATCAGGTCGCTGTCAAGCAGGTCGCTGAAACGGCCCTTTTCCTTCGCCCCGAGGTCTAATGTAGCACCACTTGCGAGTTGTAACGTACTTCCACTGAAGAGATTAGACGCCAAGTACAGGGCTTCATTGGTGGCATCACCTGATACACAAAGCGCCCTGTCCGCAGCATCGGTTTTGTTGATTTGATCGGCGACGGCCTGCAGCGCTTCATCCCAGCCCGCCGGGAGCAGCCCCTCTTTCCGGCGCAGCAGCGGCTGGGTAATGCGTTCCCGTTCCTCTTCATAAAGGGGAAGGAAACGCCCGTATTTGCATAGTAACCCGCTGTTAACGGGTGCATCCCAGTCACCTTCGATCCTGACAACATTGCCGCCCCGTGTCACGATACTGATGCCACAGCCGATACTGCACTTGTTGCAGATGCTGGGGATACGTTCACTCTGCTCCCCACGGGCCATGTATGAGCTGCGCTTGTCAACCAGAGCTCCTGTGGGGCAGACCTGCAGGCAGGTGCCGCAGGAGATGCAGGTGGAATCGGCAAAGGGAATCGCGGCGTCAGCATGGATCATGGACTTTGCCCCTCGCTGTCCGAGTCCCAGGGTGTGATTGGCCACAAGTTCGGAGCAGGCCCGGGCGCATTTCTGGCAAAGAATACAACGGCTATGATCCATCAGGAAGTATTTCCGGGACGCGTCCAGCGGGAAGGGCTGCCGGTAAGTCGAGAACTTCCAGTGGCTGATTCCGTATCGGTAACCGAGGTTCTGCAATTCGCAGTCACCACTGATTTCGCAGAAGGGACAGTAATGGTTTCGTTCGGCAAAAAGCATATCCAGGATCAGTTTCCGGGCCGCCACGACTTTCGGCGATTCCGTCTCGATTTCCATGCCTTCAAAAATCGGGAATGTGCAGGCCGACTGGAGGATTCGCAGCCCCTTGATTTCGACAACACATATCCGGCACGCGCCGACGGGGTGCAAGGCACGATGATGACACAGGGTCGGGATATCCACGCCTGCCTCCTTCGCAACCTGGTAAACCGTCAAGCCCATCTTTGCACGGATTTCACGGCCGTTCAGAGTAATGCTAACCTTTGCCATTCGTCATCTCTCCTTTTTTTCTTATGCCATGCATGCAGCCATAAACCTATGGAGTACGATTATTACCACGGCAAATAAATATATAAATATCTTTTATTTTGTGATAAACGATA
>CAYPKE010000012.1:0-27300 GCA_964411235.1 uncultured Syntrophales bacterium
TGCCAAGGCCTGGGGCGAGAAAGTCGGCAAGGAATGTGTCGTCGTCAATGAAGGCCCCGCCTTCGTCGTCAACCGTGTGCTGTGTACCATGATCAACGAGGCGTTCTTCACCTTGGGCGACGGCCTGGCCACGCCGGAAGACATCGACAAGGCCATGATGCTGGGCTGCAACCACCCCATCGGCCCCCTGGCCCTGGCCGACCTGATCGGCAACGATACGCTGCTCCATATTGTCGAGGGGCTTCACGCGGAACTGGGAGACAAGTATCGCCCGGCGCCGCTGTTGAAAAAACTGGTGCGCGCGGGACGGCTGGGCCGCAAGTCCGGCAAGGGCGTTTACGATTACACGAAGAAATAAGGGTTGCCGGGCGTTGCCTGGATAGCTTGTAAAAATAAGGAAGGGCGGGTTTTTTTTCGAACCCGCCCTTTTTGCGTGGCTTCTATCCGTTTAACATATCCTTCATTATGGAAGGGGGGGGGAATGTCTTTTTTCTTGTCCCGGACTTGATCCGGGAACCATTCGCAGGGCTTTTCCTTCCGGAAATGGATTCCGGGTCGCGCTGCGCTTGTCCGGAATGACATCTATTATTATATCGTCAAGTAAATATCAAAAATGTCATGCCGAAATCGGAGACTGCCTCGCAATGTCATTATGAGCCGCCAGGCGAGGAATCTTGTTCTTTCAACATGTCGTAACAATTAGATTCTTTACTTCCTTCAGAATGATCACAAACACAAATTAGGTCTTGTGACAATTCCCTCAAGGCAGGGCTTTTTAATGCCCCGGGAATTGAATAGACCAATATCCGTCACTCCGTCTTTCGAAGGAATGACGGGAATCAAGCTATTCAATTGCCGAAGCAATAATTCTGACGGCCTCATGCGGCAAGGAGGGTCAGCAGACGATCCCCGGTCCGCTTTGCCTGAGGAGTTCCTTCATCGTGCCGATGGTCTTTTTGTAATCGCCGCTGCCGAAGACCGCCGCCCCGGCGACCAGGACATCGGCCCCCGCGTCGGCCACGGCACGGGCATTGTCCGGGCTGATGCCACCGTCCACCTCCAGAACGGGAGGCTGCGGCAGGGCGTCGATCAGGCGCCGAAGCCGGGCGATTTTGGACAGGGAGGACGGGATGAAACGCTGTCCCCCGAAGCCGGGATTGACGCTCATGACCAGAACCAGGCCGCATTCGGGCAGAATTTCCTCCAGGCAGGAGACGGGCGTTGCCGGGTTGAGCGAAACCCCGCAACGGACGCCCCGTTGCCGGATGGCGTCCAGGGTCCGGTGCAGATGTGTCGCCGCCTCCACGTGGACCGTCAGGATATCGGCGCCGGCATCCATAAACGCTTCGAGATAGCGGTCCGGGTCCGTGATCATCAGGTGGACATCGAAGGGGAGGGCCGTTGTCTTGCGCAGGGCCTTGACCACGGCGGGGCCGATGGTCAGGTTCGGCACGAAGTGGCCGTCCATGACGTCGATGTGGATCCAGTCCGCCCCGGCTTCTTCCACGGCCCGGATTTCCTCGGCCAGGCGCCCGAAATCGGCGGACAGGATGGATGGTGCTATTTTCTTCATGAGACTCCTCGTTTCCTTAGCGCTTCGTCAGGCCGTGCCGTCATGTTACCCTGAAATGACAGGCGAAGACGCTCCCTGCGGATTTGGTCATCATCGAAAATTTGTAATCCCGGTTTGGAGATTTTGATGTCATGTCATTCTAAGGCGCCAGCCGAAGAATCTTTTGATTGCAACATGCCGGAATGATCAGATTCTTCACTTCGCTCAGCATGACCTCCGACGGTATATTGCAAATTATGACGCAGTTTGCAGGTCCGGGATGCCCGTTTATGGTTTTTCATTTTCTTATGTATCGAAACTGACGACTTTATCAGTTATTTTAATGTGTTGATTGCAGACACACCGATAC
Organism: uncultured Syntrophales bacterium; assembly: GCA_964411235.1. GTDB lineage: Bacteria > Desulfobacterota > Syntrophia > Syntrophales > JAAYKM01 > JAAYKM01. The sequence continues at coordinate 1,923 of CAYPKE010000012.1, forward strand.
ACCACAACCGGACCGTCGTCAAGGAGAAAAGCCCTTGACACGCCAAGGGAAAATGAAGAAGATGCGCGCCATGATGATCCTGTACAACGTCATCCTCCTGCTGGCGGCTTTGGTCCTGTTTCCCTGGTTCGCGCTCAAAGCGGCCCTGACGGGCAAGTATCGACGGAGCATCGGCCCGAAGCTCGGTTTTACCGGGGAAAGCCGCCTCAACGGCCTGGCCGGGCACCCCCGGATCTGGGTCCATGCCGTTTCCGTGGGCGAGGTCACGGCGGCGGCACCCATTGTGGCGGCCCTGCGGGAGCGCTACCCGCAGGGATGCCTCGTGCTTTCGACCACGACGGAAACGGGACGCCATATGGCGGAGCGCCTCGTTTCCGGCGCCTCCGCCCTCTGCTACTATCCCCTGGATTTCCCCTTTGCCGTGAACAAGCTCCTGCGCCTGGTCCGGCCTGACGTGTTCGTGCCCGTGGAGACGGAACTCTGGCCGAACTTTCTCCGCGCCTGCGGCCGCTTCGGCGTCAAGGTCGTCCTGGTCAACGGCCGCATTTCCCCCCGTTCCTTTCTCCGTTACCGCCGGACCCGCTTTTTCTGGAAACCGCTGCTGGCGAGGGTCGATCAGGCGGGCGTCATTTCCCGGACGGACCGGGACCGCATGGCGGCCATGGGCATGGCTCCGGGGAAGATTCACATTCAGGGCAACGCCAAGTACGAAGGCCTCGCCGCGACGGTCTCGCCGCGCCTGCAGCAGGAGACCGCCTCGCGGCTCAATTTCGGGGAAGCGGACAAGGTCTGGGTTGCCGGCAGCACCCACGAGGGGGAGGAGCAGATCGTGCTGGACGTCTATCGCCGCCTGCTGGCTGAGGAGCCCGGCCTGAAGCTGATCCTGGTTCCCCGGCATATCGAGCGTCGGGACCGCGTGCGCCATTTGATCCGGGAGGCGGGTTTCACGGATGTCATCACCATGAGTGAGATCAACGGGGGGCGCCACCGCCGGGATGAGCGGATCGTCCTCATCGACGTCATCGGCGAGCTTTTTCGGGCTTACAGCCTGGCCGCCGCCGTCTACTGCGGCGGCTCCCTGGTGCCGAAGGGAGGGCAGAACATCCTGGAGCCCGCGGCCTGGGGGAAGGTCGTCCTCTACGGTCCCTCCATGGACGATTTCCTGAACGAGAAGGCCCTCCTCGAAGAGGCCGGGGCGGGGATTCCTGTGACAGGGCAGGAGGACCTCTACGGGAATCTCATCGACCTGCTCAAGGACGACGAAGCGCGAAGCCGTCGGGGAGACCGGGGCCGGGACACCGTCATTGCGAACATGGGGGCGGCGAAGCGCTACGCGGCCATGATCGGCAGGCATCTCCCAGACGCTCCTCCAGGCGCGCGAGCAGAACGTCCAGGGTCCCGGGGGAAAGCGCCGAGATCGGGATCGCCTCGAAACGGCGGCAGAGGTTAGCCAAAACCGTTTTGTCGGGGAAGCGGTCCTCCTTGTTGAAGATCCGCAGAGTCGGTTTGTTGCGGATGCCGATCTCCCCCAGGATTTTCTCCACCGCCTCGATCTGACGCTCGAAATCCGGGTTGCTCACGTCGATGACATGCAGGAGCAGGTCCGCCTCGTGCAGTTCCTCCAGGGTGGACCGGAAGGCGGCGAACAGCTCCGGCGGCAGGTCGCGGATGAAGCCGACCGTGTCGGTGATGACCGCCTCCGTATCCCGGGGAAAGCGCAGGCGGGCGCTCTTGGGGTCCAGGGTGGCGAAGAGGCGGTTTTCCACGAAAACCCGGCTGTGGGTCAGGGTGTTGAGCAGGGTCGACTTCCCGGCATTGGTGTAGCCGACGATGGAGATGACCGGCAACCCGGCCTTGCCGCGTCGGACGCGCCGCTGTTCCCGGTCCCGCCGGATCTCCTTCAGTTCCCCCTCCAGACGGTGAATCCGTTCCCGGACCCGGCGGCGGTCAACCTCCAGTTTCGTTTCCCCGGGTCCCGTGCCGCCGATGCCGCCGGCCAGGCGGGAAAGCGACGTGTCCCGGCGGACCAATCGCGGCAGGCGGTACTTCAACTGGGCCAGCTCCACCTGGATTTTTCCTTCCCGCGTCCTTGCCCGGTGGGCGAAGATGTCGAGGATGACCTGCGTCCGGTCGATGACCCGCAGGTCCGTGAAATCGGTGATCGACCGGATCTGGGCGGGGCTCAGCTCATGGTCGAACACGAGCAGGTTCGCCCCGATCTGCAGGGCCCGGATGACGATTTCCGAGAGTTTGCCCCGGCCGACGACGTACTTCGGGTCGGCCTGGGGGCGGTGCTGCAGCACCGTCTCGAACACCTCCACCCCCGAGGTCGCCGCCAGCTCCCGCAGCTCGGCGAGGGAGCCTTCGCTGTCGGCTGCCGGATCCGTCTCGACACGCACGAGGAGGGCCCGGTCCTTCGCCTCGACCTTCCGGGTCCGCTCCCGGCGGGCGAATTCACCCTCCAGGGCCTGGATGAAGCCCGGAAAATCGAGCCGGAAGGCCGAGAGGTGCCGGGGGGACAGGATTTCCCAGTAGCGGTTTTCCGTGTTTTCCGGGATGAGATGGGCTGCGTGGATCAACCCCGGCAGGCCGTCCGGCTCCGCTTCGACGGCGGCGACCAGGTCCAGACGCAGCAGAGCCAGGTCCGTCAGGTCGTCGTCCGTGAGGCCCTCCCGGCCAAGGTGGGTATGCACGAGGCGCAGCCCCCGGAAGCGCAGCGAAGAGGAGCGGAAGCCGGAGAGGTCGGGGATGAAGATTTTCCGGGCGTCGCCGACGATGACGAAGGCGACGTCGCCCCGGCGGGTCACCAGCAGGCCGATCTGGCGGCCCGTTTCCCGCGAGATCTCCGTCATCCGGCGGGCCAGCTCATGGCCGATCACCTGTTCCGGCGGGACACGCCGCCGGTAGAACTGTTCGATCCGGCGCAACTGTTCCGGCTTCAGGCCGGTGATATTTCCATGAATTTTCTGAATAGGAATCTCCTTTATTCACTTTGTCATTCCGACGGAGAGACCGTGTCGCAATGCGTTATTTGTGTTTTTTGTCATTCTGAACGAAGTGAAGAATCTGATAAAGACTGCTATAAAGAAGATATGGATTCTTCGTCTAAAGACTCAGAATGACATTACGAAACAGGCTCGGAAGCCGGAATCCACTGCCGGGATGTCGCATTTTTCTCCGGTCACCTTGCCCGGGGAGTCGCTCCCTGCGAATGGATGCCGGGTCGTGGCCCGGCTTGACAGGAAAGTATCCGTAATTGCCGCCGCTGATATAACCCTATATTTTTTGAAAGGGAAGCCTCTCAGGGGTTTATCGGTTTGACAGAAAATCTTCAACCGTGATGTCCAGGTCTTTGATGATCTGCCTCAGCAGTAAAGGGGACAGGTCCCGGCCTCGATGACAAGGGACGGTTGTAAAACGGCCGTCCGCATGACGGTACTGCTTGTGTGACCCCTTTTGCCGTATCTCTAGAAAACCCAGTTTTTCAAGGATGGCGATGACTTCATGCGGCTTCAGAATCGGATTATGAGGCGTCATCCGGCAACCATCACCGTCTGGGTTCCCACGAACTCCGTCTTCAATTCGGGGGCGCCATCTTCAAGTAGCATTTCGATGACTTCCAGAAGGTTTGCATGTAATTCGTCCAGGGTGACTCCCTGGGAAAAGGCGCCGGGAAATCCGGGCACGTAGCCGACATAAAGACCCGTATCCCTGCATTTTTCAACGACCGCCGTGTAGGTTTTCATTTTCTGACTCCGCCATAAGATTGTTTTACTTCCCGATGGCACGTGGGAGGGGCATTCATCATATGTTTATTTGTACTAGAAAACGGTCCATGCGTCGACATTTTTTTGTCTTCCAAAGGCTCTCTGGGCGATGGCCGGAGCGCTGGAAAGGGAATAAAAAAGCCCCGGAAGGGGGAACCTTCCGGGGCAGGGGGTACAGGGTATGGGGGAAATGAAGCTTAGAAGGTCAGGGTCAGCTTGTTGGTGAGCAGGTAGGCATCGTCCACGTACTCGTATTTTTCGCCGCTCTTGCCCTTCTCCTTGAAGAAATCGCCGGCCTTCAGGTAGCCGAAGCCGACCATGTACTTCAGGTTGTTGGTGATGCTGTAGGTGGCCGTCACGTCGAACTCCCAGCCGTAGTCCTTGTCCTTCTGCTGCCAGTAATCGCCTCTTTCAGTGAGTTTCTCATCCGCCTTGGCATAGGCAATGGAGGCAAAGAAATCGAAATCGCCCCACTTGTAGCCGCCATACACCTGGTAGAAGAAGGCGTTCTTGATGCCGGGGCCGAGGCCGTAGCCGCTCACGTCACCGGCCCAGTTCGTCACGTCATCGTTCCAAAGGAGCAGGGTGAACCTGGGATCGGTGCCGCCCCAGCAGGCTTCCCAGAAGGGGGCGAAGTTGGAGCCTTCGATCTTGTTCGTGTTGGGATCATCACCGCTGGCATAGACGAAGCGGCCGCCGACGTAGGCCGGGCCGAGATCGACCTTGCCGTCCAGGTAGAAGGCCAACATTCTCATGTCAGCATCTCTGGGGCCGGGAACCTCGAATTCAATTTCGCCGTACCAGTATTCAAGCTCCGACTGGACCTTCACGGGGCCGAACTGGCCGGTGAAGTAGGGCGTCAGGAGCCAGCCGTCGATCTTGCCGGGCGGGATGGCGTTGGGATGATTCTGAACACCGAAAAGCCACCCGTCACGGAAGTTGGCGATCCGCCGGTAGGCGACCTTCAGACCGGCCTCGAGGTTCTCGTCCTTGTACATGCCGATACCGACGTACGCGTCATCGTCGCTATCGATGCCCCGGTTGGTGGTATTGAACAGGGAGGAGCTGCCCTCGTAGGTCTTGAAATACTTGGCGCCGATGATCCAGTTCTGGTTCAGGGGGAGAATCCACTGAATCAGGGCCTGGGTCTGGCTGGTGTCGCCGAAGCTCGTGCCCCAGAAGTCGTGGGGGGCGTAGCCGATCCACCACATGCCGACCTTCGACATGTACTGAATGTAGACCTGCTCGAACTCGATATTTTCCTGCTCTTTAGGGGCTGTCGCGCCATACCAGTATGCCGGTGTGTAGCCGCTCGGAAACTGGTATGATCCGCCATGTGCCGGGCGGGAGAAGGAATTTCCACGGGCGCCCGTCCAGTTCTGGTCGCCCCAGATCTTCTCGAGGGCGTCGAACCGGGTGATCAGGGACAGGCCCGGAGAAATCACGAACTCGGTCTGGACGCGCAGTCTCTGGCGGAAGAAGGCCGTCGACCAGTCCGAGCCGCCACCGTACGATCCTTTATCTACATCGTTTAATTTGTAATAGTCACCGGCCACGTAGTAAGAGCCGCTGAACTTGACATCCACCGCCGAGGCGGGGAGGCTGAACGCCGCCACCAGGGCCAGTGAAAGCAACACGATCCAAAGTTTCTTCATCTCTTAATTCCTCCTGTTTGTGAAAACACGTTTGCATAAGATCTCCCCGGGCATGTGTGGGGAGATTCTTTTCCTGTTTCCCGAAACCTTCCGTCCCTTCTGCGGGCGCCCCCGGTCACCGGTCGAACCGGCAGGGACCCCGGGGCCCGTTCCCCTTTTCCCCTGTCTCCCCCCTTTCCTCTTATAATGTGCTGCGTGTTTTGCTGAAATAACACCGGCACCGGTCCCTGTCAAGACGATTCGGCCGGTCGCGGCCCTTCCCCTGCCGCGTTGGTGTACATGTCGAAAAGTTAAGAGCAACATGCGTGCCGGAAAGGGATGGAAGGACCGCATTTGTTACATGAAGGGACAAGTGGCCGATTTCAGAAGCGTAACCCGGACCTGTTGGTGTGAGGCTGCGGGACGGGCTTTCGCCTCGGGAAACGCCCGGGGAGAAAAATGACCCTCGAAATGTTGCAGAAAAACCACAACGGGTGTGTCTTTATGCTCCCCTGGAAAACCTCTTAGGGAGAAGCGCCGGAAAGCGGGACGCATCCGGCGCCGGAAAATCATTCTTTGCGACCTGGAGCCGTTACGAAATTATGCTTGACATTCAGCATGGTTTGCGGTATCGGTCGGCGGTTATTAAAGCGCATGCGGTGGCGTGCCACCGCATGCCGAAGCCGTCGTCTTCGTTGAGAAAAAAGGCAAAGAGCAGCAGGTTCGCCGTTTCTCCCGGCGGGGTAAAAACAGGACTCCGGGAGCCTTAAGGATGCGGAAATTTTGGGATCGGCGCCGGGTTTCGCACGAAAGCCGGCGGTGATGGCTGAGGCGGGGTGACCGTCTGGTCGGCCGGCCGGTATGGCAAGGATCGAAGCGAAGGCGGCATCGCAGGAAAAAAGCAGGGACCGCCCTGCGTCTTCCTCAATTTCAGGTGGGAAGATTTAAAGGACGTATCAACAACAACAAAGGGAGGTAATGAAAAGAAATGGCAGAAGAAGTCGTATTGAAGGAACGTTATCCGGTACCGGACCGGGTCAGGGAAATCGCCTACATCAACAGCCTGGAGCAGTACAACAAGCTCTACGCCGAAGCGCAGGCCGATCCGGCGGCGTGGTGGGCGAAGCAGGCCGATGAGCTAGTGACCTTCTTCAAGAAGTGGGACAAGGTCGAGGATTACAATTTCGACGTCCGCAAGGGTCCCATCTATGTTAAGTATTACGAGGGTGCGAAACTGAACGTATCTTATAACTGCCTGGACCGCCAGCTGGAAAAGCGGGGCAACAAGGTCGCCATCCAGTGGGAAGGCAACGAGCCCGGCGAGGACAAGGCCTACACCTATCAGGAACTGTACACGGAAGTCTGCAAGTTCGCCAACGTCCTGAAGAAGCAGGGCATCAAGAAGGGCGACGTGGTCTGCATTTACATGCCAATGGTTCCGGAAGCCGTGATCGCCATGCTGGCCTGCACCCGTATCGGCGCCATCCACAGCGTCGTGTTCGGCGGCTTCAGCTCCGACGCCCTGTCGGTCCGCATTCAGGATAGCTCGTCGAAACTGCTGGTCGTCTGCGACGGCACCTTCCGCGGCGCCAAGGCCGTCCCCCAGAAGAAGGACGCCGATGTGGCCATGGCCGAGTGCCCGACGATCGAGAAGTGCATCGTGGTCAACCGCGTGGGCGGCAAGATCCAGTGCGATTGGAAGGAAGGCCGCGATCTCTGGTGGCATGAAGAAATGGCCACGGTGGATGCGAACTGCGAGCCCGAGTGGATGGACGCGGAAGACACCATGTTCATCCTCTACACCTCCGGCTCCACCGGCAAGCCCAAGGGCGCCCTCCACACCACGGCGGGTTACCTGACGTTCGCCGCCTACACCTTCAAGTACGACTTCGACTACCACGAGGAAGACATCTTCTGGTGCACCGCCGACGTCGGCTGGGTCACGGGCCACAGCTACATCGTGTACGGCCCCCTGTGCTGCGGCGCCACGTCGGTCATGTTCGAGGGCGTGCCGAACTATCCTACCTACAGCCGCTTCTGGCAGGTTGTCGAGAAGTACAAGGTCAACATTTTCTACACCGCCCCCACGGCCATCCGTGCCATCGCCAAGGAAGGCGACGAGTGGCTGAAGGGGATCGACCTGTCTTCCCTGCGGATCATCGCGTCCGTCGGCGAGCCCCTGAACCCCGAGGCGTGGCACTGGTTCTTCACCAAGATCGGCGGCAGCCGCTGCCCGATCGTCGACACCTGGTGGCAGACCGAAACGGGCGGCCACATGATCCTGCCGCTTCCCGGCGCGATCGATGTGAAGCCCGCCATGGCGGCCAAGCCCCTCATGGGCGTTGTCCCCTCGATCTACGACGACCAGACCGGTGAGGAGCAGACGGACATGGTCACCCGCGGCGCCCTGGTCATCAAGCGACCCTGGCCCGGCATCACCCGGACCATCTTTGGCGACCACAAGAAGTACGAAGAAACCTACTTCGAGTCCTATCCGGGCAACTACTTCACCGGTGACGGCTCCCTCCGCGATGCGGAAGGCTACTACCGCATCACGGGCCGCATCGACGACGTCATCAACGTGTCCGGCCACAGAATGGGCACCGCCGAAATCGAGGCGACCCTGAACGCCCATGAGAAGATCGCCGAGTCCGCCGTCGTCGGGTATCCCCATGAGATCAAGGGCCAGTCGATCTACGCCTACGTTACCCTGAAGACCGGCTTCGAGCCTTCTGAAGACCTGAAGAAGGAACTGGTCGCCTATGTCCGGACGGTTATCGGCCCGATCGCCACGCCGGAGAAGATCCAGTGGGCCCAGGGGCTTCCCAAAACCCGAAGCGGCAAGATTATGCGCCGGATTCTGAAGAAAGTGGCCGCCAACGAGATCGACGACCTCGGTGACACAAGCACCCTGGCCGACCCGACCGTCGTGGACGACCTCGTGAAGAACAGACTGTAATCCTGTAATGCGTTTCCGGTTTCCCGGCATGCTCCGGGAAACCGGAAACATCAATCGGCGTACCAGGGGTGAGCATGCCTTGCACCCGAAGTACCCAAAATGAGGAGGATGAAGTGAATATCATTGCATGTGTAAAGCAGGTGCCGGATACGGAAACCCTGATCAAGGTGAAAAGCGACGGATCGGGGATTGAAGAGGGCGGCATCAAGTGGGTCATGAACCCCTACGACGAATTCGGCGTGGAAGAGGCCCTCAGGTTGAAGGAAAAGCACGGCGGAGAGGTAACGATCGTCACCCTCGGACCGGCAAGAGCGATGGAAAGCATCCGGACCGCCTTGGCTATGGGCGCGGACAAGGGGATCCATATCGATGACGCATCCCTGAATAACGGTGATGCCTACACGACGGCGGCTGCGCTGGCGGCGGCAATCAAGACCGTCCCCTGCGATCTGATTTTCTGTGGGCAGCGGGCGATCGACGACGACAGCGGTCAGGTCGGCTCCATCCTGGCGGAAATGCTGGACCTCCCGCAGGCGACTCTGGTCACCAAGGTCGAGGTCGCGGACAGTTCGGTGAAGGTGATGCGGGCCATCGAAGGGGCGCAGCTCGTGATCGAATGCTCTCTCCCCTGCGTGCTGACGGCGCAGAAGGGTTTGAACGAACCCCGCTACGCCTCCCTGCCGGGAATCATGAAGGCGAAGAAAAAGCCCGTGGACATCAAGGACGCCGCCGCGCTGGGAGTGACCGCGCAGGACAAGGCGAAAGTCGTGAAATTCGTACCACCTCCGGCCAGGCCTCCTGGAAAGATCATCGCCGGCGATGATCCGGCCGCGAAGGCCGCTCAGCTTGCGAAGTTGCTGCGGGAAGAGGCGAAGGTTATTTAATCAAAGGATATACGGAGGTAATGAAAATGGCTAAAGGTGTATGGATAGTAGCGGAACAGAGAGAAGGCGCCTTCCGTAAGATCTCCTTCGAGCTTGCAAGCGCGGCGCGGAAGCTGGCCGACGAACTGGGCGAAGAGGTGTGCGCTGTTCTGGTCGGTTCCGGCGTGGAAGGCATTGCGGGTGAACTGGGGAAATACGGTGTGGACAAGGTTTTTGTGGCGGACAATCCCGTCTTCGAGCCCTATACGACGGACGCCCATGCGATCGCGGTCGCGAAGATTGTGAAGGAAAAGGACCCGGCGATCCTGCTGTTGGGTGCTTCGGCCCAGGGGAAGGACCTGTCGTCCCGCCTGGTCGGGAAACTGGCCACGGGGATGGCGACGGACTGCACGGCCCTCCGTCTTGACGGGGGCAAGCTGGTGGCCGTCCGGCCCATGTACGCGGGCAAGTGCTACGGGGAAGTCATGATTTCTTCCTTCCCCCAGATGGCGTCCCTGCGGCCCAATGTGTTCGCGGCAGCGGAGAATGCGAAGGCCGGCGCCGTCGAAAAATTCGACGCCGGTGTGGATGCCTCCCAGGTGAAGGCGAAGGTCCTCGAGGTGCAGAAGGAGACCAGCGGCAAGGTCGACCTGACGGAAGCCAACGTCATCGTGTCCGGCGGGCGCGGCATGCAGGGTCCTGACGGGTTTGCGGTCCTGGAAGAGCTGGCGGATGTCCTGGGCGCCACGGTCGGCGCGTCCCGTGCGGCGGTGGACGCCGGATGGCGGCCCCAGACGGACCAGGTCGGGCAGACGGGCAAGATCGTTTCGGCGAATCTTTACATCGCCTGCGGTATTTCCGGCTCGATCCAGCATTTGGCGGGGATGAGCTCTTCCAAGGTGATCGTGGCTGTCAACAAGGATGCGGAGGCCCCGGTCTTCGCGAAGGCGGATTACGGGGTTGTGGAAGACCTGTTCAAATTCGTTCCCGAACTGACGAAGGAATGCAGGAAGCTTCTGGCCTAAGGGCGGATCTGATTTTGCTGCCCGGTTGCTCCGGGAGGACTGAATGACCATGAAACACCCCGCCTGTCGTCATGATGGGCGGGGTGTTCTCAAAGAAGCAAACGCGGCCTTTTGCTTCAGCATAGATTGACTTACGGAGGCGTTATGGAATATGGGAATTTTTCCGTCGGGAACGAGGGGAGGCAGGTTTTCTGGAATGCCGAATCTTATGAGCTGCTCCTCTATTTCTTTGCGGCGATCGCCCTGGCGATCATGGCCTACGGTTTTTATCGGCGCTTGCGCATGTGGCAGGCGTTGGGCAAGGCCGAACAGGAAAATCGATTCGCGAACATGCGCGAGCGGCTCAAATACCTGTTCAAAAATGCGCTCCTGCAGTTCAACACGTTCAAGGAACCCTATCCCGGTGTGATGCACGGCCTGATCTTTTTCGGGTTCATCGTGCTGTTCTTTGGGGCCGCCTTCGACGCCACGGAGCACCACGTCGCCGGCCCCCTCGGGTGGCACTTCCTGCGCGGAAACGTCTACCTCATCTTCTCCCTGCTGATGGAAATCTTCGGTCTCTGTGTCCTCATCGGGACCTTCATGGCCATCGACCGGCGATATATTACCCGGCCCGACCGCCTGGGTTACCGGGGCAAGCCGGACAACGAAGCCGATGACGCCATCGTCCTCATCTTGCTGGCGGCTATTATTATCACCGGGTTCCTCGTCGAGGGCCTGCGCATTTACGGCACTGGGATGCCCCCCTGGGAGATATGGTCATTTGTCGGCTACGGCGTGGCCCACATGTTCGCCGGTGTCCAGATCAGCACCGCCGAAATGATGCACAAGTGGATGTGGTGGATCCATACTTTCATTTCCCTTGGGTTTATCGCCTACATTCCCTACTCGCGGCTGCTCCACATCTTCACGACACCTGCCAACCAGTATATGAAGACAATGCAGCCCACGGGCCAGTTGGAACCGATCCAGGATTTTGAGAACGCCGAGTCTTTCGGTGTAGGCCAGATACAGGATTTCACCTGGAAGCAGATTTTTGACGGTGACGCCTGTACGAAGTGCGGCCGCTGCCAGGACGGCTGTCCCGCGTATCTGTCGGGCAAGCCCCTATCCCCGAAAAAGCTGACCCAGGATGTGAAGAACTTCTGGCTGGAGAAAGTCCCGGCGGCGATTGCCGAGAAGAAGGCGGCTCTCGAGGCGGATCCGGAAGCGAAGGCGGCGGCGGGGAAGAAGAACTTCTTCCTCCGATGGCTCGACAAGGTGGATGCTGTGGTCGATAACCTTCAGCCGGCGGCGGAGCCGACCGAAAAAGCCCTGGTCGGCGAGGCGGTCGATCTTCATGAACTGTGGGCCTGTACGAACTGTATGTACTGTATGGAAAACTGTCCCGCCGACATTGAGCATGTGCCGAAAGTGGTCGGGATGAGGCAGTACAAGGTGCTCATGGAAGCGGATTTTGCGCCGGAGTTGCAGTTGACCTTCCGGAACATGGAAAATAACTCCAATCCTTGGGGCATCGGCGCCCACCTCCGGGCCGAATGGGCGGCGGATCTCGGCGTCAAGAGCCTGGCGGAAGATGCGAATGTCGAATATCTCTTTTACGTGGGCTGTTCCGGGTCCTTCGACGACCGGGGCAAGAAGGTGACAGTGGCCTTTACGAAGATTCTCCAGGCGGCAGGGGTCAGCTTCGGTATTCTGGGGGCGGAAGAGGGCTGCTGCGGCGATTCGGCCATGCGCGGCGGTAACGAGTATCTCTATCAGACCATGGCCCAGATGAATATCGAGGTCATGAACGGTTACGGGGTGAAAAAGATCATCACTACCTGTCCCCATGGCTACAATGCCCTGAAGAAGGATTACCCGCATTTTGGCGGGAACTTCGAAGTCTATCATCATACGGAGATCATTGCCGACCTGATCGCGAAGGGGAAGATCTCCCTCAAAAAGCCGGTGCAGGGGGCCTTCACCTACCACGATTCCTGTTTCCTCGGCCGCTACAACGGCATCTACGATCAGCCGCGGCGCATCCTGAGCGCCGTCCCCGGCCTGAGGATGACCGAGATGGAGCGCAACATGGCCCGGAGCTTCTGCTGCGGTGCCGGTGCGGCGAGAATGTGGATGGAGGAGGACATCGGTGAGCGGATCAACGATATGCGGACTGATCAGGCGATCGCGGCCGGGGCCGATACGATTGCCGTGGCCTGTCCTTTCTGTCTGACCATGATGAGCGACGGCATCAAGGACCGCAAGAAAGAAGAGAGCATGGTGGCCCTGGATATCGCCGAGATCGTCTGGAAGGCCATGGATAAGGAATAGCGCCTTTGGTAAACGCTTAACATTGTAACCCCTGACCGCTGGGCGGTCGGGGGTTTTTTTGTGATCTTTCAGGCAGAAACGATTCTCCCTTGCGTTGCGGTCTCTCCCTGTGTTACAAAACGCTCAGTTTCCTTAACAATTCCACCATCAAGATTTAGACCGGGGGACGGCAGTCTTCTTTTGAACGACCGGAACGGGCCGCGCCACGGCGTGGCCGTTCGCGGCAATGCGACAAGTCCTGCGCAAAGGCGGGGCGGGGTTTAACCTTGTAGTGCAACAGCAGACCAATAACAAAGGAGGCGTCATGGCGGAAGAAAGTCCCTATCTGCAGAAACCCTGGTTAAAGCATTACGAAAAGGGCGTTCCCGAATTCATTTCCTATGAGGAAATTTGTCTTCCGGATATTCTGGCCCGCACGTCAAGGGCATTTCCCGACCGGACGGCGCTGATCTTTGAAGGCTATAAGCTGACTTTCAGGCAGATGCAGGACATGGTTGACCGCTTCGCCGGTTGCCTCGTTTCCTACGGCGTCAAGCGCGGCGATGCCGTGGCCATTATCCTGCCCAACATGATTCAATGCGTGGTGGCCTATTATGCGATCATGAAGATCGGTGCCATCACCGTGATGAACAATCCCCTCTATTCGGATCGTGAACTGGAATACCAGTTCAGCGATTCGGGGGCCAAGGTGCTCGTTGCCATCGACCTGCTGGCCAACCGGATGATCGATCTGCGACAGAAGACGAACATCAAGCAGATCGTGATCACCTCCATCGGCGATTATCTGCCTTTTCCGAAAAACCTGCTCTTCCCCCTGGTGGCAAAAAAGAAGCGCCTGGCGGCGGCGGTCAAGCCGGCGCCCAACGTCCATTACTGGAAAGACTGTATCGCGCATCAGGAGCCCTACACGAGGGAGATCTCCCTCGGTTTCAACGACGTCGCCATGTATCAGTACACGGGCGGGACCACGGGCGTATCCAAGGGGGTGGAGTTGACCCATGCCAACCTGAGCAAGCAGGTTCAGCAGGCGGCGGCCTGGTTTCCCAAGCTCGAACGGGGGAAGGAGGTCATGCTGGGGGCACTTCCCTATTTTCATGTCTTTGGCTTGACGGCGTGCATGAACTTTGCCGTCCACATGGGGTGGCCCCAGATTCTCGTTCCCAAGCCGCAGCCCGAGCCGCTTTTGAATGCCATCAAGAAGCATCATCCCACCTTCGCGCCCCTGGTGCCGACGATGTATGTCGGGCTTCTCAGCCATCCGAACCTCAAAAAAACGAACATCAAGGGCATGACCGGAGCCTTTTCCGGGAGCGCGCCCCTGCCGGTGGATGTGATCCGTGAATTCGAGGCGGCGACGGGGGCCGTCATCGTCGAGGGTTTCGGCATGACGGAAACGTCGCCGGTGACCCATATCAACCCTTTCGCCGGTGGCGCCCGCAAGGTGGGAAGTGTTGGCGTGCCGATTTCAGATACCCTGGCCCGGATCGTGGATATCGAGGAGGGCACTCGCGAGATGCCCGTAGGCGAATCGGGCGAACTTGTGCTGAAGGGCCCTCAGGTGATGCGGGGCTACAAGGGCAAGCCGGAGGAAACGGCCAACACCCTGCGGGACGGGTGGTGCTACACCGGCGATATCGCCGTTATGGACGAAGACGGCTACTTTTATATCGTGGACCGGAAGAAGGACATGATCCTGTCCGGCGGCTTCAACGTCTATCCCCGTGAGATCGACGAGGTGTTCTACGGCCATCCGAAGGTTCAGGAGGCCTGTGCCATCGGGATTCCGGATCCCAAACGCGGTGAAAACGTCAAGGTGTTCGTCGTCCTCAAGGAAGGGGAGACGGCGACGGCGCAGGAGTTTATCAATTACTGCAAGACGCGGCTGGCCGTCTACAAGCTGCCGACGGAGATCGAATTCCGCAGCGAGCTGCCCAAGACGACGGTCGGGAAAGTATTACGGAAGGCGTTGCGGGACGAAGACCTGGCGAAGCGGGGTAAGAAATAGAATCGGATGACGTTTGCCCCGGTTTAGCGAGGTTGGGAGAGTTTTAACCATAAGAAAAGGGGCCCCTGCGGCCCCTTTTCCTTTTTTATGGGCTAAGCGCCGAACTTTTCCAGGCGCCGTGCATGGGCCAGGGCCAGCCCCATGAGATAGACCATGGGCAATCTCCCCAGGCCGCCCCCCGTGCAGTCCCGTTCGCCGAAGCGGACGACGCTGTCGGGCCGGCAGGTTTTCGCGTAAAGCATCGCCGGCACGGGATGCCAACTGTGGCCGGCCAGCACCGCCGGTGTCGAATGGTCTCCCGTCACGACAAGCACATCCGGGTTCAGGGCTCTGATTCTGGGGATAAACATGTCGACCTCCTCGATTACTTTGACCTTCGCGTCGAAATCGCCGTCTTCGCCGCGCGAGTCCGTCGGCTTGACGTGCACGAAGAAGAAGTCATGGTCTCCGTAATATGTCTCGAGGACCCGAATTTCGTCCTCGACGGTTGCCGTGGGCGGGGCGACGGTCATTCCCAGAAGCCGGGCGATGCCCCGGTACATGGGATAGCTGGCGATGGCCAGGGCGTTGAGGCCGAACCGCTCCGTCAGGCCGGGAAAACGGTGCAGGCGCGAATAGCCCCGGAAAAGGACCATGTTGGCCTGTTTTTCGTCGGACAGGATGGTTTTGCACTGGTCCATCAGGGACTGGATCAACGCTGCCGTCCCTTCCGCATCCGGAATCAGCGCCATAGGTCGGTGGGGGTAGGCCATGGTTTTCTGGGGGTCCGTTTCCGCAATTTCTTCGCGCAGATTGTCGCCCCGCAACACGAAAAGTCCCCGGTGTTCCTTTTCCGTTTCAAAGAAGGCTTCGATCCCCTCCGGCAGCTTGATCCTGCCTTTGATTTTGCTACAGATCCGCCGGTTTTCATCGGTAGCGATCCGTCCCGCCCGGCGGTCGATGATCCGGCCGTCCCCGTCGATAGTGGCAAAGTTGACGCGCATGAAAAGGTCCCGGTCCGTGATCGGGAAATCAACCCCGGCTGCGGACAGCAGCCCCCGGCCGACATTGGTTTTGACGGGATCGTAGCCGAAGAGGGAGAAATGGGCGGGGCCGCTGCCCGGCGTAATTCCGTAACCGATGGGGTCGAGCAGGCCGCAGGCGGACTGCCGGGCCAGGGCGTCCAGGTTGGGAGTCCTGGCCGTTTCCAGCTCGGTTATCCCGCCCTCTTCCCGGGGCAGGCCTCCCAGGCCGTCCATGATCAGGTAGACGATCTTCGATTCATTCCTGACAATCAGGCTGTCAATCAGTTCCGGTCCCATAAGACGCCTCTTTCTCTTTCTCGTTAACGGCCTGTGAAGACGGCTTTCCGCTTCTCCAGGAAAGCCGACATGCCCTCCTTCTGGTCATCCGTGCTGAAGCACTGGGCAATACACTGCATTTCCAGACGGTTGGCGCTGTCGATCCCGATGTCGTAGCCGTAATTGACGGCATGTTTGGCCATCTTGACGGCGAAGCCGGGAAGCCCCGCCAGTTTCGCCGCGAATTTCCTGGTTTCCTCCAGGAGCGACTCCTGGGGATAAACGCGGTTCACCAGGCCGATCTCATAGGCCCGCTGGGCGCTTATCTGCTCGCCGCTGAGGATCAGCTCTTTGGCCCGCCCCATGCCGATGAGTCTGGAAAGCCGCTGGGTGCCGCCCCATCCGGGAATGATGCCCAGCAGAATTTCCGGCTGTCCGAAGACGGCCTTTTCGGAGGCGAAGCGCATATCGCAGGCCATGGTGATCTCGGTGCCCCCGCCCAGGGCGAAACCGTTGACAGCCGCGATGGAAGGCTTGGGCATCGTTTCGATGAGGCGCATCGTTTCATGGCCCAACTCCATGAAGGAAAGGATGTCGACGGGCTTCATGCTCTGCATCTGGGCGATGTCGGCGCCGGCTACGAAGGCTTTCTCGCCCGCCCCGGTAAGAATGACCGCCTTGACGGCACTGTCGTTTTTGCAGGCCAGGGCCGCCTCGTAAAGCTCCTTCATGGTTTCGCCATTCATGGCATTCAGGGCTTTCGGCCGGTTGAAGGTGATGGTCGCAATGCCGTTTTCCACGGAAAAGATAATGTTTTGGAATTCCATAACATGCTCCTTGGTTGTTTTAGGTTCGGGAAAAAGAATCCTCACGCCCCGCACTTAAGGTACGGGACGTGAGAGATTGGGTTAAAGGTGATGTGGAGCAAGCGGCTTACCTGCTTCTTTTTTTTGAAGCTGCCGCCTCAACTTTAACTAGGCTTTTTCCAGGACAATCGCCATCCCCTGCCCGCCGCCGATACAAAGCGTGGCGAGACCGAGATTGGCATTTTTCTTCTGCATCTGCATGGCCAGGCTGTAGGTGATGCGGGCACCGGTGCAGCCGATGGGATGTCCGATGGAGATCCCGCTGCCGTTTATATTGCACTTGTCCATGTCGACGCCCAGTTCACGTACGCAGGCAATGGCCTGGCAGGCGAAGGCTTCGTTCAGTTCCACGATGTCCATGTCCTTCATGGTGAGGCCGAGTTTCTTGAAGAGCTTGCGGGTGGCCGGAATGGGGCCGAGACCCATGTAAGCGGGGTCGACACCGCCCGCAGCGAACCCTTTGATTTTCGCCAGGGGCTTCAGGCCAAGTTCCTTTGCCTTTTCCGCACTCATTACGACGACTGCCGCGGCAGCATCATTGATGCCGGAGGCATTGCCGGCCGTAACCGAACCGGTCTTGATAAAGGCCGGCGCCAGTTTCGCCATCTTTTCGAGACTGGTGTCCATAGGTCTTTCGTCGACTTCGAAGACCGTGTCCCCCTTCTTGGAGGGGATAACGACCGGAACGATTTCGTCGGCGACAGCCCCCGATGCAATGGCGGCACGGGCGCGCTGGTGGCTCAGGAGAGCCATCTCGTCCTGCTCCTGGCGGGAAATGCCGTACTTGTTGGCGATGTTTTCCGCCGTCATGCCCATGTGGTAACCGTTGAAAATCTCATAAAGACCATCAAAAACCATCATATCCACAATTTCACCAAAGGGCATGTTCATACGGTATCCCCAACGCGCATTGGGAAAGAGGTAGGGTACATTACTCATGTTTTCCATACCGCCGGCAACGATGATATCAGCCGTATCAGCCATGATAGCCTGCGCCGCCACAGTAATCGCTTTCATACCGGAGGCACAGATCTTGTTGACGGTCATGGCGTTTGTTTCTTCGGGAAGACCGGCATAGATGGATGCCTGACGGGCCGTATTCTGCCCTTGACCGCCCTGAACGACATTACCCATGATGCACTCATCAAAATAAACGGGATTCAGGGAGGAATCGTAATTGTAAAATTTCTTATTGATCTCCGTCATATCCGTACCGGCAAATACATCGGGCCGGCAGGCATTGATCATGTCATTTACGGCAGGCCGCAATCCTGCCCTCTTGATGGCTTCCCTGATAACCAGGGCGCCGATATCTACCGTGCGTACTCCCTTGAGAGATCCGCCGAAGCTGCCGACGGCTGTTCTTGCTCCACTTACGATAACCACGTCTTTCATGTAACTTCTCCTTTCAAAAAATCGGTTTAATATTTACGGTCAGAAAACAACGGGTCCCCATTCGCGCGCGGGGATTCGTGTCTTCCTGGTCTAATCCACAATCTCCACGACAAATTCCAGGTCCCGGGGGAGCTTGTAGGAGGCAAGATAAGCGCGGCAGTGCTTCATGATGTGTTTTTCGTCGGTGGTGTCGTCCGGATGCTTAACGACCAGCGCCTTGACGACTTCGCCGCGCATCAGGTCCGGCTTGGCGACCACCCTGGCCTTCCGGACGGCGGGATGCATTTCCAGGACCATTTCCACTTCCCGGGGATACACGTTAAACCCGCTGGTGATGATCATGCGTTTCTTGCGGCCCGTGAGGAAGATGAACCCGTCCTCATCCATCCTGGCCAGGTCACCCGTATGCAGCCAACCGTTTCTGATCACCTGGGCCGTCGCCGCTTCATCCTTATAGTAACCCTTCATGACGTTGTCCCCCTTGACGATGAGCTCGCCAACGGTGTTGCGCGGCATCTCGTTGCCGTCTTCATCGACGATGCGGATTTCCGCGCCCGGAATGGGAACGCCGATCGACCCGGGCTTGTGGGCTTCGCCGCGGCGGTGGCAGGCGCAAACCGGGGAGGCCTCCGTCAGGCCGTACCCCTCCCGCAGAATGACGGGGAACTTTTGCTCGAAGACGGAAATGTATTCAGGCGGCATGGCGGCGCCCCCGGTGATGCAGAAATCGAGGGAACGCAGATCATACTGGTCGATCTCCTGGCTCAAAGCCAAACCCAGAAACAGCCGTGGTACAGCAGCGATATAGGTCACCTTGTCCTGGTCGATGCTCTTCAGAATCGCCTCGACGCTGAAACGGTCCATCAGGACGATCCCCGCCCCGATGCGGAGCGCCGCCAGCATGTTCACAGCGGCCCCGAAGGAATGGAAAAGCGGGATGACGGCCAGGCTGCGGTCCTTTTCCGTCGAATGGTAGAGATCCCGGACCAGAACGGACTGGCTCAGAAGATTTTTGTGCGTTAGAACCGCGCCGAGAGGCTTTCCCGTGAGGCCTGCCGTGTAGATGATCACCGCCGGGTCGTCGGGGGCGAGTTCCTCCCTTTCGAGGGCGGTTTTGCCGTTGGCGACCAGGTTCCAGAAAAGGCATGCCTTGTCGGGCCCCTTGGTGGAGATCAGCTCCGGATGGAGAGGCAGACGATCCCGGATGGCTTCAAACTTTCCCGCCATGATTTCTTCCGTAATGAAGAACCTAGCATCACAGTCCTCGAGCAGGTGCTGCAGTTCATGGGACGTGGACATGATGTTCAGCGTCACCGCCACGGCGCCGATCTTGACGGCGGCAAAGTAGGCAATGACAAATTCCGGGCAGTTGGGCAGCATCAGGGCGACCTTGTCACCCTTGCCGAGACCGGCGGCAAGAAAATGGTTTGCCATGGCGTTGACGGCGCGGTCCAGATCCTCGTAGTTATAGGATTTGCCTTCGTAGATCATCGCGATATTTTGGCCGAAACGTTCCCGGCTCGCCTCAAGCATGTTTCCCAGATCCATGGTGACAGACCGCCTTTTTAGTTTGGGCTCCTCTTAGCACAGGAGGGTGATAATTATCAATCACTAAAATGGCTTTTGCCTGCCTGCCGCCGGCGTCAATTCGCTTTTTTCTTGCCTGGTTAGGCGTTTTCCGCTATAAGCCCCGTCGGGGGTCGCGAACGCTTTGGCGTGCCGTTTCCCCGATTCCAGACTCACCCGAGGGAGGCCTTTCATGTCCACGATTATCGACGGCAACAAAATATCCCAGGAGATCCGCAGCGAGATTAAGGCGAAGACCGAACAGTTGAAGCAGGAGACGGGTATCGTTCCGGGCTTGGCCGTCATGCTGGTGGGGGAGGATCCGGCTTCCCAGATATATGTCAGGCGTAAGGAAAATGCCTGCCATGAGGCGGGTTTCTACTCGCGGGAGTACAAGCTTCCCGCGGCGACGGACGAAAAAACAGTTCTGGCCATGATCGACGAACTCAACCGTGATCCGGCCATCCACGGCATTCTTGTCCAGCTTCCCCTGCCGGGGCATATCGACGCGGCCCACATTATCGAGGCGATCGACCCGGCGAAGGACGTCGACGGATTCCATCCGGTCAACATCGGGCGCCTGCTCACGGGGCAGCCCTGTCATATGGCCTGCACTCCCCAGGGGATCATGGCGCTTCTTGACCGGTCGAACATTCCGATTGCGGGCAGGGAAGCGGTGATTGTCGGGCGGAGCAACATCGTCGGGAAACCCCTGTTCTTGATGCTGCTTGCCCGTCATGCAACGGTTACGGTCTGTCATACGAAGACGAAAGACCTGGCCGAAGTGACACGCCGGGCGGACATTCTCGTGGCTGCCGCCGGAAAGGCCGAGATGATCCGCGGCGACATGGTCCGGGAGGGTGCGGTGGTGATCGACGTGGGGATCAACCGCCTGGAGGGCGGGCGCCTTGTCGGTGATGTGGCGTTCAGCGAAGCGGCGCCGCGCAGTTCTTTCATAACGCCTGTTCCCGGCGGCGTGGGGCCCATGACCATCGCCATGCTGCTCAGCAACACCCTGGACGCCGCCCGGAACAGCCTCCGGCAGGGATTTTAATGGGGGATTGAAAGCCGGAATAAATCCATTTTCGGATATTGAAAAACCACAGGAGCGATACACCGTGAAAGCCTTGCCACGCGTTCCGCTCCGAAAAGCAGCGGGGATCAAGGCCGCTGAAAAAGGGGGAAATCATGAACACCGACCATCGCGACACAAGCGGGGGGCATGCTGATGACCGGATTCGCCTGAATCCGGATGCCCGGGAACTGGAAGCGAAACTGGCTGCATTCTGCGGGATTAAACATGCCGTTGCCTGTGCCGATATCAAAGACGCCAGGCTTATGGCGCTGGCAAGCTGCGGGATTGGACCGGGGGACGCGATTCTGATCAGCGCGTTCGGAGAAGCGGCATTCCTGTCGGCGATCCGCACACTAGGGGCCACGCCGGTCTTTGTCGATATTGAACAGACAACCTTCACCCTCGATCCCGAACAGCTGGAGAAAGCCGTGACGGCATTGGCAAAGAGGGATGCGTCAATTCACCCCCTGCCGGCCGGAATGCCGGCCGGACCTCTTGTATCAAGGGGGATCGTGGCGACGGATCTGTTCGGCATGCCCGCCGAATACGAAGCCATCAAGAAGATTGCCGATGCGCACGGTCTTTTCCTCATCGAGGATGCCGCCGAGGCGTTCGGTGCGGAATACCGGGGGCGCCCCGCCTGTTTCTTCGGGAACATCGGTTTGACATCCTTTTCCGCGAAAGCGACCCTGTGGTCTCCGCAGGGGGGCGCCATCTGTTTTACCGATCAGGATGACATTGCCGATAAATTGCGGGCGATGCGCCTGGAGGGAGCTGTCAAGGCGCAGTTCCGGACGGAGATTGCGGATATGAATCCCTTGCAGGCCAAGGCGATCCTGGAAAAGTTCGCGGGCTTTCCCGCGGAAATCAGCCGGCGCCGCGAGATCGCCCACCGCTACACAACCTACCTGGATGCAAATCCCCTGCTGGTGACGCCCTATGCCCTGAGGGGCGTTTCGCCCGCCTGGTCGCGTTATTGCCTCCTGACGGAATCGGACGAAGATCGTGCAAAAATTCTGGAGAAGCTCGGAAAAGCAGATATCGCACTGCAGGAGGGCTGTGGAGACGTCCTGCCTTTCCTGCCGGAGTCGGCGGATTTGCAATATCGGGCCGGCGACTTTCCCGTCAGCGAAGATTACGCAACGAGGCTCTTTCCCATTCCCCTGCATTCCGAACTGACGGCCGGGGATCTCGAACACGTTGCGGATATTCTCAATGACTGGGAGTAGCGCGGTGCAATGTCATACCTTGCTGTGAGTCGCGAAAAGAAACAGCGGAGGTGCCAAAGGAGACATGCTTTCTGGTGCCGGGCGTTGAAGATTCGCGGATGTCAGGCAGGATCGCTTCCGGGAAGTTTCCTGGCCTCGCTGATGAGCATGATGGGGATGCCGTCCCGGATCTCGTAGATCAGGCGGCAGGTCGCACAAGTCAAACCATCGCCCTTTTCGTTGAGCCGGACTTTTTCCTTGCATTTCGGGCAAACCAGAAGATCGAGCAATTCTTTACTGACTGTCATGGCTTCCTGCCTTCGGTCATCAAGGGAAGAACACCGAATAGCCGATAACGCCGAAGTGCGATTCGATGCCGCCGTTCGGCTTGTTGAAATCGGCATTGGACATGTGGCGGAACCGGTATCCCACGTTGAGGGCCGACCGGCCGGTCAGATGAAAATAAAGCCCCGCCCCGAGAGTGTCCGCAAAGATGAAGCCGTTTTCCTGTTTGCGGGTGACGACGGAGATGTAATGAGGTCCCATGCTGCCCAGCGCGTAGAAAGACAGCCTATCCGAGAACGGATACTGGTACTGAAGACCGATTCCCAATCCAAACTCAAAGTCCGTTTCCGGATTGAAGACGGGGTTGAATTGCGGCTCGATGAAAAAGGAAAGCGTTCCCCGGTGGTTTTTGAGAGAGGGAAAAAAGCGATCGAGGTTCAGGCCCAGGTGCCAGACCAGCAGCGCGGTCTGGTAGTCCCCCTCATGAATCGTCGCATTGCCGAAACCGGTAATGAAACCCGATTCCGTAATGAGTGACGGTGCCGATACGGTGTCACTGCACAGGGCTTTTCCGACCGGGAAAACCATGACGGAAAACAGAACGAAAACCAGCAGTATACGTCGAATATTGTCCATGGTCACACCTTCCGGGAATGGATGATGGCTGCCGTTGCGGCAAACCGGCCGTCCAGAGACAGCCCGCTGCATATGCTAAGGAAATACGGCAACTTGTGAACCCCCGGTATCATGTTTTGCCGTTGTTGTCAATGTCAAAACAACGCCCGGTGGTTCCATCCGATCCGTTCGGACTTCGGCGGCATCCCTGAAAAGTGTTGCGTCGCGCCAGTTCCCGGTCGATGCCGTTGAGTACCGCCATCTTGTTGACAGCCCAGTCGGGCCCCAGGAAGATGTCGCGGTAGCCGTCGGCGGTCAGGCGCTGAATGACAACATGGGGCGGCAGGATTTCCAGAATGTCACAGACGGTTTCGATGTAATTCTCGCGGGAGAACAGGTTCAACAGGCCCCGTTCGTAATCCCTTCCCAAGGCGGTTCCTTTCAGAGCCAGCAGGGAATGAATCTTGATTCCCCGGATCGGGAGCTCGGCCAGTGTGCGAGCGGTGGCCAGGATATCCTCGCGGGTTTCTCCGGGAAGTCCCACAATGATGTGAACGCAAAGCAGGATATTCCGACCGGCCGCGCGGTGGACGGCATCGAGAAACTGGGTTGCCGTATGACCGCGATTGAGGGCGCGCAGCGTCCTGTCGTGAATGGACTGGAGACCGAATTCCAGCCAGATATGCTTTTCCTCGATGTAGGACTGGAGAAGATCGAGGACCGGTTCGGGAACGCAGTCGGGCCGGGTGCCGATGGAAAGCCCGACGATGTCATCCGCAGCTAGGGCTTCATCGTAAAGGGCCTTCAGGTGTTCCACCGGGGCATAGGTGTTGGTGAAGGTCTGAAAGTAGGCCATGAATTTTTCGGCATTCCGGGTGGCTGTGTAATGGCATTTCCCGTCGATGATCTGCTGAGAAACCGTGGGCAGAGGCCCCTGCTGCCGGAGTTTCGAACCCCTGCCGTCGCAGTAGGAGCACCCGCCGGAAGCGACGGTTCCGTCGCGATTGGGACAGGTAAAACCGGCATCGATCTGCAGCTTGTAAACGCGGCAGCCGAACAACTCCTGCCAGTAATGCTTCAGATCGCAGTAACGTTTGGGGTTTGGGTGGCAAGGTGAAGGCATCCGGGATATCCTCTTTGGGGTTGTCTTTTTTACGTGATCCTATAAGATATGCGCCATTCCTGCAAGCGATTCGGCGGTAAGTCATGAACGGTTCAAAATGCTGTGACATTATAGTGGTCGGTGCAGGCCACGCGGGGTGTGAGGCGGCCCTGGCAGCAGCGCGCATGGGCTGCGAAACTATGCTGTTCAATATTTCCCTGGATGCCGTTGCCCTGATGCCGTGCAACCCGGCGATCGGCGGCCTGGCGAAGGGGCAGCTCGTCAAGGAAATCGACGCGCTGGGAGGGGAAATGGGCAGGATAGCCGACCTGACGGCAAACCATTTTCGTCGGCTCAACGCCTCCAAGGGGCCCGCCGTCCAGTCGACACGCGTTCAGTGCGACAAGCAGCTTTACCGTCTGGCCATGAAGGCAACCCTGGAGAAGCAGCCGCGTCTGCACTTGCGTCAGGGCCTTGTGGAAAAGCTGGTGACGGAAGGAGACCGCGTGGCCGGCGTTTACGACCAGGCCGGTTTCTTTTACGGGGCCAAGGCTGTTGTCATCACGACGGGAACCTTTCTCAACGGTCTCATCCATGTCGGTCCGGCGCATTACTCCGCGGGCCGCGCCGGCGAGGTTGCGTCCATCGGCCTGTCCGAATCCCTCCGCGCCCTCGGGTTTGAGACGGGGCGCCTGAAGACGGGCACGCCGCCCCGCCTGAAGGCTTCGACCATCGACTTTTCCAAGATGACCCGCCAGGACAGCGATCCCGATCCGGAACCGTTTTCCCATGCCACGAAACGTCTGGGCAAGGACCGCCGGCCCTCCTATTTCAGTTCAACGAAAGGCGCAACCCATAAGCTGATCCGCGAAAACATCACCCTGTCCCCGCTTTATTCCGGCCGGATCCGAGGCATCGGCGCCCGTTACTGTCCCTCCCTGGAGGACAAGGTCATGCGTTTCGCGGAAAAGGAGAGTCACCCCGTGGTGCTGGAATACGAAGGCCTGGATACGGAGGAAATGTACGCCAAGGGGCTGGGCAACAGCCTGCCGCTGGATCTACAGGAGCGGCTCGTGCACAGTGTGCCCGGCCTGGAAGAGGCCGAGATCATGAGACCCGCTTATGCCATCGAATATGATTTCATCCAGCCGACCCAGTTGCGGCAAACCCTGGAAACCAAGCGAATCGGAGGGCTTTACCTGGCGGGCCAGATCAACGGTACCTCCGGGTATGAAGAAGCGGCGGCGCAGGGATTGTGGGCGGGCATCAATGCCGCTCTGTCCGTTCAGGGACGCCCCCCCTTTGTTCTTGATCGCGGTGACGCCTATATGGGGGTGATGGTGGACGACCTGATCGTCCGGGGTGTCGATGAGCCCTATCGCATGTTCACCTCGCGAGCCGAGTACCGGCTGATTCT
>CAYPKE010000013.1:0-27036 GCA_964411235.1 uncultured Syntrophales bacterium
TCATGAAAATTATTCATATCTGTTTCTCTTTTCTAGCTTTTCTTATCCACCTGCATACCGATACCCGCTCCGGCGCAATCCATACCGGTCGAGGTTCACCAAGTCCTGGAAACCCACCGGATTCCGGTGGACGCGGTCAGCCTATGGATACAGCCTGTGGGGGACGAAGCCCCTCTTTTGTCCGTCCATCCGGATGTGCCGAGGAACCCTGCTTCAGCCATCAAACTTCTGACCACCCTGGCCGCCTTGGAAAAGCTGACGCCTGTCTATACATGGAAGACGCGAATTTATACATTTGCGCCGGTGGTGGATGGCGTACTGCTGGGGGATCTTTATATCCGGGGCGGCGGGGATCCCTACCTGGTCTCCAGTGAGGTATGGAAACTTGCCGGTGCCTTGAGACAAAAGGGAATCCAGCACATCCTTGGCGATCTCGTTTTTGATCTTAGCCATTTCGAGCTGCCGCTGGAGGATCCCGGCAACTTCGACGGACAACCATTCCTTTCCTATAACCAGCCCCCTCACCCACTGCTGATGCATTTCAATGCCATTAAGATGGATTTCAGGGTCGGCAAGAATGGCAATTTTGTTGAGGTGGCGTTGGATCCACCCTTGACGGGACTGCATGTTGAAAACCTCCTGAATGTCGGTTCCCGGCCCTGCGGAGGCTTTGAGCCCGGGGTGATCTTTCACGTGGAATATAACGGGCCGGAACCCTTGATCCGACTGGAGGGAGAATTATCGCGTTTCTGTGAACCCTTCAGTCTGCAGCGAACACTCCTTTCTCCTGAAGTATATGCCTACGGGCTGTTTGCGGCTCTCTGGAAACAGTGGAGCGGCACCCTGGAAGGTGCTTGGCGATTGGGATCCGTGCCTGATCCCCATGGTACACCCTTGGTCGTACATGAATCACCACCTCTGGGAGATTTGGTACGTCTTGTAAACAAAAAGAGCCTTAATGTCGTGGCCCGGCATATGAAGCTGGCCCTGGGTGCAGAGCTATACGGAACTCCCGGCACACCGGCTAAGGGCAACACGGCCATCTTTGCCATGCTGGAAGAGATGGGAATAGACCCTGCCGGATTGGTGCTGGACAACGCGGCGGGATTGTCCCGCACCAATCGGATCTCCGCCAGACAGCTCGCAGGGATACTCCGTTTCGGCCTTCACAGCCGCTTCATGCCCGAATACATCTCTTCCTTGGCCCTCCCGGGGATGGACGGAACCCTGAGCAGGCGGTTTGTGGGAGATCCGGAAATGGGCAATATGCATCTCAAGACAGGCTATCTCAAGGGCGTGTCCTCGATCGCCGGCTATGTGCGTAGCGTTGCTGGGCGTCATCTGATCATCGTACTCTTGATCAATCATGAGAATGCAACCCGTTTGGCGGGGGTTGAAATTCAGGATGCCGTATTGCGCTGGGCCTATCGGCAATGAGCCACGGCTTATTTTTCTATTTGATCAATCCAACTAAACCCTGAACCCTTTCTTGCTCTCCCGAATTCCGGAGATTCACCAACCAAACCTCCTTTACAGAAGGCCGGACGGTTTTAAGAATCGATCCACCGTTATAACTTTAAGACCGCTCCGAGTTCCCAACCGAAATTGCTTGGCCAATGGAATTGAATTCGGTATGAAGATACCCAAATATTTTGGAGGAAATTCCCTTGCCCCGCAAAAAATGGCATCCAGTTTATACTGGTTGCCTCGTTCCTGGTTTCTGCACTCCTGTATCTGAGCTGGTTTGAATGGCCGGCAACGCGCTTGTGGTGGGATGCGGCAGACATATGGCTTTTCTGGGCCTTTAACGATTCCCTAAAGGAGAGTCACTCCTGGTCTGTATTCTGGGCCATTGCCAACAATCGCAGCTTCGATATTGTACCGGCTCTTTTTTTTGCCGGGCTTTTTATCGCCTATATCCGCAGGGGAAGGTCTGTTTATAACTCCAGGGTTGTTGAACGCGCCTGCCTGTGTTTATTGGCGGCAATTTTTGTGCTTACTGTAACTCAGGCAGGCTGGTTGCCGCTGGAAGAAAGGCGCCTCAGTCCTACGCTGGTACAAGAAGATCCGGTGAGGATATCCGAACAGGTTGAATGGATAAAAACGAAAGATAAATCCAATAACAGTTTCCCCAGTGATCACGGCATGGTGGCAAGCATGTTCGGCTTGTTGTTAATCTACCTGGCCGGAAGGCGCTACGCCTTATATGCGGGACTGGGTATTGTTATTTCCGTGCTGCCTCGCCTGGTTAGCGGTGCGCATTGGCTTAGCGACGTCGTTGTCGGTTCTTTGATGTTCTCTTTGCCCGCCTTTGCTTTAATGACAGCGACGCCCTATTTCGTTCGTGCGGCAGAACTTGTGGCGCAACAGGTGCGAATCCGGGTGCCCTGGGCGGAGACGGCATTGCTTTCGTTGACTGATCGGGAACGCTTCATGCTGGCGATGAAGGGTGTCTGTATGGGAACGGCCGATATTATACCCGGCGTGTCGGGAGGAACCATGGCCTACATTCTCGGTATCTACGAGAAAATTCTTCATACCATCACCCGACTGAACAAAAGCTGGCTGTCCAGAATATTACGCCTGGACCTGCGGGGAGCTTTACAAGACATCCCGTTGCTGTTTATTTTCCCTTTGTTAATGGGCATAACACTTGCCATTATTATTTTTACGCGGTTGGTCCCCATACCTTACCTGCTGACCGTGTATCCGGAACCGGTATATGGTTTGTTTTTCGGACTCATTGTCGGATCAATTATCTTGCTCTTTGTGAAGCACGCAAGGGCGCGTGTTTCAGACATCCTGTTGATGGCAATAGGATGTGCTGTCAGTTTTGTCCTTGTATCGATGATTCCCGCCGACACACCTGATGAACCCTGGTTTATCTTTATTTGCGGGTCAATAACAATTTTGGCCATGTTACTTCCGGGCGTTTCAGGATCTTTTCTTTTGCTCATTCTTGGCAAATACGCCCTTGTTCTTGAAGCGCTGGGAGAACTTGACATGACCCTTTTGCTCCCCTTTGCCAGCGGATGTCTTGTCGGCCTGCTTTGTTTCTCACATGCCCTGCACCACCTGCTGCAACGCTACCATTTAATGTGCATGATGGTCATCATAGGACTGTTGGCAGGCTCCCTGCGGGCCGTCTGGCCCTTTCAGCATCGCTTATTTGAGGAGATCAGAGGAAAGGAAATTCTGATTAGCAGCGCTCCGCAATGGCCTCCCCTTGAAGCCCCCCTGGTCATTCCTGCCATCATGATTGCCATCGGCCTGTGCGCGGTATTCACCCTTCACTGGCTTGCCGCCAAGAAGACCGATGTGTAGTCTTCTGGTGTGCCTGGCTTTGTTGTCGTAATCCCAGCGAAATTGGACAAAAAGGTGACGGCGTGCTATGTTGTTTGTGAATAAAAGTGAAAAGGAGAAACGCTATGGAATTGGAAATGCGGAAAGAAAAGAAGACGCTCACAAGGAAGCAGCAGATGGTCCCAGGTGTGCTTTATGGAAGAACGATTAAATCCATAGCTGTTAAGGTCGGCGCGAAAGAGCTGAAAAAAGCATATCGGGATTTCGGGAAAAG
Organism: uncultured Syntrophales bacterium; assembly: GCA_964411235.1. Lineage (GTDB taxonomy): Bacteria > Desulfobacterota > Syntrophia > Syntrophales > JAAYKM01 > JAAYKM01. The sequence goes on from CAYPKE010000013.1 coordinate 3,578, forward strand.
TATAACTTTTAAGGCGAAGCTCGAGGGCAAGGCTCATCAGGTGTATATAAAAGATATCCAGAACGACCCATTAGACCGAAACAAGATTTTGCACTTCGACATGATTAAAGTCAGTGCATCGGATAAGATGACCGCCAATATCCCTGTCCATGAAATTGGCAAAAGCGATGTTGAGAAAAAGGGCTTCATCGTGCAGCTTCTCACACCAACCTTGGAGGCGGAATATCAGGTGGGAAAAGGTGTTGCAAGCATTGAAATCGATGTAAAGAGTCTTAAACCAGGCAACACCATCTGCGTGGGAGACATCATACCGCCCCAGGGCATCACCCTCGTCGACGACCCGGGGAAAATGGTCATCAACGTTACAGAACCCTCCCACAAGACGGAAATAAAAGAAACCGGAGAGGCTGCAGGCAAAGAAGAAGGCATTGCCGGTGAAGGGGATGAAGGGAAAACTGTTTCGGACTAATAATGCATAGCAGAGTGGCACAGCCCTGGCGCGAAACTCCCTTTCTGACTTCACCGCAGCAGGAAGAGGGGATTTCTGATCGCGCGGCGGAGAGTCGAATAGATTGTTTATATACACAAAATACAACAAAAAAAACCGTCACCATCATCACTAATTCCGGAGATCGTTGGAATGTTGCCCCCGCGTTATTGAAAAGAGCAGCCTCAGAACCTCAATCAATGAGCACCGATAAATTATCAACCTTCACAAAAAGTAACTGTAAATACCTAACCTTTTAGAGATACCAAGTCGTACGTGCTCCATGTGGTGACGGATTCCCTGCGGTTACTGTTCCATAAACGGCAGGATTAACTGGCAGACATGGGATTTACGGAGGCAGCGGCGGCAGGCAGGGTAGCGGCGGGACCGGGCAAGGCAGGCGTCCAAATCGACGAAGTACTGGTGGCTTTCACACCACTTGATCTTTTCTTCATTTGCCAGTTTCGGCAGGATTTTCTTTTTAACCCGCATTGCTTCTAACCTTCATTCCAGCATCCATCCGCTCCCCGGTTTCAAACAAAGGGTAACGTTACTCCTTAAGATTCTTCGTCGCCGGCGAACCGCAGAAGAAGAATGACATAGGTACAGGGTAACCTCCGCTCTGCCCCCAGCATCTTGCGGGAAACACCCTCCCTTGGTTTGGCGAACATTATAGCCATGAACATAGAAAAAGAAAAGCCCCACATCACCTGTGGGGCTTTTTATATAAAAGGGATGCCGTCCTTAAGAGCGGCCGCCCGTTGCAATCCGGCATACCTTCAACATCTACATGTCCAGGTGGAGCAGGTCCAGTTCTGAACTGGTTTTGACGTGTTGTTCTTCCGTTTCCTTGCTCCGGCCACGGCTCAGGCATAGCAGATCGTTCCACTCTTCATCTAACTGGTGCTGAATCTCCCGCAGCATTCCCTCGTTTCCCGGCTGGAAGAAGTGGCCAAAACGTCCCTGCGGCTTCAGAAACGCCTCGATGGGCATTTTCTTGTTCGGCGTATGGGTGATCCGGGTTTTCCCATGCTCGATTTCAAACAGGGGCCAGTAGCAGGTATTTACTGCGAGCCTTGACAGGGTGATGGCATCATCCGATTTGGAACGCCAGCCGCGATGACAGGGAGATAGAATGTTCAGGAATTTCGGTCCCTTGATCTCCATAGCCTTTTGCACCTTCCGCATCAGGTCCATATGGAACCCCGGCGAGGCCTGTGCGACGTAGGGAATATTATGGGCCGCCATAATCTGGGTGATGTTTTTCCTCTGCTGCGGTTTCCCGATCATGACACTGCCGACAGGTGTGGTCGTCGTCGCGGCGCCGTATGGCGTCGCGCCGGAACGCTGTGTGCCCGTGTTCATGTAGGCACCGTTGTCATAGCAGACGTAAAGCATGTCGTGGCCGCGCTCCATCGCTCCGGAGAGACTCTGGAGACCGATGTCGTAAGTGCCGCCGTCGCCGCCAAACACAATAAACGCGATATCCTCGTTGATGCGTCCTTTCTTCTTCAACGCACGGTACATCGTTTCGACTCCGGAGATAGTTGCCGCCGCATTCTCGAAGGCGGAATGGATCCAGGGTATCTTCCAGGACGTGTAGTCCGAAATGCAGGTTGTCACCTCCAGGCATCCGGTCGGGGAACAGGCAACGACCGGTTTCCCCACCGCCAGGAGGACCATCTTGACGACGATGGCCGCCCCGCAACCCGAACACATCCGGTGGCCGGGCGCCAGCATGATTTCTTTTTGCGAAAGGTCCTTCGGTTTGAATGGTGTTGTCATGGCATCCTCTTCAATGAAATCAGGGTTCAGTCCGCTGACGAGCAGGGGCTTACTTTCTGAGGCTGATATATTTCTTTGTCTCGGGGACGACACCGGTTTCCGCAATGCCAGCCACTTCCTGGATCACGCCGAGTACGTCGGCGGGAAGAAAGTCCCGGCCGCCCAGACCGTAGATCCGGTTGATCAGCACAGGTTTTGTCGCATACGGGTACAGGCTGGAGGCGATCTCCGTAAACAGGGGGCCGTAAGCGCCGTATGAATCCGCCCGATCCAAGACACAGGCCGCTTTCAGATGCTTCAGCGCCTCACCGATCTGCCGGTAGGGAAAGGGCCGGAAAAGCCGGGGCTTCAGCAAACCGACCTTGAACCCGTCTTTGCGGGCCTCGTCGATCACATCCTTGCAGGTCCCCGCCGCGGAATTCAGCGCAATCAGGCCGAGTTCGGCGTCCTCAAGACGATATGTATCGAACAGATCGTATCGTTTGCCGGAAATCTCCGCAAATTCGTCAGCCACACTCAGGACGACGTCATGCACATCCATCATGACGGCGTCCTGCACCGCCTTGTACTCATGATACTGATCCGCCAGCACCAGGGGACCGTAACTGACCGGGCGCGTGACATCGAGCAGGGTGTCCTGGGCCTTGAATTCGCCCACAAAGCGTTTGACGACCTCGTCGGGCAAAAAGTTCACCATGCCGATCGAATGGCTGATGATGAAGCCGTCCATGCACACCATGATCGGAACCTGAATCCGGGGATGCTCGGCAATCCGGAAGGCCTGAATCAGGTTATCATAGGCTTCCTGAACGTTTTCCGACCATAACTGAATCCAGCCCGAATCCCGCGCCCCCATGGCGTCGGAATGATCGCAGTGAATGTTAAGAGGAGCCGACAGGGCCCGGTTCACCACCGGCATGACGATGGGAAGCCTCATTCCGGAGGCCACAAAGAGCATCTCCCACATGAGGGCCAACCCCGGACCGCTGGTTGCCGTCACCACACGCCCGCCGGCCGCAGAAGCACCGATGCAGGCGCTCATGGCGCTGTGTTCGCTTTCGACAAGGATCATCTCCGTCGTGACACGCCCATCGGCGACAAAATCGGAAAAATTCTGCATCAGATCGGTTTGCGGCGTAATGGGATAGGCGGCGCAAACATCCGGGTTGACCTGTCTCAGCGCCTCCGCCATGGCCTCGTTGCCCGTTACGGCAGCGTATGTTTTCATCACTTATCCTCCTTCCGCATCTGGATCGCCTTGTTTCCCTTTTTCCCGGGACACTCCAGCGCGCAAATGCCGCACCCTTTGCAGTAATCCAGATTGAATCCGGTCATTTTCCCGTCCGCGACGTTCACGGCCATGTCGGGACAGTACAGCCAGCAAAGCAGGCAATCGGTGCAGTTCTCCCTTGTGTATTCCGGCTCGTAGGATCGCCACGATCCCGTCTTGATCAGGATCGAATTCCCCGGATTCTTCACCATGGGCCCTTTATCAGTTTTGCGAATGATTCTTGTCTTCACGTCTTGCGACCTCCTCCCAGCTCCTGGCTACCGCGTCAAGATTCCCTTGAATGACCTTGGCGGAAAATTTCTTCCCGAAACTCTTTTCGACCGCGTGTGTCAACGAATCCAGATCGACCATACCGGAAATCCTCCCTAGCGCCCCGACCATGGCCGAGTTCGGCAGGGGCTGGCCGAATGAATCGATCGCGATACCCGTGCCGTCAACACAGAAAACTTTCTGTTTTGCTTTCAACGGGATATTTTTTTTAATCTCCTTGGTGCTGTGGGCGGAATTGATCAGGAAAAATGCCCGCTCGTCCGCTCCGGCTGCGATGTCCACCAGACTCAGCAAACTGGCGTCGACCACGACAACGAACATCGGCGTCAGCACCGGGCAATGCATGCGCAGTTCTTTATGGCCGATGCGGTTGTAAACCTGCAAGGGGGCGCCGGAACGCTCCGGCCCGTAGTCGGGAAAGGCCTGAACAAACCGGCCGCTTTGCATGCAGGCGTTGGCGAACACCTTCGCCGCCGTCACCGTGCCCTGGCCGCCACGGCCATGCCATCTGATTTCAAACGTATTTCTCATGAGCTATCCTCTTCTTTCTGGGTTTTTCTTCACTATGTTTTCTGGCTGTCTCTCAGGCGTCACCGGTTAAGCGAGTGAGCGCTTCCCGATATTTCGCCACTGTCTTCTGTACGATATCATCCGGTAGCGCCGGCGCCGGAGGTTGTTTATCCCACTTCACCTGCTCCAGGTAATCCCTTACGAACTGCTTGTCGAAACTGACCGGAGTCGTACCGGGCCGGTATGTGTCGGCCGGCCAGAAGCGGGACGAATCGGGGGTGAACAATTCGTCGATCAGAATGACCTCGCCATCAAAGAGGCCGAACTCGAATTTGGTATCCGCGATGATGATTCCGTGCTCTCTGGCTCGGTTTTGCGCATAATCGTAGAGTTTTAACGCAAGATCCCTGACCTTCTCGGCTGTTTTCCTTCCCACCAGTTCAACCGCCCGGGCGAACGAGATATTTTCGTCATGGGCACCCGCCTGCGCTTTGGTTGATGGTGTGAAGAGGGGTTCCCGAAGTTGTTCCGCTTCCTGTAAACCTGGAGGCAGTGCGATCCCGCAGACCGAACTGTTGTGGCGGTATTCATTCCACCCCGAACCTGCCAGGTAGCCCCGGACTATGGCCTCGATGGGAAGCGGCTCGGCTTTCAGCACAAGAACCGACCGCTCACGCAACTGATCACTCTGCCACAGGCCATCGTCCTGCCGGTGTTCCAAAGAGGGTTGCGTGGAAACAATGTGGTTCGCCACGATATTTTTTGTTTTTTCAAACCAGAAATTCGACAGGCGCGTCAGGATCACACCCTTGTCGGGAATCGGTATTGGAAGCACATAATCAAAAGCGGATATCCGATCGCTGGCGACAATCATCAGATAACGATCGTCATCGACACCATAGACATCCCGCACCTTGCCGCTGCGCAAAAGCTTGAATCCCGTCATACTTGGCATGCATTTTTCTCCTTGGACACAAAAAAAGGCAGTAATTTGTTTTTACGTAACAAATCACTGCCTTGCATTTCTTTCGTTCCCTGTGATTACATTCAGGGCCCGTTCAAACCGTAAGGCCTATGTTGCATGAAGGCGATCCCTTCTCCGGCGTTCATCGTTTTTTCTACACCGCCTTGGACCGGATCTTACCCCAGAATCTGATATGCCACATGCATGCCAAAATGCTACGTGGGTGTTCTACCCACTGGAGACCCATCGACGAATGACTGTTAACATATTAATTCAACAAGTTACATAAACCTTTCGTTATATTGAAGAAACATCCCTAACATTTACATTGGTACAGGTACATCCAGCCGGCCAGAATATCCCTCCGGTTGTGCGTTATGCGAACACATTGATCATCCTTATACTTTGACCTTAAAATGCCTCTCCTTGCATAGGCGTTGCCCACCCGCGCTTGAGGTAGGTCTAAAAATGCCGACACAAAACAGTTTCTGCCTGGAAAGTACCTGGTAATTCCTTCTGCGATGGAAAGTATAACAAGAAGGGACAATGGGTGATGTGCGACTTTCACACATTGTGTCCCCAGCGCACATGTGTTGGTTCCTGGCATTTATGCAGGATAAAGGATGCTCACCTCGGCGGGCCTTAGGTGCGACTTATCTTTCCTTGTAAGCCTGGCAGTTGTTCAAGAATGAAAATAATGATCCGTTCGCCGGTAACTGTACTGATATCCGTGTGCAAACTGACAATTTTCACACCGAGGATATCTTCCAGCGCCTTTTCCAATAAAGGGCGACCCTGTTCGAGGAGCTTAAAGCGAACACGTTTAATTAATTCCCGCCCGTCTTTTGAATCACTTAAGCCAGCCAGGCGTATTTCAGCAGGGGTCAGCACGTTTTTCAGTCTGACAACGACCATATCATCGATGATGAACGCCTTGGTTTCCAGGGGGCCGCGGCCCATGTAATCCTTTTCAAACTTACTGACAGCCTCGCAGATCTCCGTTTCGACCTGTCCCCTGCTTCTGCTCATCTCCCAACCCTCCTTGCAGCGATCGCAATGGGTAGTGCCCGGAATGCTTGCATGTCCCTCAATGTATTCTTTTTCATCATACTGTCAATGGCCTTGCCCATATTTTCTCCGTGATTGTCTGTCACGACCGGGGGAAATTGGACAAGCTCTAAAAAAGAAAAGCCCCACATTTAATGTGGGGCTTTCCCAACCATCTTTATTGCTCAGGGCTTGGCAACTTGTCAATCACCCGCCAGTACACACCATGCGTGTCTTCCGGGTGAATGAACGCCTGACGCTTCTTCTGCGATCGCCAATAGCGAATTTCCTGCGCTCCCTTTGTTCGCTCGGGAAGCACCTGTACCCCGTTACTTTTTATGGCTTCTACCGTCTCGGCAACATTGTCCACCCGTAAGCCAAGCAACTGGACACCGAATTCATAGTCGTCGCGCTCGCGCATCGGCCTTGCCTTCCGTGCCCACCGGGTCTCCTCACCTTTGCCGGAAAGAACCACGTTGCCCTCTTTATCGAGTAGCTCGTACCATTCGTCTCCACCTTCCATGAGTTCCACGATTGTCGGCCCCACAACAAAACAGGACACATTCATCTGCAGTTCATGGTCGGTGTAACGTTGGGCGACCTCCCAGCCAAAGAGCCGACAATAATCCTCCTCGGCCTTGACGACGTCAAAGACGGCAATACTGATCCGATCGATACAGTCGGCAGCGATTCTGTTGCTCACCGTTAAACCCCTTTTTCTATTTCTTCGGCTTGGCAAAAACAAGTTCTCCCAATTCGTCGCCATACAAAGTACCTTTGGCGATCTGACGCCGGAGTTCGATATGATCGATGACGCTCGTTCCGGTCTTATCCTGACTGTTGAAGGCATTAAAACCCATCCAGGCGTCGCCGTTCATGTTCGCTCCCAGCCAATATCTCGCGTGAACCTTCGTCGTATCCCAGAAGAACTTCTTCTTCAGACGGACCGTCTCAATCGACTTCATCAGACACATGGGAAATGTTTGCGCCAAGGTCCACACCATGCCGTTGATATGGTTGTCAAGCAGGGTGAAATCCGTTGTCAGGGTCTTCAGATAATTGTTCGCCTCTTTCAGGGCCGCACCGGTCTTCATCTCGCCATAAACGATTTCCCCTTTGTCGACATACATTTCGGTAATGACACGGGGATCACGGACCCAGTTGCCGTCCTTGTCCTTCTTCACGGGCAAAGCCTTGCCAATGAGTCCCAGGCGCTCCATCTTGTAAGAGCTGTAGGGGACATTGGAAACGCAATTCCACATGGCATGCTCCATGGAAAGATTCCAGGGCAGAAAATCCGTCGATCCGCCGTCCGGAGACGAGCCCACTCGGGTCCCCGCCTGACCGAACATTGCTGTGTCCGCAGCTATATTCATATCACATGCCTGACCGATCTCCTGGCCGCCGGCAATCCGCATTCCGTTGACACGGCAAATGGTTGGGGCTCCGCAATTCAGTATTGCATCAACCATCGACCCAAAAAGATAAATGTAATCTGCATAATCTCTTGGACGACGGGTATAATATTCCGCATATTCCTTGGTATTGCCGCCCGTGCAGAAAGCCCGGTCACCGACACCCGTAAAAATGGCCGCCACAATAGACTTGTCTACAGAGGCTTTGTGGAAACCGGCAATAACACCTTTAACCATATCCGTCGTATAGGAATTGAACTGCACCGGATTGTTCAGAGTAATCCAAGCCGTATAAAGGCCTTCGACTACGTTTCCCTGGGGATCGAGAAGAGGTTTCTTCTCGTACATCGTAGTGGGCGCTTCAGTCCGATTAAATTTATCGTCGTATAAGTTGTGATCTTTTAACACATTGTCTCTTACCAACCAATCCAGTGCCATGTCTTTTACCCCTTTCTTCTCTGTTGTTCATCTAAGGTTGAGATGCCTGACAAAATTACTCGGCTTTGCCAGGCATTGATTAAACTAATTCATTCTCTTTTTATTATACTGTAACACATTCCATTACGCATGCATCACGATATGACCTTGGCAGGAAACTAGGTCATGCCGTAGCCGCCATCCACGCACAGAAGCTGGCCGGTGATATAGCTCGAATCGTCGGAAGAAAAGAAGATGAAAGGCTTCGCCACTTCTTCCGGCTCCGCGAAACGGCCCAGAAGAATGCGGCCCGCGTAGATGTCCTTCAGCTTGGGATCCGTCGTGATCTTTTCGGTCATATCGGTGCTGACAATACCCAGGGAAATGACGTTGCAGGTGACGCCGATACCGGCCAATTCTCTTGCCACGGACTTCGTGAAGGAAATGATGCCGCCCTTGGCCGCGCTGTATTGAACCTGGCCCTTTGTGCCGACCACTCCCGCCACGGAGGTGACATTGACGATCCGGCCGTAATTCTGCGCCTTGAAACACTTGTAAGCCGCCTGAATGAGGAGGAAAGGACCTTTCATATGGATGTCCACGATCTCGTCCCACTGCTCTTCCGTCATCTTATGCAACATGGCCGGGTTGGTCACACCGGCGTTGTTGATCAGAATATGCACAGAACCGAAGGCATCAATAGCAGCCTGAACGGTTTTCTCCGCGTCGGCTTTGACCTCGACCCTGCCCTGCACAGCGATGGCCTTACCGCCCATCTTTGTAATCATTTCGACCACTTCATTGGCCGTTTTGTGATTGCCGGCATAATTTACTACGACATTCGCCCCTTCCTGCGCGAAAGCCAGACTGATGGCCCTGCCTACGCCTCTTCCTCCGCCGGTTACGATAGCGGTCTTTCCTTCCAGTTTACCCATTGGCACTAACCCCCTATCATTTTTTGTTGTTCATCTTTTTGATTTAATCAGATAAAAAGCATCACCTGGTTTTACAGGCGAAATGCCATCTTCCTCGGAATGGATCCCGTAACAGATAAGGCCCTTCCTGTCAAGCAAATTCTCCCGCTTAATCGCCAAGCGCATCACAATAAAAGAAGCTATATCGGGATCTTACAAATCCACCCGTTTCCCCGACGATCAGGGATGAACTAGTCTATCCGGGTTCGAACGATATTACCAGGCCAACATTTTTCAAATTGACAAGACAGAGAATGTATGATAGCGAGGCCAACTGGTTAGCAAATTATTTTCTATTCTTTCAAACTGTAACTGGTCAAGTGAATCGTCCATTCGAAATCACGATATTGTATCTTTAAATGCTTTTCCGAATTTGACCTTTTGCAAATCAAAATCACAAAGTCAGGAGGATATGTATGAGCAAAGTTGGAATTATTGGTGTGGGGCAAAGTACATTCGTACGGAGCTACCCCGGTTCCATCAGGGAGTTGGCTTTCGAAGCCTACAGTGATGCCATGAAAGACGCCCAGATTACGAACGATCTCATCGACGCAACGGTCATCTGTTCGTCCCCCGAGTACGACAAACAGAGATCGCCCGCCGGTGTCGTCGCTGAGTATCTCGGTCTTAACCCGCAGCCGACCTTTTACGTGGAAACGCTGTGTTCCTCAAGCAGTACGGGGCTGAAACTGGCCTATTCGCTGGTCAAGTCCGGGCTGCACAGCTGTGTCATGGTTCTGGGATTCCAGATCATGTCTCAGTTAACGTCCGCGGAATCCCAGGAAAGAATGGGCCGTGGCGCCGACATCCAGTGGGAATCACCCTTCGGAACCATGATGCCTGCCTATTACGCCCTGCATGCCCAAGCCCATTTTGCCAAGTACGGAACAACCCCCGACGATCTGGCACTTATCCGCATCAAATCCGGCACATACGGTCAATTGAACGAGAGGGCCGTCTTCCGCAAGGAAGTCACGCCGGAAATGTTTGCGGATAAAGACGGTTTCGGAAGCCCCGTATCAAGCCCGCTGAGAGTGGGTGATTGCTGTGCCAACGCTGACGGCAGCTCCTGTATTATTGTTGCCAGCGAAGAGAAGGCGAAAGCCCTTTGCAAGAAACCCGTCTGGATACTCGGCATCGGTGCCGCATCGGCCCCCGTCAACATGGTAGGGCGCGACCAGTTTTCAGGCCTTATGGTCGGTATCGAAGCAGGCAAACAGGCCTACAAAATGGCCGGCATTTCCCCCAAGCATATTGATGTAGCCGAAGTTCACGACTGCTTCACCATCGCCGAAATGATGGCGACGGAAAACCTTGGCTTCGCCGAACCGGGCGGTGGCGCGGAACTGATCCGGGCAAAAGAAACCTACAAGGAGGGCAGCATTCCGGTCAACGTGGACGGTGGACTCCTTTCAAAAGGCCATCCGATCGGTGCAACCGGAGGTTCCCAGGTCAGGACTATCGTTCTGCAATTGAGGGGCGAAGCGGGCACGATTCAGGTAAAGGATCCGGCAATCGGTTTGGTGCACAACATCGGCGGCGTCGGACTGTATGGAAACGTAACCATTTTAGGGAGAGAATAGCCATGGCGAAAAAAGAAATTGACCGTCGTTTCGATAAATTCGGCACCGTGAGTTTCATGGGTGTCTCCAAGACGAATGATTTTATTGATTATCTTGAACAGGGCAAGGTCATGGGAACCCGCTGTAAGGCCTGCGGGAAGGCGTTCTTCCCCCCCCGTGCGGATTGTTTTCATTCCCTGACCAGCGAGATGGAATGGTTTGAAGTTACCGGCAAGGGCAAGCTTCTGACCTTCAGCACCCTCCGCTACGCCCCGGTTGGCTTTGAAGGCGATCTGCCTTATACCATTGCCGTCGTAGATTACGGCGACTACAAGGTTTTCGGGCGCATCGACAAGGCGATCGCCTCTCCGGATGACGAGCTGAAAGTCGGCATGGATATGAAAGTTACCGCCGGCAAGACTGCCAACGGACAGAACACCTACTTTTTCCAGAAGGCCTGATCGTTCACAAGCCGGCTTGGTTTGAAAAAACATAACGACAGGGCCAGGGATTTGATTCATGTTCCCTGGCCCTGTCGTTCATCGTAAGTTCACCTTGACAGAGTCACGGAATTCATATAGAGAGGACAGCTCATCTTGACGATGTGAGAAAGAAAGAAGAGGAGGAATGTTTTTTGGCTACGCATAAGTCAGCGGAAAAGAGAAGCAAGCAGGCGGACAAGCGCCAAGTTAGGAATATGGCGATAAAATCAGAAGTCCGAACAAATATAAAGACCGTCCTGAGCGCCGTGGAAGGCAAGAACCCGGAAGAGGCAGCGAGCTCCCTCAGCAAGGTCGTTCCTCAGATCGCCAAGGCTGCAGCTAAAGGGGTTCTCCACAAGAAAAACGCCTCGCGGAAGATTTCGAGACTCACCAAAAAGGTAAACGCCCTGGTGCCCAAAGCCTGATATCAGAAATCTGAAATCATCAGCCGATATGCCCTCTCAGCCATGTCCCCGGACAGCTTGTTGAGGGCTTTTCTTTTCCCGCTGTAAGCGGCGATATCACTCTTGCTGCGATTCATTACAATATAGTCTTCGGTACCGGAGAAACTCCTGTCTTCCCAGAGAATCTTCCCTGTCTCCCGGTCCTCAAGAACAATGTGCATGGTCAGGTTCAGCCTTTCCTCTGCTGCCAGATCGGCATTCTCGTAGGCAACGTGCGTCAATCTGATCTGTTGAATGGTCCCCCGTACCACGGCGTCCGCTTCCGTCTCATCACCGACCACCTGAAACCGGTTTCCTCGAATGATTTGATCGATCAGGGCATTTCGGAAAATGTTTTCCAAGTATGCCTCATCGGTTCTGTTCGGGAAATTGTCGACATATATTTTCCGAATGCCTCCCATAGACTCGGCTACACCATTAAAATGGTACCCGCATCCACCGATAAGTATGATGAGACAAAAAAATACCACTCGCTGAAGCGCACGCCAGCTGCCTGCAGAAACCACTTTTGATCCTCCTGTATACACAAAAAGCCTTTCCTGGTTCGCATCTATTCCTTTATGACCAGATTGACCAGCCTTCCCGGCACATAAACCTGTTTGATGATGATCTTTCCTGCGATGAATCTGGCGACTTTCTCTTCCGTCAGGGCAAGAGCCTGTATTTTCTCAGGCTCTTCGTCGACGGGAACCAACATCTTCCCCCGAACCTTCCCGTTGACCTGAACCACAATAGTCATTTCCTCAGCACAGACAACGGCATCATCCCAGACCGGCCAGGATGCGTGCAACAGGGCCTCTTTCTTCCCGATCATCGCCCAGAGCTCCTGGGTGATATGCGGCACGATCGGCGCAAGCATGAGGATAACGGATTCGATCGCCTCACGGACCACCGACAACGCAGTTTTATCTTCTTTTATCGGACGCTCCAAGAGATACAGGGCGTTGACCAGTTCCATCACCGCGCTGATCGCCGTGTTGAAATGGAAACGGTCTTCAATATCCAGGGACACTTTGCGGACGGTCTGGTGGATTTTACGCCGGAAATTTTTAAGGTCTCCCGGCAAGGGGCCGTCTCCGGAAAAAGGCGCCACATCTTGGACATCATCGAGATAATCCATCACAATCCGCCATGTTCGGTTCAGGAAACGAAAGGCCCCGTCCACCCCCTGCTCGCTCCACTCCAGATCCTTTTCCGGCGGCGCGGCAAAAAGGCAGAAGATGCGAACCGTATCGGCGCCGTATCGGTGCACCAGGGAATCAGGATCGACGACGTTCTTCAATGATTTTGACATCTTCTCCGTTTTGCCGATCGCGACGACAGCCCCGCAACGAGTGCATTTTCCCCCTTCGACCTCTTCGGGGAAAAGAAAACCGTGCTCCCGGCAGCGCATGGTTTCCTTACAGACCATGCCCTGGGTAAGGAGGTTGGCAAATGGTTCATCCACGCTGATAACACCAAAATCGCGCAACATCTTTGCATAAAACCGAGCATACAGGAGATGGAGAATCGCATGTTCGATCCCGCCGATGTATTGATCAACCGGCAGCCAGTAATCGACTCTTTTCTTGTCCAGCCCCGGCTTTTCATTAAAATCGGCGCTGCAGAAACGGGCAAAATACCAGGAAGACTCGACAAAGGTATCCATCGTGTCCGTCTCCCTGCTCGCAGGGCCGCCACAGGCGGGACAGGTCGTCTCCGCAAAGGCTTTGTGGCGGGCCAGAGGTGACCCCCCTTCTCCTGTCAGGACCACGTCTTTCGGCAAAACCACAGGAAGTTCCCGTTCCGGGACCATGACAATGCCGCATTTGTCGCAGTTAATAACCGGGATGGGAGCACCCCAGTAACGCTGTCTCGAAATACCCCAGTCCCGCAGGCGATACTGGACCGTCCGTTTCCCCCGCCCCCTGGTCTCGAAATAATCGGCAATGGCTTCCAGGGCCTGGGTGTTGACCATCCCATTGAAAGGTCCGGAATTCACGAGGATGCCTTCGTCGACATAAGCTTCGGTCATGGTTGCCGGGTCGAGCACACAGTCTTGCGGCTGAATCACCACGATGCGCTCCAACCCGAACTTCTCGGCAAACTCAAAATCCCTTTGATCATGAGTGGGAACAGCCATCACGCATCCCGTCCCATAATCGGCTAGAACAAAATTGGCCGCATAGATGGGAATTGGGCGGTCGGTCGCTGGATTAAGACAATAGGTCTCCAGGAACACGCCTTCCTTTTCGTAATAATCGGATGTCCGCATGAGGCGATCCTGCTTCTTGACCTTTTCCACAAAAGCCTTCACCTGGGCCTCGCAATCTTTGCCTCGAATCAAATCCATAACCAGGGGATGTTCCGCCGCGATCAACATGAAAGTTGCCCCGAAAATCGTATCCTGCCGTGTGGTGAAGACCCTAATCTCACCGTTACCATCGGCCATGGGAAAGATCAGTTCACAGCCGTAACTCTTGCCGATCCAATTCTTCTGCATCGACAGAACGCGCTCCGGCCATCCGGGCAGGTTGTCGCATCCATTCAGAAGTTCCTCAATATAGGCGGTAATACGGAAAAACCATTGATCGAGCGTCTCTTCGACGACTTCGGAACTGCAGCGCCAACAGAGGCCTCCTTCAACCTGCTCGTTGGCAAGGACAGTCTGACACCGGGGACACCAGTTCACAGACGAAGTTTTCTTGTAAACCAAGTCCTTTTCGTACATCCAGATGAAGAAGAGCTGTTCCCAGCGGTAGTAATCGGGCTCGCACGTCGAAATTTCACGATCCCAGTCGTAACTGAAACCCATGCGCTTCAACTGATTGCGCATGGCGGCAATGTTTTTATTCGTCCATTCCGCCGGATGAACACGCCTTTCAATCGCTGCATTCTCCGCCGGCATACCAAAGGAATCCCAACCCATGGGGTGCAGGACGTTGTAACCCTTCATGCTTTTATAACGGGCCACGACATCTCCGATGGTATAGTTGCGGACGTGCCCGATGTGAATCTTCCCCGAAGGATAGGGGAACATCTCCAGAAGATAATACTTAGGCTTGGAGGGATCCTCCCCAACCCGATATAATTTTTGCTCTTCCCATCTTGTTTGCCAGGCTTCCTCGATTTCCTGGGGATTGTATTTTCTGTTCATTTTCCTTCCGCCTCCCGGATTGCAACAGCTACGACAAAGCCCGCTTCAGTGGAAACAAAAAAACCGGCCACCGTGCAATCCGTACTGAAAACCGTTTATGTCTTGCCACCTTCCTGGGTCTCCGGCAGACCGCTGCTTTCGACTTGATCGTCCGGTTTCGCCTCGCGCATCCCTACGTACAACGCATCAAGAATGCCGTTGATGAACGATCCCGAATTCTCTGAACCATAGATTTTTCCGAGGTCGATGGCCTCGTTCAGGGTTACTTTGGGAGGGATATCATCACAGAAGAGCAGCTCGTAAACCGCCATCCGAAGAATATTCCGGTCAACCCTGGCCATTCTGGCAAGGGACCAGTTCTCCGAATGGCGTCCGATTAATTGATCCAGGTATTCCCGCTTTTGCCAAGTCCCCTCGACCAGGAGCGACGAAAAGGTCCGGGCGTCATCGGGGGCTTCAAAATTCGCCCAGAATGACTCTATCGTCTCTCCGGTATCCTTGTTGACCACATCCAGTGCGTAAAGAACTTTTAAGGCAACTTCCCGTGCCTTCCTTCTATGGCTCATTCATCCCTCTGGCTGCACAACTTCGCATGTTACACACACTTCGGAAGACTGTTTCGTGTATCTCGTATCTCGATGTCTCGCTAGGCGATCTTCTTCAGCAGATCCACCATCTCGATTGCGGTCATGGCAGCATCCCATCCCTTATTGCCTGCTTTTGTCCCTGCACGCTCAATTGCCTGCTCGATCGTGTCCGTCGTCAGAACACCAAAAGCAACAGGAACTTCCGTATCGAGCCCAACACTGGCAATGCCTTTGGACACCTCGGCACTGACGTACTCGAAGTGGGGCGTTGCCCCGCGAATGACAGCCCCCAGACAGATAATCGCATCAAACTGCCCTGTCTTGGCCAGTTTCTTCGCTGCAAGAGGCAATTCAAAAGCGCCGGGGACCTTGTAAATCCGGATGTCCTTTTCATCCGCCCCGGCCCGCGTCAGAGCATCCACCGCCCCTTCGATCAGGCGACCGCAGATGAAATCATTGAAGCGGCTCGCGGCGATGCCGAACCTCATCCCCTTGGCTACGATTTTCCCTTCCGTCATTTTTGGCATCTTGTTTTTCTCCGTTTCTGGAATATTATTTCGGAATAATCCTGATCGCTGTGCTCCCGGTGCTCAGATCAGCATTTATCAAGCATATGTCCCATCTTCTTTTTCTTTGTCTTCAGATAGTGAATATTCGACTCGTTCGGCTTGATTTCAATCGGAATCCGTTCCGTAATCGTCAGGCCGTAACCTTCGAGCCCCACGATTTTTTTAGGATTGTTCGTCAGCATCCTGATCTTTCGGACTCCAAGATCGACCAGAATCTGGGCACCGATGCCGTAATCCCTCAGATCTTCCTTGAAGCCGAGTTCGATGTTGGCCTCCACCGTGTCCTTCCCTTTCTCCTGGAGTTCGTATGCCCTGATTTTATTGACCAGGCCGATTCCGCGGCCTTCCTGATGCATATAGACGATGACCCCTTTTCCGGCTTCGTTGATCATGGTCATGGCCCTTCTCAACTGATCGCCACAGTCGCAACGCTCCGAACCGAATATATCACCGGTCACGCACTCTGAATGGACGCGGACCAATACTTCATCATCCTCATCAATATCTCCCTTTATGAGAGCGATATGCTTCATTTCATCAACATCGTTTTCGTAAACAACCATTTTGAACTCGCCGCCGTAACGGGTCGGAATCGTTGCCGCCGCCGCTCTGCGGATAAGAGACTCATGACGCATCCGGAACTCGATCAAATCCGCGATAGTGACAATCTTAAGGCCGTGCTCCTTTGAGAAGATTTCCAGATCGGGCATGCGGGCCATCGTCCCGTCGTCTTTCATGATCTCGCAAATCACCCCGGACTGTTTCAGCCCGGCCAGTCGAGCCAGATCGACAGACCCCTCGGTCTGTCCCGTCCGCACCAGAACGCCGCCGCGCTTCGCCCGGATAGGAAACACATGGCCGGGGCTGACAATATCGTCCGGCTGCACGTCGTCGGCAATGGCCGCCAGAATTGTCGTCGCACGGTCGGCAGCGGAAATACCAGTCGTTACGCCGCGCTTCGCCTCAATGGACACCGTAAAGGCCGTCCCGAAACGCGAACGGTTATCGCGCACCATAGGGTAAAGACCCAGTTTGTCCGCATGCTCCTCGGTAATGGTAAGGCAGATCAAGCCGCGGCCGTACTTCGCCATGAAATTGATCGCTTCCGGCGTCACGAATTGCGCCGCCATGCAGAGATCGCCCTCGTTCTCCCGGTCTTCATCATCCACCAGAATCACCATTTTGCCACTCCGGATATCTACAATAGCCTCTTTAATTGTGCTGATTCCCATAATTCACCTTCATTCTGAATTTATTTTTTATTACTTTTCATCACGTCTTCTTGGCATATTCTTCCGTAAGGGATGTCCAGTCGAAATTTGAACTTTTCCCGTTTGCGGGTTTAACGCCTGAGCCGATGAACCTTTCCACGTATTTGCCGATGATATCGGTTTCAATATTAACCGTGTCCCCTACCTTCTTCAGGCCCAACGTGGTAACCCGGGCCGTGTGGGGAATCATGTTAACATAAAAGCGACCCCGTTCAAAACGGTTTACCGTCAGGCTGACCCCATCTACGGTAATGGAACCCTTGACGACGATATACCGTCCAGCCACCGGGCTGACGTCAATCCCCAAAACGACTGACGACGATTTCAACGTTTTTTCCCGGATTATGCCCGTTTCGTCAACATGTCCCAGCACCAGATGCCCTCCCAGGAAATCCGTTAGCCGGAGAGCCTTCTCCAGATTCACTCTGTCTCCGATATGGAGCGTCTTCAGATTTGTTTTCTCCAGGCTCTCGGCGGACACATCGGCATTAAATCGATCCTTGCCGCTGGCGGTGACCGTCAGGCAGGTACCGTTCACGGCGATACTGTCACCGAGCCGCACATCTTTCATATCCAAACCGCTTTCGATCTCGACGACGGCATCCGGCCCCTTGCGAGTGATGCGACGTACTGTACCTAAAGCTTGCACAATTCCTGTAAACATGATATCCTGCACGGTTTTAGAAGGGTGATTTATGCTGCTTCCGCAACCCGATTCCCCTAGTTGGACAAATCCTTTTCTTCGTTCGTTTTTAAAAACCCTTTGAGTTCGTTGATAAATTCTGTTACGTCCCGAAACTGGCGATAGACTGAAGCAAACCGCACATAGGCCACACCATCAAGAGCCTGCAGTTCCTGCATAACCTTCTCGCCGATCTCCTTCGTGGAAATCTCATCGCCCTGGTATTCCTGGCAGGCCCGCTCCACGCTCTCGACGAGACGTTCGATGTCTTCCGTTTTAATGGGGCGTTTTTCACAGGCCTTCTTGATCCCCGACCGAATCTTCGTTCGATCGAAGGGCTCCCGGCGACCATCCTTCTTTACCACGGTGGGCAGCACTTCCTCCACGAACTCATATGTGGTAAAACGCCTCCCGCATCCGACACACTCTCTTCTGCGCCGGATAGCGCTGCCGTCTTTACTTATCCTGGAATCAATGACGCGGTTTTCAGTGCCTGAACAGAAAGGGCATTTCATAGTTTCACCAGCTTAACCCCGGCCTCCTCCAACATTTCTTCCGCCAGTTTATCGGCGTAGCCGTCTTTCACTACAATCACGGTTATTCCCGCATTGATGACCATCTTTGCACAGATAATACAAGGCTGGTTGGTGCAGTAAAGCGTCGCCCCCTTGACGCTGACCCCATGTAATGCCGCCTGGATAATCGCATTCTGCTCCGCATGAAGGCCCCGGCAAAGCTCATGGCGTTCTCCTGAGGGAATCCGGAGCTTGTCCCGAAGGCATCCCACGTCAAGGCAGTGCCGCAATCCGGAAGGCGCCCCGTTGTAACCGGTAGCCAGGATGCGCTTGTCCCGGACAAGGGCCGCCCCCACGCTGCGTCGCAGGCAGGTGGAACGCTTGGCAACCAGTTGCACAATATCCATGAAATACTCGTCCCATCCGGGCCGCAAGGTCGTTCCTCCTGCCCTGTTAGCGGAATTCATCCTGCATTCCTGCCGTTAAAGAAGTCCCTTCTTCGCCTGTGCAATCCGTCCCTGATAAAGGGGAAATTTTCCGCAAAGCTCCTTGACACCCTCACGAACATCCCCGATCACCCCTTCATTATTTCGATTCAAAAGCACCTGGGCGATAAAACGGGCGATCTGCGTCATTTCGGGTTCCTTCATCCCCCGGGTGGTCACCGCAGGGGTACCGATGCGGATGCCGCTGGTCACCATGGGGCCCTGCGTATCGAAAGGAATCCCATTCTTGTTCACGGTAATCCCGGTCAAATCCAGGATTTCCTGGGCCTCTTTTCCGGTCAGATTTTTGTCCGTCAAATCAACCAACATGAGGTGGTTGTCAGTCCCGCCAGAAACGAGACGGAACCCGCATTTCTTCAACTCATCCGCCATCGCCTTCGCATTTCTTACAATCTGCCCCTGGTAAAGGCGGAACTCTTCCGTCAGGGCCTCTTTGAAGGCCACCGCTTTGGCGGCAATCACATGCATCAGGGGCCCTCCCTGTGTGCCCGGGAAAACACGGCTTCCCAATACCTTGGCATGATCCTCCTTGCACATGACCAAGCCGCCCCGGGGGCCCCGGAGGGTTTTGTGGGTCGTCGATGTCACGAACTCGCAGAAGGGAATCGGCGTGGGATGAAATCCCGCTGCAACCAGCCCGGCGATATGGGCGATGTCGCACATGATAACAGCCCCGGCCGCATCGGCGGCTTCGCGGAAGGCGGCGAAGTCGATAGTCCGGGGATAAGCGCTCGCACCGACAACGATCATTTTCGGCTTATGTTTCTTAGCAAGGTCCTTCACCTCGTTGTAATCAATCGTCTCCGTCTCCCGGTCGACCCCGTAGGGAATGACATTGTAGTATTTGCCGGAGAAATTGGCGGGACTGCCGTGGGAAAGATGGCCGCCGTGGGAAAGATTCATCCCCAGAATCGTATCGCCCGGTTGCAGAACGGAAAAGTACACCGCCATGTTGGCCTGTGTACCCGAGTGGGGCTGCACGTTGACATAGTCGGCGCCGAAGAGGGTCTTGCAACGTTCAATCGCCAGATTCTCGACGATATCAACGAACTCGCATCCTCCGTAATAGCGCTTTCCGGGGTACCCTTCGGCATACTTGTTGGTCATGACACATCCCTGAGCCTCCAGGACCGCTTCACTGACAAAATTCTCCGAAGCGATCAGCTCGATTTTTCCAGTCTGTCTCTCCGTCTCCCATAAAATGGCCTGGGCCACTTCCGGATCTAGCTTTGCGAGTTCTGACATGTATTCGTTCCCCTCCCCAGTCTTTCTTCCAATTCCCTTATCTTATTGAGGCGACGCTGGTGGCGTCCCCCTTCAAATTCCGTTGACAACCACACTCTGACGATCCGCTCCATCGCTACCGCATCGGTGCGCCTGCCCGCAAGAATCAGAATGTTGGCATCGTTATGGCGACGGCTCATTTCCGCCGTGTATTCATCGAGACAAAGCGCCGCCCGAACTCCGGGAAGTTTGTTCGCCACGATGGACATACCCACCCCGGAACCGCAGAGAAGAATCCCTGACGCAAACTCACCGGACGCGACACACTCTGCCACGCGGAAGCCGTAATCCGGATAATCGACCGCATCGCCATTGGTTGTCCCGACATCCGTCACATCGACATTGAGGCGCGCCAAAATGGCCTTGACTTCTTCCTTGCGCTCAAAGCCCGCGTGATCCGAACCGATAATCAATCGACGTTTCATCCCATTCACTCGACAAACTTTCTGAAAACCAAACTCGCATTAACCCCGCCAAAACCAAAGGTATTGGACAGTGCCACCCGTACCTCTTTCTGACGGAACCGGTGCGGAACATAATCCAGATTGCTGGTCGGATCAGGTTCCTCCAGGTTGATCGTCGGCGGGATAATTCCCGTCTGCAGCACCTTGGCCGCAAAAATCGCCTCCACACCGCCTGCAGCACCCAGCATGTGCCCCGTCATCGATTTTGTCGAACTGACCGCAATCTCTGGGTTCCGTTCGCCGAAAACGGTCGTGATGGCCTGCGTTTCGTAAAGATCATTCAGGGGCGTGGACGTGCCATGCGCATTGATGTAATCCACTTCTGTCACATCGACTTTCCCGTCCGCCAGCGCTTCGCGCATGCAGCGGACCGCTCCCTCGTGACCCGGCGGAGGTGCGGCAAGGTGAAAGGCATCCGACGTCAGGCCGTAGCCCACGATCTCTCCATATATTTTCGCACCACGCCCCAAAGCGGCAGACAACTCTTCCAGAATGACCAACCCGGAGCCCTCGCCGATGACAAACCCATCGCGCCTTTTGTCGAAAGGCCGGCTCGCCTTTTCCGGTTGCTCA
This sequence comes from uncultured Syntrophales bacterium, assembly GCA_964411235.1. Lineage (GTDB taxonomy): Bacteria > Desulfobacterota > Syntrophia > Syntrophales > JAAYKM01 > JAAYKM01. The sequence goes on from CAYPKE010000013.1 coordinate 24,833, forward strand.
TTCCTGGTCGACAGCGCCCGCATCGCATTGAACCCTGCAACCGCCAAAGGGGTTACCGCCGCTTCGACGCCCCCGGCTACCATGAGATCGGCATAGCCGTCCCGGATCAGGCGGAAAGCGTCACCGATGGCGTTTGTGCCGGCGGCACAGGCCGTAACAGGGCAGGTAATGGGTCCTTTTAAACCATACCGGATGGATACGTGACCTGCAGCCAGATTTGCCAGAACGGCGGGAATCATGAAGGTCGCCACCCGGCGCGGCCCCGCATTCAGGAGCGTTTCCGTCTCCTTCTCGATAGTGGCCAGCCCGCCGATGCCCGATCCGATGATTACCCCGGATCGCCCTCCCCCGATGCCGATATGCCCGGAGTCAAGAACCGCCATCTCCGCAGAAGCCAATGCATAGACAATGAAATTGTCCAGCCGCCGGCTTTCTTTTTTGTTGACGTACTGCAGGGAATCAAAATTCTTGACTTCGCCGGCGATCTTCGTATCGAAAGACGCCGCATCAAATTTCGTGATCCGACCGATCCCCGACCTGCCCGCGCAAACGCCCTCCCAGGACTCCGCCACGGAATTACCCAAGGGGGTAACGGCGCCCAGCCCCGTTATCACCACCCGCCTTTTCAAGGGAGACACTCCTTGTCAGTTTTCCACAATCCCATTCAGGATACGCCCTTGCTTTTTAAAAAGTCGATAACGTCCTGAACAGTCCGGATCTTTTCCAACTCCTCGTCGGCCACCTGGATATTGAAAGTCTCTTCCATTTCCATGATTAGTTCGACTAAATCGAGCGAATCAGCTCCCAGATCATCAATAAACGATGCTTCGGGTACGCACTCCTCTTTCGTAACATCCAATTGCTCCACAATCAAATCGATGACCTTTTCTTCAAGCGTCATGAATAATCCCCCTCTCAATTCCCGGAAATATGAAACCTTACCCTGTCGATATCCTCGATTCCCAAATTTGATTCCGGTCCTGATCAATCCAGCAGGGGCCCTCTAACAAAGCGGTCCCCGGCACGGCCCTTAACTTTATGATTTGAGGCCAACCAGTGTCCTGTCCAGAGATGATAAATCTTCCACATTGAAAAGCTGAAAACGGTCCCAAATCCTCCTGGCAAGGCCACCCAATACTCTTTTCGGCCCCAGTTCAACCAGCGTATCCACCCCCATGGCTCTCATTTTCTCGATGGTTTCCTGCCATTTGACGGGACTGGTCAACTGCCGGATCAGGAGCTCCTTCGTCGTGCTTTTTTCGTGGTAAACCGACGGATCGCAATTGGGAATAACGGAAACCCGGCAGTCCCGAAAAGAAACTTCTTCCAAGTCGGCTTTCAATCTGCGCGCCGCCCCTTCCATGAGGTTCGAATGGCAGGGAGCGCTAATCGCCAATTTGACGGCACGGCGTGCACCCCGATCCACTGCTCTGGCCATCGCCTCATCCACCGAACCGGTGTAACCGGAGATGACGATCTGATCCGGCGAGTTGATAACCGAAACGGAAACGTTCCCGCCTTGGTTGCATATATCCTGACAGACCCTGTTCACTGTTGTCTGCTGCAGGCCGATAATTGCGGCCATGGCACCATCACCCGGTGGTAAAGCATCCTGATGATAACGGGCTCGCGCCCAAACCAAAGGGGTGACCTCCTCCAAGGAGATGCATCCCGCCGCAAAAAGAGCCGCATACTCTCCGAGGCTATGACCCGCGAGCACCTGAGGTTCTTTTTTCCAATGCCGGCGAAAAACCTCATAAACGGCGATATCGACGATCATGACGGAAACCTGCGTATTCAGAGTCAGATCGAGTTCTTCCTGGGGACCATGGAAACAAAGGGAAGTGATATCAACACCCGTAACTTCGCCTGCCAGATGGAATATATCCCTGACCTCCGGAAACTCCCGGTAGAACTCAGCTCCCATTCCCAGATACTGGGACCCCTGACCGGGAAACACGAAAGCGATCCTGCCCATGCGCGCCCCCAGATGCGGCTATTTGGAAATTTCCTCCAAGGCGATGATTTCCCGTCCCTTGTAAGTTCCGCATGACTCGCAAACCCGATGGGGAAGCTTGGGTTGCCCGCACTGGGGACATTTCGATGTCGAGGGTGACGTCAGAAAATCATGGGCCCGGCGCATGTTTCTACGTGTCCGGGAGTGTCTCTTTACTGGATTCGGCATAATTTATCTCCTTCCTTTT
>CAYPKE010000014.1:0-20112 GCA_964411235.1 uncultured Syntrophales bacterium
TCTGTATCCTCATACGCCAGTTAGGCCGTATACGTCAGCCCCAAACCCCTTAAAATAACGAATACCAGCAACATCCGCCGGCATCCAAAGCACATACTGATGGAAATCAATCGAATTGCAATAAATTAACTAAGACCGGAAAAGGAAGAAACGATTATCTTCTCCTTAAACCATCGGGGTCATTAACATACACTTTGAAAACATGTCAAGCAATTTATAGGACGCAACGATTGCCTTGCAAAAGCTTTGTTTTGTTCTTCTTTTAGGTTTTCAATCATTAGAAAATAGCATAGGATGATCATACCGTCATGGTATCAGAATCTTTCAACTTCGAATTTTCTCGTTTGATTCCGGATGAATCTGGAAACGCCGTACATCCTCGCAGCAGCTATCAAGGAGGAATCCATGAAAAACGGTAATCTATCCCGCGTCGTAAAGGTATACGGCAATATCAACTCACACCGTTCCGTGGCTGATCTCATTCGCAAACGCTCCACCAATAAACAGGATGTGCGGGACGTAGCCCTCGCACAAATCGATCTCGCTTCCTTGAACAGAATCCTCGATCTTGGATGCGGCTTCGGCTTTTTCACAGAAGCCCTTACAGGAAGAGTTCGATCCGGGACCGCCGTTACAGGGGTAGATCTCATTCCTGGCCATAAACCCTTATTCATGCAGGCCTGCGCACGCGCCGGGATCAAGGGACATTTTCTTCCGGGAAATGTGTCTCTTATTACAACCTTTGAAGATCATGCTTTCGATCTCGTCCTTTGCAGCTACGCCCTTTATTTCTTTCCGGAAATGGTGCCCCACATTGCCCGTATTCTCAAGCCTGACGGTTTTTTCGCCACAATCACCCATGACAGCCAGAATATGGGAGAGTTGTTTGATTGCATCAAAAACGTCATGGATCGCTATCATGCTCACAGGGATCATTTGCTTCCGGTAGAAAGAATTATCCGCAAATTTTCAGCGGAAAACGGAGCTGCCATTTTGCGTCAATGGTTTGGACAGGTCAAAATTATCGATTATCCTAATGCTCTGGTCTACGATATGGAACAATTAAACGAAATTATTGATTACTTTCATTTCAAGAGTCCTTTCTTTCTTGCAGGCACCCAAATCGATGTAAAGGAAATCGCTTTTCATCTCCCGGCTTTACTCAGGCAAAAATTCCTTTCGGAAAAAGGGGTGGTCATATCAAAAAACGATCGGATTTTTATCTGCATGCAACCACATCAGAACGAGGCGCCTTTATGAAAAAGAGACCCCGTATGTATTGTCCCCATTGCAGCAACAAAATCCTCAAAAAGGACGAAGACGGCACGTTACGGGACTGGTGTCCAGCCTGCGGGATCTTCTTTTACGAAAATCCTTTACCTGTCGTCTCGGCAATCGTTGTCAAAGAACGGCGCATCCTGCTGGTCAGGCGTGGAAAAGCGCCCTACAAGGGCGCATGGTGCCTGCCGACAGGTTTCGCGGAAACGGGGGAAAGCATTGAAAATGCCGCCCTACGCGAATTGGAAGAAGAAGCTGGAATCAAGGGCAATATCCTGGGGCTTGTTGATGTTGATTCCTGCCGGAATTATTTTTATGGTGATCTGATCTTTGTTACATTTGAAATAGAGTACCTATCCGGCGAACTCTGTTACGGAGATGATACGGTTGCGGTTAAATACTTCCCCTTCTCAAAGCTTCCGAAACTTGCCTTTCGTTCCAATATCAAGGCCGTCGATGCTTTCATCAGAAACAAGGCGGATTACTGGGCAATCCAGGATTCATTCTCTCTGTCTCTGAATGAAACAATTCCTGATAAGGCAAAAAAAAATCTGCTCTCCGACCGGCTTATTGAAATGATCGAACACAATGCTCGTGATATTGCGGAAATTTGTGTCTCAGATGTACAAATTAATTGGTCAACGCCAAGCTACCATAATTTCGACGGAACCAGACTATTTAAGCGGTTTTACATCATCCTCTCCCAGTTTGGTAAGTGGTTAGGGGGAGGCTATAGTGACAACCAAATACGCATCTTTTATACTAAAGTCGGACGGGAAAGAAAAAAAGAGGGGCTGCCCTTGGCGGATGTTTTGAGCACATTGAGCCTCATCAAGAAACAGGTTTTTACGTTTACCATATCCCGGGGCATGTGGGAAAGAACCATCAATATTTACATGTCTCTTGAGTTGGACAGAAGAATCATGCTTTTTTTCGATAAAATTTCTTATTATATTACAAATGGATATGAGAACCAGAACACGGAACGAAGTCGCCTTCGTTCGAAGCGGAAAAGTTAATTTCCCACTGCCATTAACACGACGGAAATCCTTTTGACAAATGTGTTAGACGAATTCCGATAAGACGGATCAGCTTATTTAAATTGATGCGTTTCAAACAAGCAAACGCCGCCTTCCGGATTTCAACCTCGGAATCAGAATGCCCGGGAATACTCAGGCTGCGTGTCAGGGTCTGAAAATCATTAAATCTGATCTTGACCGTTACTGTCCTCGTGCGCAATTTTTCTTCCTGCAGTGCCAAGACAGAAACTTTCGTCAAGTCCCCCAAATGTCTAGCCAATATCTGCCATTCTTTCACATCCCGCTGGAAGGTTATTTCTCGACCTATGGAACGGGGTTCCCAGTGGGTAACCAGGGGACTTTCATCTATGCCCCGTGATGCATTGTAAAGAAAACTTCCGTAAGATTTGCCGAACAAATTAACCAAGACATCCAGGCTCAACGAGGCTAGCTCGCCGACCTTTTCAATCCCGCTTTCCTTCAGGCACATCTCCGTCTTTGGACCCACACCCCAAAGTTTTCTTACCGACAGGGGCCAGAGAGTATTCTCAACATCATCCCGATCGATCGGGGTATAGCCGTTCGGCTTTCGCAAGTCGGAGGCTATTTTGGCCAACAGCTTGTTCGGCCCGATGCCGATGGAACAGGTGAGCCCTGTTGCCTTACCTATCAGGCTTTTGATTTCCTCCACAATTTCCCTGCCGGATCGTTCGATCGTCGTAATATCGAGATAGGCTTCATCAATTCCTACATCTTCCATAATAGGAGATATTTTCCGAAGAATCTGCTTCACTTTCCGGGATTCCGTAGCGTAGGTCTCATAATCGACAGGAAGGAAAATCGCCTGCGGGTTTAAGCGATATGCTACTTTGAGAGGCATGGCAGAACGAATCCCAAAAATCCGTGCTTCATAAGACGCCGTTGCAACCACCCCCCGACAGGTCGGATCGCCCGTTCCACCAATTACAACGGCTTTGCCGATCAGTTCCGGTCGCCTTTTCTGTTCCACCGCGGCAAAGAACGCGTCCATATCGATATGCAGAATCCGGCGTGGCGGTTGGCTGCTCAAAACCTTCAATCCCTCTTATAAATCAAAAATACGCGGTCTTCTCCGCTGCCCGGCAAAACCACCTCCCGAATATCCATCAGTCGAAAGCGGGTTAGCGCCATGGCCCGTTCCGCATCGGCCCTTTCTTCCCCCCATTCACGACCCTTCATCGCAATAACAATGCCGTTGCTTCCGACATAGACACCGGCCAATGCCAGGAGCCTTGACAGCTTGAATGTAGCCCGGGAAATAACCACATCGAAGGTTTCTTCCATGAAGGCTTGACCGGAAAGCTTTTCTGCGCGGCCCGTGACGACCCGGACATCGTTCAGATTTAGTTTGATCACCACTTGCCGGAGAAAAGACGTCTTTTTCCGTGATGCTTCAAGCAGCGTCACCTGTAGCCCGCAGCAGGCTATGGCAAGAGGAACGCCCGGGAAACCGCCTCCCGACCCCAAATCCAAAATGGTCTTGGCCGTCTTGGGAATCAAGGGCAAAGCCAGAAGGGAATCGATAAAATGCTTTATAACAAATGACGATCCCGGCGCCACCGCCGAAAGATTCATCTTGGCGTTCCACAACTGAAACTCGTCATAAAAGAGCGCAAACTGACCCAATTCGACCGGACCGAGAGCAATGCCGATTTTTGCAGCTTCGTCTGCAAGCATCCGGATTAAAGCCCTTTCCATTTACCACCCTTTTTCGTTCCCATCCATCTCGCAAAAATCCTATGGAATCTCCGTTTAAGGCATTCGGCGAGATCAATGTTTGTACTTGACGAGTCTGCTTTATAACATATAAACTGCTTTGCCTTAATGATTTACACAAAATTTTTTTAAGAAAAGCAATGGGAATCCTGGTAATGTGACGATTACCCATCACCTGATCTTTCAGATCATCATGGTGGGCTTATCAACGCAATATCGATTCGCCTACGCAATAAGGGAGGAAAATCGTGGCAGACAAAAAAAGATATGAACTCAATGTCCAGTTGGCTCAGATGCTAAAGGGCGGGGTCATCATGGATGTGACCAACGTGGAACAGGCGAAAATCGCCGAGGAAGCAGGGGCCGTGGCCGTCATGGCCCTGGAACGTGTTCCGGCAGATATCCGCAGGGATGGCGGTGTTGCACGCATGTCCGATCCGGCCATGATCGTCGAAATAAAAAAGGCCGTCTCGATCCCTGTCATGGCCAAAGCCAGAATCGGTCATTTTGTCGAAGCGCAGATACTTGAAGCACTCAAGATCGATTATATCGATGAAAGCGAAGTTCTTACGCCGGCCGATGAGGAATGTCATATCGACAAGACCCAATTTGCCATCCCCTTTGTCTGCGGTGCCCGCAATCTGGGTGAAGCCCTTCGTCGAATCGTGGAGGGGGCCGCCATGATCCGAACCAAAGGAGAGGCAGGAACAGGAAATGTCGTGGAAGCAGTCCGCCACATGCGAACGATGAACCGGGAAATCCGCCAATTGGCTCATATGCCCCTCGAAGAGGTAACTCCGTTTGCCAAGACTAACGGCATTCCCTATGAACAGGCCCTCCTGGTACGAAAACTGAAACGGCTTCCCGTAGTCAATTTCGCCGCCGGCGGCATTGCCACTCCCGCCGATGCGGCCCTCATGATGCAATTGGGCTGTGACGGGATTTTCGTCGGTTCTGGCATCTTTAAATCCGATGATCCGGCCGCACGGGCCAGGGCCATTGTCAAGGCAACGGCTTTCTTCAACGACCCGGAGAAAGTGCTGGAGGCCTCTATGGGGCTGGGTGATGCCATGAAGGGTCTGGAAATCTCAGCGATTCCCGAAGAGCAGCTTTTGGCCGGACGGGGCTGGTAATTTCTAAAATACCGTGAAAACAAAGCAAGGCATGATCGGTGTCCTGGACCTCCAGGGCGGTGTCTGGGAGCACCTGTATCATTTCGATCGGATCGGGATTCCGGCGGCACCTGTCAAGGAAGCAGCCGCGTTGTCGTCACTGGCGGGGCTGGTCATTCCGGGAGGAGAGAGCACTTGCCTATCCCGCCTTCTTCGTATCTTCGATCTGGAAAAGCCGATTATCAACGCCTGCCACCACGGGACAAAACTCTGGGGAACATGTGCCGGGGCTATATTGCTGGCTCGCTTATTAAAGGGGGAAGCCCCCCATCTCGGTCTGATCGACATCGAGCTGGAAAGGAATAGTTTCGGCAGTCAACTGGACAGTTTTGTCCGGGAAGCGGTGATCCCTAAGATTGCTTCACAACCCCTCCCGCTGACTTTCATCCGGGCACCGAAAATCATCCGGGCAGGAAAGGGTGTTGATGTCCTGCTTAAATTCGACGGTTATATCGCCGCCGCAGAAACGGATCAGATTCTGGTCACGGCTTTTCATCCCGAACTAACGGAATCCCTGGCCTTTCACCGTTACTTTGCCCGCAAATGCGGTCTGAGCTTATCAGACATACAGGAACATCCGGATTCAGATTGGCATCGGACTGGCTGGACCCGTTATAATCCCGTACACTCCAACTGAAATCGCCTATGCTATTTTCTAAACGAAATCATTTACGGAGATGATGAAAAAAGATTGTTGCCGGCGGCGGCAAACACGGCAAAGGCCCCGTAACGGCCATGGTGGCTAAGGCTGATATCCGCCTGAATTCTTGATCCGTCAACATAGAGCTTGGGAGGCCCCAACCCGCGGACACCTTGTTCTCGGCGAATCCCGATCCGGCCTGAATCAATTTGCCAGAAACGACTCAGGTACCGGAAGAGTGCCTTGCGCACCATAAGGGACTCCAGCTGCTCCTGACAGGAATGCTGGCCAAGGCCGAAAATTTTAAGATGAAGCGTACCCCCTCTTGACTGATCCCCCTGGCACCCAAAGGCATGGACGTAATCAGGGACGGCCATAACATCAACCCGTACGGGACCGACGGGAGTTTCGACAGAACAGAACAAATAACGGCTACGGATATCCGCCTTGCTGCTCACCAGTGGCGCCGATTCGATCAAATGCACCGCATATTTCAAGGGACCGGAGTGAACGGCGGGATGGGATTTACTGACAATTTTATAGGCGGTTTCCTTGGCGGCCCACAAAACCCACAAGGTAAGATCGGGATTGCTTTCGCTCCGAATCAAACATTGTTCCTGATACAGCAAAACACGTTTGACAAAGCGTTCATCACGGTTTTTGTTCCAGGCATCGGGGTGCCTCAAATCCACGACATCGTTCCCGACTGCTTGCAAAATACTGCTCCTCCATGTCCGCCAAATGATGTACTATTTTCTCTGTATATTCTCTTTGCGCACGCAGGCCGGTCCTTCCGTTCTTCTTGATCTCAAATGTATCAATCAGGCAGGTAAACCGCTCCCCCCAGCGAGGCATATTACTGTAAAGCTCCTGATGATCCCCCCGGAGATACAGACACATCACCCGGCATTTGTCGGCTCCTTCCAGAAAGCGGCCAACACCATAAGAAAAGTTCTCCGTGTCGACCCGTCCGGTCCGGGTTCGCCCACCTTCCGGGAAAATCATCAGATTCTGCCCTCGGTGGAGCAGATGCAGGCATTTATCGAACACCCGCTTCATCTCTTCCCGATCCCCCCCACGACTCACAGGCACGCACTTGTTGATGTAACAAAGAAATGTCAGCATAAAATTCCGCTGGAAGTTAGCCCTTTCGGGCAGATTCCAGGGCAGCAGATTATACTGCAGAATACAGCGATGCGCAGGAAACAAGGCATACGATAGAATGACTGAATCAATCATGGTCAGATGGTTGGCACATATGATCCACGGTCCCTTATGCTCTTTGAACAAAGCCCGACTTTGTTTCCGAACGTCCCGGATATTGCGGATGCTGTAGCCGGCGGACCGAATAACCAAATAATAAAGAGGTGTCAGAAAAAAGGCCGCCACCCAACCCAATATGTACTGAAGATGGAGAAACCGTTTCGCCTTGTTTCCCATGCGGTGCTCCTACACGATTTTGGCCTTAATCACCGTCACGGCATCGCCGATGGTTCTGATCTTGTCCGCATCGTCGTCGTCGATGGAAATGCCGTATACGTCTTCACACTTGATGATGATGTCCACCAGACGGGCAGAGTTGACCTTGAGGTCATTCAGGATGTTGGTGCTGTCCGACACCTTGTCCAAAAGTTCGGGATCCTTCACATAGGCTCTTAAAATGTTTACAAACTCTTCACGAATCTTGTTCTCGTCCATGCCGTCATACTCCTTTAGTTAGTTTGATTGTCATTCTATTTTATGATCCGAACTACGGTGTCCGGTATTCCTTCGTTCTTTTCCCCGTTCCCCTTTAAGATTACGAAAATGCTTACTCCTCCCATTTTTTGAAGATCAAGCAACTGTTAACATCCCCGAAGCCGAATCCAGCCTTTATGATTATCTTGACCCCGGCATTTTCGATCAGTCGATGGGGAATTCGGTCCGCATATTCAATAATTGCGGGGTGTACGTCCTCACAGTTCAAAGAAGGATGAATGAAGTCCTTATAAAGTTGCAGAACTACCGCTGCACATTCGATGGCTCCTGTAGCCCCCAGGCAGTGACCTATCATGGACTTAGTCGAATTGATATAGGGAAAATTCTCCGGACCTCGACCCAATCCAGCACTCCAGTTCCTTAATTCATAGGGATCGGCAAATGTTGCCGTCAAGTGACCGTTAATAGCGTCGATCTCAAGGGGATCGACACCGGCATCATTTACCGCTAGCCTGATACAGCGGGCTACGCCTTCCGGATTCGGGGCCGTCATGGATCCGCCCGTCCTGTGACCACCGCAATTCACAGCGCCGCCGATAATTTCCGCGTAAATCCGGGCCCCTCGCTTCCGGGCCGTTTCCAGCTCTTCCAGAATGAGAATGGCGCCTCCCGCGCCGGGAACGAATCCGCCCGCGGAGGCGCTCATGGGGCGCGACGCCTTTTCCGGTTCGTCGTTGAATTTCCGGCAGATGACGCGCATGGAATCGAACCCGCTCCAGATATATGGGGATGGACCTTCGGAACCTCCAGCCAACATGCGATCCGCCAGGCCAGCACGAATCCGCCAGAGGGCATCGATAATGGCTTCATTCCCTGTGCTGCAGGCGGAAGAATTCGACGTCACCTGGTTGCCGAGGGCCAGCAAGCCCCCGATGCGGGCGCTGGTTCCGCTGTTCATAACCTGTTCGACAATCCGGCTCCCCATACGGCGGGTCTTGCCGTCGTTGACCATGGGAACGACGGTCTTGCCGATCGTATCCATCCCGCCAATCCCCGAACCGATAATGGCACCCGTTCCCCAGTCCACCTGGTCGGAATCGTGTGCCGGCACGGTAAACCCGGCATCTTTCCATGCATCCATCGAGGCGATTGCGGCATAACCGATGTTGTCGTTAATCGACATACGCTCTTCCTCATCAAAATACCGCATGAGGACTTTGTCGATTCCCTGCGGAATACCTCCCACGTGGCAGCCGAAATTCAAATCCTTCATTTCCTGAACGAACCGAATGCCCGAACGTCCTTCACGCAGGGCCTTTTCGTAATCGTCGATCCCGTAAGCATTGGGAGCGACAACGCCCATTCCCGTCACGACCACCCTGCGCCTCATGATACCTTTACCCCCGTTCCGGCAAGAATGCCAAAGCAGACCGGTTCGCCATTTTCTCTTTCCATTTTCACCCTCGTTTTTAAATTTCCCTTACGGAAGTATACTTTCTCGCCCTGGATCAAAACACGCTCCCCGGGAGAAACGATACCATTAAACTCGACGCCCTCGATAAAGGTGAAGAGCGTCGTCAGTGATTTCGCTTCCTCGATGGTCACGTTGTTTTGTCTCATGGTCAGGTAAAGACCATACACCACCACACCGGTTTGGGCCATGGCCTCAACCAGAATAACTCCGGGCGTGATGGGACGATCCGGAAAGTGCCCTTTATAGAAATACTCATCCTCGCGGAAACGATAAGCTCCCAGAACCCGGTTTTCGTCCAGTTCGATGATTTCATCGACAAAACGGAAAGGTGGTTGCTGGGGAACCGCCTTCAGGATCAAATCCATTGTTTCACGATCAGCCGCCATATAACCCCCCATTGACATGGATAACCGTTCCCGTAATGTAACTCGCCCTTGTCGCCAGAAAGGCGACGACATCGGCAATCTCTTCCGCCTTGCCCAACCGCGCCAACGGCACATTGACCAGGATCCGCTCCTTGACCTCCTCGGGCAGTTCTTTCGTCATAGCTGTATCGATGAAGCCCGGGGCAACGGAGTTGACCAGAATATTTCTTCCCCACAGCTCCTTGGAGAGGGATTTCGTAAAGGCGTCGAGGGCTGCCTTTTCCATGGTGTAGGGAATCTGACCCGGATTTCCCATATGGCCGACAACGCTGGAAATGTTGATGATACGGCCCGCATTCTGACGAAGCATGAACTGGCGGAGAACTTTTTTGGTGAGATACCAGGTTCCCCGCATGATCGCCCGCTGACGGTCGAAGTCTTCCATTCTCATGGAATTGATGTCGGCATTGATGGAGATGCCCGCAACGTTAACCAGCACATCAACCCGTCCGGCCACGTCCTTGATCTGGCTGACCATACGGTCGACCTCTTCGGGGTTCGTCAGATCGGCCTCCACCAGGAAGCCTTCTTGGATCTGGTCCAGAACAGCCTTGGACTCTTTCTCCACAATCGGAATATAATTGATTCCCACACAAAAACCTTCCGCCGCCAGGGCAATGGTACACGCAGCACCAATCCCCGTTCCGCCCCCGGTGACAATGGCTACCGGTTTGTCCGTCATATCGCCTCCTTGATCATGCCTCCGATGGAATTCGGAGATCGTTTGGGATAATCGGGGTAGACAATCCCCTGAAAGAGTCCGACCTTGGCCCGCTTAACCTCGCCGATCAACTCCCCGTCCACCAGAATCCTGCCGTCGCCGATGGCCACGCTGGACCCGGACTGCTTGAGCTGAGAAAACCTTTTTACTTCGATTTCGAAGCGAACCACCTTGTTATAGGGGCGGATCTGACCGTTAAAATTGACCTCGCCGCAACCGAGGGCGCGCCCGGCTCCCAATCCCCCGCGCCAGACACAGAAATAACCGAGCAGCTGCCAGATCGCATCCACGCATAAACAACCCGGCTGTACGGGATCGCTTACCATGTGGCACTGAAAATACCAGGCATCGAGGTGGATATCCTGTTCACCGATGATCAATCCCTGATTCCCCTCTTTCTGAATGAGGGGAATCCGGTGAACCATCAAGAACGGAGGCGCCGGCAATCGGGCATCAAAGAATGCCGGAGGATCTTCGACCAGTCGGCCATAGGCAAATCCGATCAGGTCCTCCATACTGAACTGACTTTGGCTAAGAAAATCCTCGTATTTCATGGCTATTCCTTTACTTCGAGCATCATATGCGTCCAGGTCAACCCCGAGCCCACGAGGGCAATGGCCACGTGGGCGCCCGGCATCAATTCATCCCAGTGTTGGCTCAGCACCGTCGGCGCCCCGGCGCAACCGGTATTTCCATAATCTTCCACATTATGCCAATGATTGATTTCCGGAATCTCAGCGCGCTCACAAACCGTCCGTAGCATTCCCAGATTGGCTTGATGACCGACAAATTTCAAATGGCCGTCCGTCGCGGGAAACTGTTTTTTCAGCATCCGCAGAGAATCAGTTGTTTTCCGGATGGCAAACCCCTGGACTGCGTGGCCGTCCTGGTGAAAGTGCCCCATCCGGGGTATGACCACCTTATCCCAGGCAGAAGGTTTGGACTGACAGAAACAGGCCGAAAAAATCTTCTGGGCGGGGACCTGAGTCGAAACGACAGCGGCGGAACTGCCGTCGCCAAAAAGGACGGCCACACTGCGGTCATTGTAATTGACACTCTTCGTCATATTTTCCGGATTCACCACCAGCACATAGGGCGGCAAAGCCTCCGGCTTCATCGCCTCGAGAAAGTGGATCTGCATGCCAAAGCTGGTACAGGCGGAATTAAGATCGAAGCAAAGGGCGTTGATTCCCAGCTCGGAAGCCACACTGGCCGCCTCGGCTGGTATGGCGTTGTCGGGAACACAGGTCCCGGAAATGACCAGACCGATATCGGCCGCACTGATTCCGGCACGGGCAATGGCCATTTGGGCCGCCTTCGCCCCCGTCTGTGCATTGGTATAAACACTTGCCTCAAACGCCCCGCGAGGATCCGCGTTTTTTGTCTTCCGGATATAGTCAAGGTCAAGAACCGTCCTTCGGGAGTGGATCCCGACACGTTCTAAAATCCACTGTTCGTTTGTCCCGATATCCAATGTTTCCAAAAAAGCATTGTCAATGGTATTTTCCGGGTGGAAATGACCAATCCCGTGGAGATAGAGCATGTTTAGATGATCTCCCGTCCGATGATCATGTTCTGTACTTCCCGTACCCCTTCATAAATATCGATGATATGCGCATCCCGGACAAGCTTGGATATCTCGTATTCCATCATAAAACCATAGCCGCCGTGGAGATGAAGCCCCTCGTTCGCGCAGAACAAGCCCGCTTCGGCACAGACATTTTTCGCCAACGAAGCGTAAACGCCCCGATCCTCATCCTTGTCCTGGACCTTGACTGCGGCCTGCTTCAGCGTCAGTTCACCCAACTCCACCTTGCGCCACATCTGGACCAGCATGTCGCGGGCCACTGGCATATCGCAAATCCGCTGCCCAAATTGCTTTCGCTCCCGGGTGTAGGCCAGGGTCACATCGAGAGCACGGCGTGCCAGTCCCAAACCGATCGCCGCCACCATGGGACGGGCAAAATCCAGGACATCCACCACATACTGGAATCCCCGTCGGCGATCGCCGATGATTTGGTGGGGTTCGATGATGACATCTTCGAAAGTCACGCTGGCAGTATTGGAGAGCCGCTGTCCCAGTTTATCCTCGGGCTTGCCGATCAGAACCTTGCCGCCTTTGGGCAGCGTAATTTCACGGCTGGTTGTGATGGGACCATCCAGGTCATCGGGGCGAAGCGGCGGTACAGGGACGATCACACAGGCCATCAATTGACTGGACGGTTTCCCCACTTTACAGAAGACCGTATATTGGGATGCATAGGAAGCATTCGTGATGAAGCATTTGGCGCCGTTCAAAATGTAGTTGTCGCCGTTGTCCATCTTACGGATGAACGTCGTCATGGAGGAATTATCAGACCCGGCGTTGGGTTCGGTCAGACAGAAAGAGGACAGCAGAGGTTCATCCACGAAGGGTTTAAGGAACATCTCTTTCTGCTCATCCGTCCCATGCAGTGCAATGACCACATTGGCGAGGTCATTGCACATGGCCGATGTCGATATACCTGTGTCTCCGTAGGACAACTCGCGAATGATCATGGTTGTGGAAACCACATCGACTTCGTAGCCTTTCACCGATTCAGGGATGCTGAGATTCAGCAGGCCCAGTTCCCACGCTTTCTGAATTGTTTTCCAGGGGAAGGCATGTTCTTTGTCCCAAGTCATGGAAAAAGGAATGATTTCATTTTTGACGAACTTCGTCACCATGTCAAAATACATTTGCTGATTCTCATCGAGTCTGAAATCCATGCAGGACATCCTTTCTTTTTAGCCGTTATCGTCGAGCCGGCTCAATCAAAATTAATTTAAGGTCATCCTTTAGCTGTGGGAAAGGGCCTTGCAGAAAGATCCCCTCCCTCAGTGAAGGACGGCTTGCCGTTCAATAACTTTTTACTGGAATAAACGTTCTGCGGCAGATAGGGCCGTCACAGACGTACAATCCACGTCCATGGTTTGAAAGAAGGCCCGGAGAGGGCGACCCGGACCCACTTCATAGATCTTCTCGGCCTGTGTAGACAATTCCGTCATATTGTGCATCCATTTCACGGTATTGCTCAGCTGTAAGACAAGGCTGCGGATGATCTCGTCCTGGTTTTCGGCGTGAAAGCCTCCCGTATAGTTGGATGTTACCCCCCTGGCATTTTCCGCAATCAAAGAAGTCTGAAAATTGCGAAGCGTTTCTTCGAAAGATTCTTCAATGGGGCACATAAAACGGCTGTGGAACGGGGCACTGACATTCAACTGTACAAATCTTACCGACTGATCCGCAGAAAGAGCCTCCGTTAATCGGGATTCCGCCTCCGGCATGTATTTCGCTTCACCGCTGATCACGACCTGCCTGGAGGAATTGACATTGGCCACATCAACCGGCAGGCCTGCTAGGGTTTTCGCAATCACGCGGCTGTCCAGCTTTTCACCAATCACCGCCGACATTGCTCCCAAACCCACCGGCACAGCTTCCTGCATCAGGCGACCCCGTTTGTGCACAATGCGTACGGCATCACCCAGGGACAGGACACCAGCGGCAACCATGGCGGCAAACTCTCCCAGGCTATGGCCTCCAAAGTATGTTGGAGAAAAACCATATTGCTCCTTCAATCCCCGCAACATGGCGACTTCTGTTGTGACAATACAGGGTTGCGTATATTCCGTCAAATTGAGGCGCTCGTCTTCCCCGAAACACATGGATGCCACATCCCAACCCAGCGCTTCCGAAGCTTCATCGTAGGTATGTCTGCATACCGCAATCCGTTCATAAAAGTCCTTTCCCATACCGGGCCTCTGGGAGCCTTGTCCCGGGAAAACGACTGCATATTTTTCTTTTTTATCCGTCATCTTGAATGCTCCTGATTAAGGTTTCCTTTCAGCAAGGTTGCAAAGCGGTTTGCATAATTCATACCTCACACTCTTATTCGGCTTTCATTTGCCCCAACTATAAGGAATAAAACATTATATTCTCTTCCCGGGATGTTTGATATCCCGGAGAAGCCTTTGCGTTAACGTCACAATTGTGTAAAAAATAATATGCGGTGTATAGATTACTACGCACCAAAAAGGTAAAGCAGGCTTGCTTCCGACGACGGATATCATGCCTGCGCAAAGAACGCCCAACTGCCGCGGATTGTTTCCTGGCCAAGCAGGCGCTCCAGAAGGGTTATAAACTCTTTCCGCGGCACGTCTCGCGCCCCGAGAGACGCCAGGTGCGGCGAGCGAATCTGGCAATCGATGAGACCGAAAGAGCGGTCCCGAAGCTTATTGTTAAGCGTGATGAGGGCCG
Source organism: uncultured Syntrophales bacterium (assembly GCA_964411235.1). GTDB lineage: Bacteria > Desulfobacterota > Syntrophia > Syntrophales > JAAYKM01 > JAAYKM01. Next base: position 14,459 of record CAYPKE010000014.1, read on the forward strand.
CCTTGGAGGCGTTGCTTGCAAAGGAAAACATGGATTCGCCAAAGAAACAACGCCCCAGCGAAATGCCATACACCCCACCCACCAGTATTTCCCCCTGCCAGGATTCCACCGAATGGGCATACCCCAGTTCGTGAAGCGTAATATAGGCTTTTTTCATTTCTTCGGTTATCCAGGTTCCGTTCTGTCCCGGTCTCGGCTTTTGGCAGGAGGCAATAACATCGCGGAAGGCCTGATCAAAGGTGATGCGAAAATGTTGTCGGCGCAAAATCTGTCGCATGCTTCGTGATATACGGATTTCAGGGGGAAAAAGAACAAACCGGGGATCTGGAGACCACCAGATGATTGGCTCATGCTCCGTATACCAGGGGAATATACCCTGCCGATAACCCTCCAGCAGCCTTTCCGGAGAAAGGTCCCCACCGACGGCAAGGATACCGCTCGGCGAAGCCAAGTGGGCCGGCGGGAAAGATATTTCCTCGATAAGCTGAAAAATAGGCATGATGATTATTTTCGGCACCTTGGTGCGTGTCGTGGCCGAGGCACGACCTAATGGCGGGTTCAAACGGAGTCATAACGAACATCCCCTCCGGACTTGTTTCCGGAAGGGATGTTTTGGAAAAGGCAACTTGCAGACTGGTATTACTACAACCGCACCTTCCTGCCCCCTATGCAAGAACTCGTGTGGAATCTTCCTGCAGGAGAGGTAACTTGCACGCTCCCTGATACTTAAGCTCTTATGGCCGTCAAAAACTGCGGTTTTTTCAATCCCACCATCTTGAAAAGGCGGTCCGTCAAGGGAATTTTATCGAACCAGGCGCAGTCATGATTACGATTTAACTCCATGGGCATCCGGAGGGGCTGGCACACCATGCCTTCCTGTTTACGCAGAGCAAACATGTTCCTCGGGGCGACACACGATTCCTGTGAAACCTGATAATTCTGACAAATCTTGCAAACCGCTTTTTTCATAATCTCCTCCCCTTGCGATGATGGTTTATCAGGCCTTGAATGAACGACCCGACTTATAAGAACGCCGGGATTCCCCCAGTTATCCCGCCCTCCTTTCAGACAAGCTCGTGGCAATGCTCCACAATTTGCGTCAGGTTGGATTGGCAAAGAACAAGAAAAGTCGGCAACCGAACAAATAACAACTGGAACTCAGGATCGCCTATTTATGACCTTCTCATCGCGAATGGGAGAAAGAGACTTTTTTACTTGTAAATCGGTGATTATCACCAACACTTTCAGGCTGTCAACTTTTTTCTCTTGAACAGGCCAAGACCGCATCCTCAAACTGTATCATCACAGGTATGTGCAACAGCGATCGTCTAATAGGAGTGATGAGAAATCCATTGAAAAAAAATCCCTGTTCCGGATGAAATACCAGACAGTCTTACGCAAAAGAACACCAAAAGAACACTCTTTACAAAAGGCGGATTGGTGTTATTTTAATTCTCAATTAAAAAACGGCAAAGGAATTCAAAAAGGTCTTTTTTTCGTCAGGCGGAGTCCCCCCATGAATAGAATAAAAATTCATTACCAGATCAAAGAAAGGCCATTCAGAAAGGCGCTTGAGGAAATATTTCATATCGCCTGTAACGGCTGCGACCTTTACCAGAGGACATGGACCCCTCCCGTTGATATATTCGAAACCGCTTGTGAAATCATAGTGGTTGCTGACTTGGCCGGTACAAAAAGCGAAAGCATCCACATTGAGCTGGGGATAAGGAATTTGCGAATCTTTGGAATCCGACAGGAAAGGCATACGGGCACGCATCCTCGCTACCACCTTGCCGAAATTTCCTACGGCACCTTCGAGAGGGTCCTTTCTCTGCCCTGTCCGGTTGATAAGGAGACCGTCACCGCCGTATACCGCGAGGGATTATTGAAAATTCGGGCACGAAAACTGCCCCTTGACCAGGCACACAAAATTGAGATCGTTCAGGAGGCCTGAAGTTGTTTTCATGCTCCCTGATTTTTGATCGGAGGTTCAAATGACTGACCAAAAGACAAATGAGGATTTTTCCGTTTCTTCCTTACCGGAAATTCTTCCCATTTTACCCTTGTTTGATAACGTCGTTTTCCCCAAGATGGTCTTCCCCATGGAAGTGCTCGGAGACAAGTCCATCCAGCTGATTGATGAAGCCATGGCCAAAGACCGTTTCATGGGGCTGGCCGTATCCAAAAAAACCCCATTGGAAACTCAATACAAGCCGGAAGATTTTTATGCCGTCGGCACAAGCGTCGTGATCCTGAGAATGGCGAAATCGCCGGATAACAAAGCTCAGTTACTGCTGCGCGGGATTGAGCGTTTCCGGATCACGGAATTCATCGAAGGCACCCCTTACCTGCAGGCAAAAATAGTTCCTCTGAGCACTCCGGAAATCAGGGATATTGAAGTCGAGGCACTGATGTCGAATCTTGTCTCGCTGTTCGACAGGGTTGTGAAGCTGTCGCCCTTCCTGCCTCAGGAATTTGTCACGATGGCCAAATCCATCAGCGAACCGGGCACCCTTGCCGATATGGTTGCCTCAATCATCAACGCCTCCATTGAAGAAAAGCAGGCGATTCTTGAAACCCTGAACATCAAGAAACGTCTGAAGGAAGTTACGCGCCTGGTCAATCATCAGGTGGAAATCCTTGAACTCGGAAACAAAATCCAATCGCAGGTCAAGGATGACATGGATAAATCACAGCGCGAATACTACCTGCGGCAACAGATGAATGCAATCCGCAAAGAACTGGGGGAAGAGGACGAGTCCAAAGTTGAAATCGAGGAATACCGGGCTAAAATCGAAAAGAAAAACCTGCCCGAAGAGGCGCGGCGGGAAGCAGAGCGCGAGCTGGAAAGACTTTCCCGCATGCACCCGTCGTCCGCCGAGTATACCGTGGCTTCAACCTATCTGGACTGGATCACCGCGCTGCCCTGGAACGAAAAGACCGAAGACAACCTGGACATTAAAAAAGCACGCCGGGTTCTCGACGAAGACCATTTCGGTCTGGAAAAAGCAAAAAAAAGGATTGTTGAATATCTGGCTGTCCGCAAACTTAAGCCCGACACCAAAGGGCCTATCCTCTGTTTCGCCGGACCTCCGGGAACAGGGAAAACATCACTGGGCCATTCGATTGCCCGCGCCCTTGGCCGTAAATTTGTCCGCATTTCTCTGGGCGGCGTCCACGATGAGGCGGAAATCCGCGGACATCGCCGAACCTATGTCGGGGCCTTGCCCGGCCGCATTATTCAGGGCATCCGGCGCGCCGAATCCAACAATCCCGTGTTTATGCTTGACGAAATTGATAAGGTGGGCAGCGATTTTCGCGGTGACCCGTCTTCCGCGCTCCTGGAAGTCCTCGATCCTGAACAAAACTTCTCATTTTCGGACCATTATCTGGACGTGCCTTTTGATCTGACGCACGTTATGTTCATCACTACGGCAAACATGCTGGAAACAATCCCGCCTGCCCTGCGGGACAGGATGGAAGTCATCGAACTGCTTGGTTATACGGAACTCGAGAAAATTAAAATCGCCGAACGCTACCTCATTCCACGGCAAATCGACGCCAACGGTTTGAAACCGGAGCAGGTCCGGTTCACGCGCAAAGCTCTGCAACGGATCATCACCTGTTACACCCGGGAAGCCGGTGTCCGGAATTTGGAACGTGAAATTGCCACGGTTTGCCGTGGTGTCGCCAGCGCCATCGCCGAGGGGAAAATGCGTTCAGCCACCATTACCGTCAAGGAAATTGCTCGCTACCTGGGCCAGGTCAAAAATATTCCCGAAATCAGCATCCGGGCTTCGAAACCCGGCGTTGCCGTCGGCCTTGCCTGGACGCCTGTCGGCGGTGAAATCCTCTTTGTCGAAGCGACCGCCATGAGAGGGAAAAAGGGCCTGATCCTAACAGGCCAGCTCGGAGAGGTCATGAAGGAATCGGCGACAGCGGCCCTGAGTTTTATTCGTACCAACGCCGGTGAGTTGGGCATTTCACCCGATTTCTTCGAAGAGGTCGACCTTCACATCCACATCCCGTCTGGTGCCATTCAGAAAGATGGTCCTTCCGCGGGGGTCACCCTGCTCACAGCCCTCGTTTCTCTGCTGACGAATCAGACCATCAAAAAGGATCTGGCCATGACGGGAGAAATTACCCTGCGGGGCGTCGTGCTTCCCGTCGGCGGCATCAAGGAGAAAATTCTCGCCGCTCATCGGGCCGGCATCAAGACCGTTATTCTTCCTAAATGGAACAAAAAAGATCTGGACGAGATTCCCCTCACGGTAAAAAGGGACCTGACGTTCCATTTCGTCGACGAAATGCGGGAGGTGTTGCGAATCGCCCTTGAAAAACCATCATCCTCTTCTCCGACTGCGGCAACGGCCGCACCATAGAGTCTGTCTTATCCATCAAAGAAGCCCCGCAATCACCAGCGGGGCTTCTTTCTCAACCGGGTTTCCGGTAGGCCCGTTTCCAGGAATCCTTCCTGTACGCCAGATAGCTTCGAAGAGCCTGATGCAGGGCCTTGCCGGCCATCTCGGCACAGTGCATCTCTCCCTCCGGAAGTCCTCCCAGGGCTTCGGTGATGGCCCGGGCATCGATATCAAAAGCATCGTAAACAGGGCGTCCCTCCGCCAGCATGGAGGCCATGTTTGCGGCGGCAATCGTACAGATGCATCCCTGGCTGAAAAATTTGGCGGCAACAATTCGCTCCTGCAATATTCGCAGATAAAGTGTCATGCCGTCACCGCAGGATCGGGAAATTTCCGCATAACCCTGTGGCGCCTCCATATGTCCCAGATGAGAAGGCTTCAGCCAATGACGTATAACCTGCGCGGAATAATCGATTCCCTCTTCCTCCAGCAAGAGGGTTCTCACCTTTTCAATTTCAATATCCGATAGAAGCGCGTGTGCCATAATATTGCAATTCACTCCTCGATCAACCTTTTGTTGACTTTTACTGCCGTTTATCTGTATAAAACCGCAAATTTTTTCTTTCGCCTCGCCAAATTGGAGAAATGTATCCCCAAGTAGAGGTGGATAAAAAGGAGACGACATGGCCTGTTCCTGGTCGTGGATCGATCAGCCGGCAGCTTTAGACTCCGCCGGGAAAGTTCTTTCTGCATGTCACATGATAGCAATCGACACGGAGTACAACTCTCTGCATTACTTCCGTGAAAAACTCTGCCTGATACAGATTCACGGCGAAAATCACTCCTACCTGATAGACCCCTTGGCCGGTCTGGATTTGACACCCCTGGCCAAAATATTCAGCAATCCCGGCGTGCTGAAGGTCTTCCATGCCGGGGATAACGATATTCGGATCATCAAAAGAGATTACGGTTTCGAATTCCGCAACATTTTCGATACACAGCGGGCAGCGGCCATTTTGGGTCACCGTTACCTGTCGCTGGAAACCCTGATTCAGGAATATCTTACCATTGATTTCAAAAAGCGAAAAAAAACGCAGCGATCCAGGTGGGAAAACAGGCCTCTTTCGGAAGAACAGCTCCACTATGCCTCTCTCGACACACTTTACCTGATTCCTCTTTACCATGCCCTCCGGACGGCCATTCATCGAAGCGGACAGGATGAAACCGCGGCGAAGGCATTCAGGGGTATCGCGGAAGCGACGTGGCGTGAAAAAAGTTTCAATCCTTTCGGAT
>CAYPKE010000014.1:20122-27013 GCA_964411235.1 uncultured Syntrophales bacterium
TACAAGAAAATGCCGGGATATCAGGGACTTCAGGATCAACAAAAGCAACGGCTGCGCAACTTATACGCATGGCGCTATCGCAAGGCCCAGGAAACTGACCGCGCCCCCTTCCTTATTTTGGACGACCGGGGCCTGATGTCATTAGCCCGGGCGGAAATCGGTCTCGAAAACGCCTCAGGCTTTGCGGAAAGACCAACCTGCAGCGCCTTCTGCCGGTACTTTCACGAACTGCTGCCGATTCTTCAGGAACAGCCATTGGCTTGATCCCAGAGGCTAAGAACTCTCTACCGCCCTGACCTTGCTTTCCATTCTTCCCTTTTGTCCGCGGCGGTAATCTCCCTTGACCGTCAGGTAGATTCGGTCACTGTCCTGTTCCAGCACTTTGAAACATCGATCCACCAATGCCATCACCTCAGACCAGTCCCCCTCGATGCAGGTTCCCATAGGAGTAACCTGATAAGGTAGACCGCTGTCCCGGATAACCTGCACGACCCTGGCAACATAAGGACTGACGCTGGCTCCCTTGTCTACGGGAAAGATGGAAAAATCAATTACAACACTCACATTTTATCCCCTTCTGCATGGAAAGTTTGATCGTTCCTTTTATAACGGTTCTTACCTCGCGGGAAGACTTTTTTTTACCTTTTTTCACCATTGCGACTCCTTTAGAAAGCGAAACGGTCCTGTTTAATCAAAACGCTTATACGCTGCTGCAGGAGTCGACATCGGATCAGGCCTGGTTGATGCTACCCAGGCCGAAAATCGTGGGGCCTTTTCCCGGAACGGTTAGTCTTTCTTCCACGGCAGCAATCATCATGAGGAACACGAATCCTTAACGGTTCGCAACATTGTTGCGAAAAGAATTATATGATACACGAAGAGCATGGATCGTGCTTTCTCCGATCTTGGTTTTTTTACTCCACTGGCCGGTGCGCCAGCAACATCCGGTTATGCGTCCATGAAGAAAACGCTTCATCCTTTCTGGTTCAACATTTCCCCATGGGTCATCATGGGAACCCTGGTCATTCTGGCACCTATTTTGACGATTATGACCATTCAGGGTGTGGAGCGCCAGGAAAACTACATTACGGATTTACTGCGCGAGAAGGGGTTCGCAATGATTCGCTCCTTCGAAGCAGGCTTGCGTACCGATCGGGGCATGGTCTGGGGACCCTTTCAACTGCAAAAATTTCTGATGGAAAGCTCAATCCAGGCAGACATCGACTACATGGTCATCACGGATTGGAATGGGAGAATTATTGCCGACAGTGACCCGACTGTCATCGGGGAACAATACGGATTCGATCTGCCGCTGAAAAAAATCACACAGGACGAGCCGTCTGGCTGGCGTCGCTTCGTCCGTTCGGACGGCGCCGACACCTTTGAAGTATACAAAGTCCTCAACACCGAAAATATCCACATTCCCGGCATCCACGCACCCACGCAAAACCAAGCCCACTCTCTTATTTTGTTTATTGGTCTTGATACGGGACCGCTAATCGATACAAAAAACGCGGAAACAAGGCACACAGTCTGGATGAGCGCTTTCTTCTTCTTGATCGGCTGCTCAGGAATCATCTCCCTGATCCTGGCCCAGGCTTACCGATCATCTGAATTGTCCCTGTCCAGAATGAGACTTCTCTCCGAAACGATCATTGACAAAATGCCCATCGGTCTTCTGCTTCTCGATGAGAAAAAACGGCTGACCGCTATCAATAGAGCCGCCGAAGAAATGCTGTCCATAAAATCGAGAGACCTTCTCGGGAAACAGTCTGCCGGCCACCTGTTTACAGCATGGCAGGACCTGATGACACAGCTTGATCGGGCGGGTACCGCAATTGAAAAAGAAATGGACTATTTGCGTGAACCTGGGAAAACAAGGTCCCTGGATATGGTGGCGACAACCCTCAAAGATGAACATGGCACCTTTGTCGGATATCTCTTCCTTTTTCGCGATATGACCGAAATGATGCACTTAAGAAAGGAAATGGCCCGAAACCAGCGTCTTGCCTCCCTGGGGAGCCTCGCTGCCGGAATCGCCCACGAAATCAGGAATCCCCTGAGTTCTATCAAAGGCTTCGCCACCTACTTCAAAGAAAAATACCGGGACAGGCCGGATGATGGAGAAATCGCCGATATCTTGATCGGTGAGGTCGAAAGGTTAAATCGGGTCATCGGTCAGTTACTCGATTTTGCCAGACCCATGACCATGCAGCGCCGGAGCAGTTCCCTGACCGACCTAATAAACCATACCTTGAAAATGATTGAATCCCAAACCGTTGAACGCGCGGTTCGGATAGAAAAAGACTTGGGAACAAGAGATTTGACGGTCATCATCGACGTTGATCTGATGGCCCAGGTGCTTTTAAATCTTTATCTGAACGCTTTAGATGCCATGACGGCAGGAGGCGTGATGAGAGTTTCCCTTTCCTCCGAGGAAGATGGTGCCATCGCCATTACGGTTACGGATACGGGACGGGGTATCCCCAAAAATGATTTGCCGCATGTCTATGATCCTTATTTCACGACGAAAGCATCCGGAACCGGTCTGGGGCTTGCCATTGTCCACCGTATTGTTGAAGCGCACGACGGCCGTATTACCATAGACAGCGAAGTCGATAAGGGCACCACGGTCTCCCTTATCCTTCCCGCCGGCATCAATCAGGAACCAAGATCGTGACAAGGAAGGACCCATGAACCGCTCGATTTTAATCTGCGATGACGACCGGGCGCACCGCACGATGCTCAAGGCGCTGCTTTCAGGTTGGGGATACGATATCACCGAAGCCGTGGACGGCAGCGAAGCCATTGAACAGGTTCACGCCCGGGCTTTCGATCTGATTCTCATGGATATCCGCATGGTCAAGGTCTCCGGGCTCGAAGCCCTCACGGAAATCAAAAACTACAATCCTGTGATCCCCATCATTATCATGACCGCTTTCGCCTCCGTGGAAACCGCCGTAGAGGCCCTGAAAAACGGGGCTTACGATTACCTGACCAAACCGCTGAATTTTGATGAACTGAAGATCACCATGCAGCGGGCGATGGACCATGCCCTGCTCAAAAAGGAAAATCAGGCCCTCAAGGAAACGCTCGGCGGACATTTTGATCGGCGTAACATTATCGGCCGCAGCAGCGTGATGACCTCTCTGCTGGACACGGTGACGCACATCGCGTCATCCGATGCAACCGTGCTGATCACGGGGGAATCCGGAACAGGCAAGGAAGTCATCGCCGGGGCCGTCCATTTTAACAGTCCGCGCCGGGAAGGTCCCTTTGTTCGCATCAATTGTGCCGCCATCACGGAGACGCTGCTTGAATCCGAACTTTTCGGCCACGAAAGGGGTGCTTTTACCGGTGCGGAAAGAAAACGGGAAGGCAAATTCCGCCAGGCCGATGGGGGAACCCTTTTTCTTGACGAGGTCAGTGAAATGTCTCCGGGCATGCAGGTCAAACTCCTGCGGGCGCTTCAGGAAAAGGAAATCACGCCGGTCGGTGCGGATCGCGTGATCAGAGTGGATGTCAGGATCATTACCGCGACCAACAAAGACCTGCTCCGCGAAGTGCGTGAGGGGCGATTCCGGGAAGATCTCTATTATCGATTGAACGTGGTCACACTCAAGATCCCCCCGCTCAGAGACCGCCGGGAAGATATCCCCCTGCTTGCCCAGCATTATCTGGCCGATTTCTCCGAAAAGAATCGCAAAGCCATCAAGGGATTTACCCCACAGGCCATGGATCAGCTCCTGAAATACCCGTGGCCCGGGAATGTCCGCGAGCTCATGAATGCCGTTGAAAGAGGGGTTGTCCTGACCCGCTCGGACTATATCGATGCGGCAGACATGCCCCATATCAGCGATGTGGAAATCCCCTCTGATATGCTCCCGGCCGACGTGATACGGACGGACGCCCTGCCTGCCGTCAGCCCCTCCCTTGAGGAGGTGGAAAAGGAAGTCATTTTGAAAACCCTGGACGTGGTGAAGGGAAACAAAAGTGAAGCCGCCCGTCGTCTGGGAATAACGCGGCGCACCCTGCATCAGAAACTGAGAAAATACGGTTTGATGTAAGAGTCTTTACCCGTGCTTGTGCATGGAAATCCAGTCTTTTTCATCCACGACCTGAGACTGGGTTTCCGCTTCGCGGCAGGTGATGCAGACCATGACCTGGCTTAGCGGCAAGTTCGCCTGCCGGCTGATATGGTTCAATTGTGCAAGGGGTGCGAATAATTTTCCGCAGACCCGACAGGAGGCCATTTCAAAAACCCTTTCCCAGATCACCCGTCGATTCTGGCCATAGGACTCCATCCGGATATAACCCGTGGGGCAGACGAAGGCGCAGGCCCCGCAGCAGATACAGGATTCCCCAATATAGCCGATCCGGGGCGGTTCTCCGGGATGGTCCGGGCCACGGTCCTCGAATCTCAGGGCGTACACCTCCACAACTTCCTGGCAGGTTCGCACACACTTTCCGCAGAGAATGCATTCCCGACTGTCCTGACTCGACGGGTCAACCCGGACGCCAAGTTTCGCCGCCGTCTCACGTATTACCGGGACATCCGGATATTTGAAATAAAGGAGTTCCGCCGCCCGTTTCCTGCTGCGCCGAATTTCCGCCGAATCGGTTCGTATCGTCATATCCGGTGTGATTTCTGTATCGCAGGATGTCGACAACACCCACCTCCTGCCCCTCTTGATCTCGACGGTACAGAGGCGGCAGGACCCGAAAGGAGAAAGGCTCTCATGGTAACACAGGGTGGGAATTTGGATACGGAGCTTCTCCGCCTGTGCAAGAATCGTTGTCCCTTCTTTTGCTTCTACGGATCTGTCATCAATGTTAATGCGGATCATGCCTTTCCCTCCCTATTTCGTCCTGTTCTGAAACGATTTATCGACCTCCCAAACCATCAGACGATAGCATCGAAGGCATCTTCTGGCCTCCGCCATGGCCTCGGCTGCAGTGAATCCTCGCTCCACTTCCCGGAAATCATCCAATCCGCCATCCGAGCCAAATGCCGGCTTTTGAAAGGTTTTTTTTGTTGGAAAGCCATTTCCCCCTCGTTGCGAAGCCGTATCAATTCTGGCAAATTCTCTGTTTTCGACATAGTTCTCACCGCGGAGATACGCATCAATGGCCTTCGCGGCCCTGTTTCCCATGTCAAGCGCTTCAATCATCGTCGCCGGACCCGTCACACAATCGCCACCGGCAAACACATCTTTCTTTTCCGTACGGCACAAGGGATCGACGGATATTTTGCCACCGGCGACCAAAACCTTTCTGTCTTGCTCCACCAGAAACGCCGTATCGATTTCCTGGCCTACCGCCGCGATCACCATGTCCGCTTTCAAGCGGAAATTGGAGCCTTCGACGGGAACGGGCTTCCGACGCCCGCTGCCGTCAGGCTCACCCAGCTCCATTTTCACACATTCCAATCCGCTGACCCGCCCCCACTCACTGATAACCCGTAAGGGGGCCGTCAGGTAGTGAATTCTGATCCCTTCCGCACAAGCCGCCTCGATTTCATCGGGAAGGGCGGGCATTTCCTTGCGTGAACGGCGGTAAAGAATTTCCACATGGCCAAAGCCGAGGCGCCGGCAGCTTCGGGCACAGTCGATGGCTACATTGCCTCCGCCCAGAATCAAGACTTTATTCACGGGCTTGACGACGGATGATCTTTCCTGGATTTTGCAAAGAAATTCTATTCCTTGCTCAAATCCCTCTACGATCTCACTTTCGCCGGCCAGGCCTATATCGACTCCCCGGTGAGCCCCAACAGCCAGAAAGAGCGCCTTGAAGCCCTTTTTCTTCAGATCCTCCCATCTCAGATGTTCAATTCGCTTTTTCAGCAACACCTTGACGCCCATCCGCTTGATAAGATTGGTTTCATAAACCAAAATCTCTTTGGGCAGCCGGTAGTCGGGAATCCCAACGGCGGCCATACCCCCCATCACCGAAAGCTCCTCATAAATAGTCACCGCATAGCCCAAGAGCCGCAGTTGGTAGGCTGCGGCCAGGCCGGCCGGTCCCGCTCCGACGATGCAGATTTTTTCTGCCTTTTCCTCTCTCGGCAAGGGCAGGACAGCGCAGCCTCCCTGCAGATCCTGGTCCGCCGCGGCCCTTTTCAAGAGGCGGATTGCCACGGTTCCGTCAATGCTGCTGCGGATACAAGCCGTTTCACAGGGATGCGTACAGGCTCGTCCGACGACTCCGGGCAAAATGCACTTCGAACGGATCAATTCAAGAGATTCTCGAAATTGAAAATTCTTGATTTTTTCGATATAGGCCGGAATCGGCAAACCTGCCGGACAAGCCTCAATACAGGGAGCCGTTACTGCCGCTTCATAGCCGTGATTGAAGAGATCTCTTTCACCCCGGATCAGGGCGAGAAAATCGTCCCGGAAAACCTTGACGGCATCCGCAACAGGAACAAGGGCCGCAGAGCGACCGAAATTGCATTTCCCATTTACGGCCACCTCATGGGCAATTTCTTCAATTTCGTGCAGATCCTGCCGTTGTCCCTCACCCTCCATGAATTTTCTGAAGATACCCATGACGCGATCAATGCCAATCATGCAAACGGAACACTCACCGCAGGAAATCTTCCTGGCTTCGCGAAGATAGGCATAAGTCAAGGAAGGGACATCCGTATCTTCCGCCCGCAGAATCACACCGTTCCAAGCCATGAGACCACGAAAAGGAAGGTCATCAAACCCTGCAGGATATAAATCTGTCCTGGCGCCCTCACGATTACCTCTGTAATCCGTAAGTTGCCCGCCCCAGGTACTGATAATGGGGGATGTTCCCGAACACGGGGCTGTTTTGTTATGACGGGAAATCTGCTCTTGCGAACGTCGTTTTGGCATCGGGTTTACCTTTCCATAAAAGGTTTATTGG
>CAYPKE010000015.1:0-26448 GCA_964411235.1 uncultured Syntrophales bacterium
CCGGCCGTCACGATTCCGTTTTTTAAGACGGTCCTCCCTGATATCGGCATCTTCTATATTTTTCTGGCGACATTTATTATTGTGGGAACCGCCAACGCCGTCAATCTGACGGACGGCCTGGACGGGCTGGCCCTCGGTCCGGCAATCACGTGCTTTTCAACTTATCTCCTCTTCGCATATTTCGCGGGCAACATCAAAATCGCCCAGTACCTCCAAATCCCCTTTGTCCCGGGAGCGGGCGAACTGACTATCTTCTGCGGGGCCATTGTCGGCGCCGGAATAGGCTTTCTCTGGTACAACACATACCCCGCCCAGGTTTTCATGGGCGATGTCGGTTCCCTGTCTCTGGGAGGCGCCCTGGGTACCCTCGCCATTCTGACCAAGCAGGAAATTCTTCTCGCCATTGTTGGCGGCATCTTTGTTCTGGAAACCTTTTCGGTGATCTTTCAGGTCGGATGGTTCAAAATCAGCAAGGGCAAGCGTATTTTTCGCATGGCCCCCATTCATCATCACTTTGAATTGAAAGGATGGCCGGAGCCCAAGATTATCGTCCGCTTCTGGATCATCTCCGTCTTGCTGGCCCTCGTCGCCATTAGTACTTTAAAACTGCGTTAGGGATAGTAACATGGATTTATCAGGGAAAAACATCCTCGTCATCGGCCTCGGGAAAACCGGCATGGCTACCGCTTTTTTTCTGGCACATCGCGGGGCATGCGTCTTCGTCTCGGATCAGAAACCGGAAGCGGAAAATGCCGCCGCCCTTCAGGAACTCCGCAATCGCGGAATTTCCGCTATATTTCTTCCCTATACCCCGGCAGCTGTCCGGAACACCGACATGGTTATTCCTTCTCCGGGAATACCGCCCTCCGATCCGCTCCTGGTCGAAGCAGTCAGAAATAAGATTCCCGTTCACAGTGAACTCGAAATGGCCTGTCACTTTCTGAAACCGCCCATGGTAGCCATAACGGGAACCAACGGCAAGACGACCACGACCACCCTGGCGGGAGAAATTCTTCGTGACGCGGGCAAGAAGGTGTTTGTCGGGGGCAACATTGGCGTGCCTCTGATTCAATACTGCGACGGCCCCCAGGACGATGATTTCGTCTTGGCGGAAGTCAGCAGCTTTCAGTTGCAGTGGGTTAACAACTTTCATGCACACTGCGCCGTCCTGCTGAATACAACCTGTGATCATGTGAACTATCATGGCAGCTTTGCCGCCTACCGGGAGGCCAAAGAAAGGATTTTTCTCAACCAAAGCGAGAAGGACCTGGCCGTATTGAACGCCGACGAAGATTATACCCAGGCCCTTTCAAGTCGTCTGAAAGCCCGGACACTGTTCTTCAGTTCGCAACAGCAAGTCGATCACGGTTTTTTTCTCCAAGGCAACCGGATGATTCTGTCCGGCTTCGGCAAGGCCGACGAAGCCTACCCCCTTGAGATGGTGAAGATCCCGGGACGCCATAATATCGAAAATATCATGGCCGCAGTCATGGTCGCCCGGCAATGCACTTGTCCGCCGGAGCTTATCGTCCAAACCGTGTCCAATTTTCGGGGCGTCGCCCACCGGATCGAATTCGTCACGGAAAAGCAGGGCGTTTTTTACTACGATGACTCCAAAGGCACAAACGTCGGCGCCGTGATCCGTGCCCTGGAAACCTTCCCCCATTCCGTGATCCTGCTCTTGGGTGGCCGGGACAAGGACGGGGATTTCGAAAGCCTGGCCCCTCTAATCGAGGAACGCGTCAAAGTGCTTATCCTTTTCGGAGAGGCCCGGGAGAGGATCAGGGAAAAGGTGGGCCGGTTTGTCGAAACGGAGGTGCGTCAAACCCTGCGGGAAGCGGTCATGGAATCCCATCGCCGGGCCATTGCGGGAGACATCGTTTTGCTTTCACCCGGCTGTGCCAGTTTCGACGAATTTAAGGACTACAAAGATCGGGGCCTTTTTTTTCAGTCCTTGGTGAGGCAGCTTTGAAATGGAATCCCTGTCCGTATCCCAGCAAAAACAAGACTTCCTGCTGCTGATCGCAACCTTGATCCTGGTCATAATCGGCACGGCGATGGTGTATAGCTCGAGCGCTATCATGGCCATGGAGCGCTTTCAGGATGGCCAGTTTTTCCTGAAGCGACAGATTGTTTTTGTGGCATTGGGGCTTTCCATTTTGTATCTGCTCTCCCGTGTACCCTACCAGCGGCTGAGACTCGTCGCCTATCCGGCCGTCATCCTTTCCTTTGTGCTGCTTCTGCTTTTGTTCGTGCCTTCCCTGGGCAAAAAGGTCGGCGGCGCGACCCGCTGGCTTGATCTTGGGTTTATCGCTTTTCAAGTCGGCGAATGGGTCAAGTTTTCCGTCGTTTTATTCCTGGCTTTTTTTCTGGCCAGAAAGCGTCAGCACGTCAAGGAAATCATCCGCGGCATCCTGACTCCTTTGGCGGTTGCAGCCTGCCTCATGGGGCTCATCATCCTCCAGCCCGACTTCGGGACAACCGCAATTATTGCAGTGACCGTCATGGTCATGCTTTATCTCGCCGGTGCCCGGATTATTCACCTTCTGGGGTTGGTTGCCATGTTCGCCCCCTTCGCCGCCTGGGCGCTCAGCCAGGGTTACCGCTGGGAACGCCTGATGGCCTTTCTCAATCCCTGGCAGGACCCCCACGGTTCCGGGTTCCAGATCATCCAGTCTCTGATTGCCTTTGGTTCCGGGGGTGCATTCGGCGTCGGTATCGGTGACGGTATGCAGAAGCTCTTTTATCTGCCGGAACCCCATACGGACTTCATCCTCTCGGTGATTGCCGAGGAAAGTGGTTTTATCGGCGTATCCATTGTGATCCTTCTTTACGCCGTGCTGATCATCAGGGGCTTCATGATTTCCTTCAAGGCCCCCGACCTGTTCGGCATGCTGCTGGCGGCAGGACTCACCATTCTGATCTTCATGCAGGTCTTCATCAACGTGGCGGGCGTGATGGGCCTTATTCCTCTCAAGGGGCTGACCCTGCCTTTCCTGAGCTATGGGGGAACCTCCCTGATGATGAGTCTGGCCATCGTGGGGATTCTCTTGAATATTTCTTCCCAGGAATCGTGAGGTGATGAGGCCGTGAAGATTATTATCGCCGGTGGCGGAACAGGGGGGCATCTCTTCCCGGGAATTGCGATCGCGGAAGAAATCCGGAATCGGTCCCCGGAAAACCGCATCCTGTTCATCGGAACGGAGCGGGGTATAGAAAAAAGGGTTTTGCCGGATTACGGCCTCGATCTGGCCCTGATTGACGTGGCGGGAATCAAGGGAAAGGGATGGCGGGGCGCCTTCGTAGCCTTGGCTAAAATGCCCCGCAGTTTCCTGCAATCCGCCAGCATCATCCGGTCTTTCTGCCCTGATCTCGTTCTGGGGGTTGGCGGATACGCTTCCGGTCCGGCAGTGCTGATGGCTTATCTGATGAGGATTTGCACTGCCATCACCGAACAAAACGCCTTTCCCGGCATGACAAACCGCATTCTGGGACACTTCGTGGATCGCATTTTTCTTGCCTTTCCCGATGAGGAAGATCGTTTTCCGAAACATAAAAGTCTTCATACGGGAAATCCCATCCGCGCTGCTTTCACGAACATTCCACAGCGCTCCCCGGTATCGGGACGAAAATTCAAT
Organism: uncultured Syntrophales bacterium; assembly: GCA_964411235.1. Classification (GTDB taxonomy): domain Bacteria; phylum Desulfobacterota; class Syntrophia; order Syntrophales; family JAAYKM01; genus JAAYKM01. Next base: position 3,639 of record CAYPKE010000015.1, read on the forward strand.
CTCCTGATCTTCGGCGGCAGCCAGGGCGCCCATGCCATAAACAAAGCCATGATTTCCGCTCTCGGAGAACTGGCCCCGCTGAAGGGCGCGCTGCGCATTATTCATCAGACAGGGCCCCAGGACCTGGACAGGGTGAGGGAAAGCTACCATAATCAAGGATTCGACGCCGTGGTCTATCAGTTCATTACCGACATCCCCCGTTTCTATGGCGAGGCGGATCTCCTCATCTGCCGGGCCGGAGCGACTTCAATTGCGGAAATAACGACCGGCGGCCGCGCCGCAATCTTAATTCCCTACCCGTACGCGGCCGATGATCATCAGACGAAAAACGCCGAAGTTCTCTTGCATGCCGGAGCGGCGAAAATGATTGCCGAGCAGAAACTTACAGGGGAAATGCTTGCTGCGGCGATTCGGGATCTTTATGCGAATCCGGAAAAAGTCGACCTCATGGCCGCGCGTTCTCGGATGCTTTCCCGGCCACATGCCGCCCGTCAAATTGTCGATGCATGCGTTTCTCTGATCGATAAGAAAGGGACTTCGTGATATAGACATAAACCGATAAGGATATCGCTGTATTTAAAATGAAAAACACCGAAAACCGTCTTAAAAGAAACCACTACGATCCCATCCATGGCATGCAGAGGAAGATCAGACGCATCCATTTCGTCGGCATCGGGGGGATCGGCATGAGCGGGATCGCCGAGGTCCTGCTTAATCTTGGCTATACCGTGACCGGATCCGACATCAGTGTTACTGATATCACTCAGCGGCTGAGTGACCTGGGAACCGTTATTTTCAGGAATCACCGGGCGGATAACGTCGGTGATGCGGACGTTGTGGTAACCTCGACCGCCGTACACCGAACCAATCCTGAAGTTCAGGAAGCCCTACGGCGGGGCATCCCGGTCATCCCCCGGGCGGAAATGCTTGCGGAGCTCCTGAAAATGAAATTCTCCGTCGCCGTTTCCGGAAGCCATGGCAAAACCTCGACAACCTCCATGATCGCCACTGTCCTGGCCCACGGTGGTCTGGATCCTACCATGGTTATCGGGGGCAAGCTCGGCAGTATCGGAAGCAACGCCAAGCTGGGTAACGGGACCATCATTGTGGCCGAAGCGGATGAAAGCGACGGCTCTTTCCTGAAACTCTCGCCGAATCTGACGGTAATCACCAACATCGACCGGGAGCATCTGGATCATTACCACGATCTCGAAGAGATCAAGGAAGCCTTTCTCCAGTTTGCCAACAGTGTCCCGTTTTACGGGGTTACCGTCCTGTGTACCGACAATGAAAAGGTTCGGGCGATTCTTCCCCGGATCAAGCGCAAGGTCCTGACCTATGGTCTTGTCGAACCGGCCGATTATCGCGCGGAAGAAATATGTCCCACCCAAAGGGGAAATCGTTTCCTGCTGATTGAGCGGGACATTCCGCTGGGGGAGGTTTCCCTTAACGTCCCCGGCAGATTCAACGTGGCCAATTCCCTGGCGGCGATTGCCGTGGCCCGTGAATTCGATCTGCCCTTCGAAGTGATCCGCGAAGGAATCGCCCTGTTCACGGGTGCGCAGCGTAGACTGGAAGTCAAGGACACCCTGTGCGGCACAACTATCGTCGATGATTACGGTCACCATCCGACCGAAATCAGGGAAACCCTGGCGGCGGCGAAACAGGTCTGGCCGCACCGGCTCATCGTGGTTTTCCAACCACATCGCTTCAGCCGCACACAGGCCCTTTTTCCGGAGTTTGTCGCTTGCTTCGATGATGCCGATTATCTGATCCTCACGGACATTTATGCCGCCGGAGAAGACCCGGTCGAGGGGATAACCGCCGCATCCCTTCGAGACAGCCTGATCGCCGGAGACAAGAAGAACGTGTTCCATTTCTCCTCGTTTGACAACATTGTTGAACACCTGCTTTCGTTGGTGCAACCTTCGGATGTCGTCATAACCCTGGGAGCGGGCAATGTGTGGAAAATCGGAGAGGCCCTGGCCGCACAATTGAGAACGAGGGAAGGGGTGTCGCGATGACGATGACGGCCGTCCCTCAAAACGCCTTGTTGCCCTCATGGGAAAACCTTTTTCCCGGCGCCGTGCGTTCCGGAGAAGCCGGTTCTCACCACACCTCGATGGGGGTCGGAGGGAAGATCGATCTTTTGCTCTGCCCCGAATCGCTGCCGGATATGGGCGAAATGATCCGCATGCTCAACAGGCAGCACATTCCCTGGACCGTCATCGGCAACGGGACCAATCTCATCATCACCGAACGGGGGTGCCGCGGGGCGGTTATCTGCACCAGGCGCTTGAACCGGATACGCATGAAACAGGACGCACCGGACAACACACACTTAAAGGCCGAAACCGGGGTTTCCCTGCATGAGTTGGTGTCCCTGTCGGTCCGGGAACAGCTGACGGGTCTCGAGTTCTGTGCCGGCATTCCGGGCAGTGTCGGCGGCGCGGTCCGGATGAATGCCGGCGCTTACGGTCACAACATATCGGAACTTCTTCACACCGTCACCATGATGAACGAAAACGGTGAACTGCTTGACTTCGCCGGGGACGATCTGTGTTTTGAGTATCGCCATTGCCATCTTCCCGAAGGCATGGCGGTTGTACAAGCGGATTTCCTGCTTCGGAAAGACGCCACCAGCCAGGTGGCTGAGCGGGTCGGACTTTTTCTCGAGGAAAGACGGCGCAAGCATCCTCTTCAATATAAGAATGCCGGGTCAATTTTCAAGAATCCCAAAGACCAGCCTGCGGGACGATTGATCGAAGAAGCGGGGCTCAAAGGATTCACTATCGGCGATGCCATGGTTTCGGAAAAACACGGAAACTTCATCATCAACAGGGGCCGTGCCACGGCCGATGACATCTTGGCCCTGATCCGTTACGTTCGGGAGCGGATTGCCGAGGAACGGGGCATTCATCTCGAATTGGAAGTGAAGATTCTGGGGGAAAGCTGATCGATGAGGAAACGGATATATCAATCCAGCCTGCGGGTCAGAACAAACCGCCTCCAGCGTTTCGCGGGCTATTTTTTCCGTGACCTGGCGGTTTGCGCGATGATTCTCACGGCGACCCTTCTTACAACCTCCGGCATGATTTATCTTTATACCTATATTCTCAGTGACCCGTACTTCCGGATCAAGGAGACCATCGTGAGGGGTTGCCGGGAAGTGACTGAAAAAGAAGTTCTGGCACTGGCATCGGTTCAGTCGTATCAGAACCTGTTCTCCGTCAATACGCGGCAGATTTCAAGCAATGTTGAAAAAAGTCCCTGGATCAGGAAAGCCCATGTCGGCCGGGAGCTACCGGATCGCCTGGTGATGGAAGTCCATGAACACCAACCCCTGGCCCTGGTAGCGAAACAAAAGACCCTTTATATCATCAACCGGGAAGGTTTTCTCTTCAAGAAACTCGATCCGGATGACGACCTCGACCTTCCCATTCTCACGGGATCCCATCACAAGGGAAACTCGCAATCGCCGCTTATGAAAAAATCGCTTGAACTGCTAACCTATTTATCCGATACAAGGCAGGCTTCGCTTTCTTATCAGCACCTGTCGGAGATTCACCTGGACGAAATATTCGGCCTCTCCCTCATCACCGATACAGGCCTCTGCCTGGTACTCGGTCATGATGGATACGAAGAGAAGCTGCGAGCTCTGCCGACCGTTCTCGAAGGCCTGGAGAAGAAAAACATCAACATGGCCCTGCTGCACATTGACTTGCGAGACCCCTCCAAGATCACCGTGCAGAGCAAGGCCAAGAGCGCTCCGGAAAAACCCGTCGCCGGCAACAAGGGATACAGAATCTGATCCTCGGCGATCGGAACCGGCCAAAAAAGCAATATCAAGAAAGGTAATCTGACCATGGCAAAGAAGACGAATCTGATCGCCGGATTGGATATCGGAACCACCAAAACATCCGTTCTGGTCTGCGAAGTGACCGAAAACGGAATCGACATTATCGGTATCGGGACAATGCCGTCCGAAGGGCTGCGCAAGGGCGTCGTCGTCAATATCGAAAACACGGTCGATTCCATCAAGGGCGCTTTGGAGGAAGCGGAACGCATGTCGGGATGCGCCATTCGTTCCGTCTATGTGGGCATTTCGGGAAGCCATATCCGGGGACAGAACAGCCTCGGCATCGTCGGCGTCAAGGGGGGCGAAGTCGATCGCGAGGATGTCCAGCGCGCCGTCGAAGCGGCCAAAGCCGTCAGCATTCCCACAGACCGGGAAATCCTGCATGTGCTGCCCCAGACGTTCATGGTGGACGATCAGGACGGCATCAAAGATCCGGTAGGCATGACTGGCGTTCGCCTGGAGTCAAAGGTCCACATCGTCACCGGAAGTGTGACGTCGATTCAGAACATCGTTAAATCGGTTAACCGCGTCGGCCTCGAAATAAACGAAATCGTCCTCGAGCATCTTGCGGCAGGCGAAGCGGTTCTCAGCCAGGATGAGAAAGATTTGGGGGTGGTCCTTCTTGATATGGGCGGCGGCACGACAAATATCGTCGTCTATTATGAAGGCACCATCAGGGCGACCGCCGTTGTCCCCGTAGGCGGCAATTACATCACCAGCGACATCTCTACGGGCTTGCGCACGCCGGCCTCGGAAGCGGAGCGGATCAAAATCCAGCATGGCTGCGCTTACGGTCCCCTGATCCCCCGGGAGGAGACGATAGAAGTTCCGAGCGTCGGCGGACGGGAACCACGGGAAGTCTCGCGGCAGATCATGGGACGTATCATTGAAGCGCGGATGGAGGAAATCCTCAACCTGTCCTACAAGGAAATAACCAAATCGGGATATGAAGACCTGCTCGCGGCCGGCGCTGTCCTGACGGGCGGCACATCCGTGATGGCCGGGGTAACGGAACTGGCGGAACAGACGCTCAACATGCCTGTAAGGCGGGCTTGTCCGCAAAAACTCGGGGGGCTGAGCGACAAGGTCAACCATCCGATGCACGCCACAGTCGTCGGTCTTGTCCTCTATGGCAGCATCAATGTATCAAAGCGAATGAGAAACGGCGCAAGTAATGCCTTTACCAGAACATGCAAACGATTAAAAAACTGGTGTCTAGAATTCTTTTAAGGGAGGATAATTATGTTTGAACTGACAGATGAAGGGAATGCACTCTGCTCGGCAAGGATCAAGGTCATCGGCATCGGCGGTGGTGGTGGGAACGCGATCAATACGATGATTTCGTACAATCTTGCGGGAGTCGAGTTCATTACGGCCAATACCGACGCCCAATCCCTGAAAACATCGGCCTCCCTCATCAAGATCCAGTTGGGAACCGAGGTCACAAAGGGTCTCGGGGCCGGATCCAATCCGGAAATCGGCAGGCAGGCCGCTGAAGAGTCCCGGGATCTTATTCGCCAGCATCTGCAGGACGCCGATATGGTATTCATCACCGCCGGAGAAGGCGGCGGAACCGGAACCGGAGGCGCTCCGATCGTGGCGGAAATATCCAAGGAAATCGGTGCCCTGACGGTCGCCATCGTCACCAAACCTTTCCCTTTCGAAGGGAAAAGGCGCATTCTCCAGGCTGAAGAGGGGATCATCGCCCTGCGCAAAATAGTCGACACCCTGATCGTGGTCCCCAACCAACGGCTCCTCAGTCTCGGCGGCCGCAACCTCTCATTCCCTGAAGCATTTAAAAAAGTAGATGACATTCTATACAATGCCGTGAAAGGGATTTCAGACCTCATCACAATTCCCGGCTTGATCAACCTGGATTTCGCCGACGTGAAATCCATCATGTCGGAAATGGGGTTGGCCCTGATGGGTGCGGGTGCGGCCTCCGGCGAAAACCGCGCTGTGGAAGCGGCCCAGAAGGCAATCTCCTCCCCGCTGCTTGAAGACAACAGTATCCAGGGTGCGCGGGGTGTCCTTCTCAATATCACCGGCGGTCCCGACATGACCCTTTATGAAATCAACGAAGCCTCATCCCTGATTCAGTCGGAAGCGCATGAGGACGCCAACATCATTTTCGGTACCGTCGTCGATGAATCCATGCACGAGGAAATTCGGGTCACGGTTATTGCCACGGGGTTTGAAGACACCACCAGAGGCGGAAAAAACCTCTCCCCTATGAGTGCAATGGGTGGATACAAGAAGGAAAATCTGAGCATCCCGACGTTTATGCGCAAGGACAAGTCGCTGGAAACCATGAACAACATCAAGATGGGCATGATCGACGACAACGGTGATACCGATTTTGAAATCCCCGCCTTCTTAAGAAGGCAGGCGGACTAGCCTATGTTGTTCTGCGAGCAGTTGGCCGTTAGTAAACCGTCATGTCCTGGCTGCTGACACGGAAAAACCAGGCTCTTCTGGACCGCGAAACGGGCTTCCACAAGAAAGTCTGGGGGGAGCGTCTGGCGATCTGTCTCGTCTACCCTAATTCCTATCAGACGGGCATGTCCAACCTTGGCTTCCAGACAGTCTACGGTCTCCTGAATGCCCTGCCCTTCTGTCTTTGCGAACGGGCTTTCCTTCCTGCCACCGAAGATGAAGCGGTGTACCGGAAAAGCGGAATACCCCTTTTGGGAATGGAATCACAGCGGCCCCTGTCCGATTACGATATTCTCGCCTTTTCGATCCCCTTTGAAAACGATTATCAGAATGTTTTGAAGATTCTCGATCTGGGGCGAATTCCCCTCCAGGCCGATAAACGGGGAGAGACCGATCCCCTGTGCATCGCCGGAGGGATTTCCGTAACCCTGAATCCGGAACCTTTGGCCGATTTTATGGATGCCTTTCTGATCGGGGAGGGGGAAGAACTTATACCGGAATTCTTCGGAGAAATGAATACCTGCCTGGCAAAGGGCATGAAAAAGGGAGACCGGCTTGCCCAGGTACAGCGAAAAGTGGCGGGGGTATATTGCCCTCGTTTCTATCGTGTCGCCTACACGAAAACAGAGACATTGGCCGGCATGGAACCCGTGGATAATTTCTTCCCCATAAAAATAGCAAAGCGTTGGATCACAGAAATCAATTCCTTTGTGACCGACCAGGTCGTGACCACGGCCGATACGGAATTCGGGGGCCTCTACGTCACGGAAATCAGCCGCGGATGCAGGCGGGGCTGTCGCTTCTGTGCGGCAGGCTTCGTTTACCGCCCTGTACGCTACCGGCCCCTTTCAACGCTGATGCCGTCCCTGGGAAAGGGGCTGGCGCAAAGACAGAAAATTGGACTCCTCGGAACGGCCATATCCGACCATCCGGAGCTTCCGGAAATCTGCCGGGCGGTCCTCGACCGCGAGGGTCGCCTTTCCTTAAGTTCGCTGCGCATTGACCGGATGTCACCGGAAATCGCCGCCCTGATCAGAAAGGCGGGGATCGACACCATCGCCTTAGCGCCGGAAGCGGGCTCGGACCGCCTGCGGACCGTCATCCGTAAAGACATCTCAGAACAGCAGATTTTCAGGGCCCTGGAATGCCTGATCGACGCAGATATTCTCAATCTGCGGCTATATTTTCTCGTGGGTCTCCCGACGGAAACCGAAGAGGATATCGATGCCTTAATCGGCCTGATCAAGAGGATCCGGCATCACTCGCTTGGCTATACGAAGGGTGCAAAGACTTTCCGGCGCCTGACACTGAGCGTCAACCAGTTTATCCCCAAACCTCAGACCCCTTTTCAGTGGCACCCTCTGGAAGACATCCGGACAGTGAGCCGAAAGTTTAAAAAGATTTCCCGGGGACTCAAGGGGGAGCCGGGCGTCCGCGTGCTTCACGACCTGCCCAAGTGGAACTATATTCAGGCCCTGCTGTCCCTGGGTGACCGTCGCGTCGGTCAGATGCTGACCGCCGTACACAGGCTGGGGGGGAACTGGCCCCAGGCTTTGAAGGAGGTTCCCCTCAACGCCGATTTTTTCGTCTACCGTCAAAAACCCTGCGCGGAATATCTGCCCTGGGATTTGATCGAGAGCACGGTACCCAAAGCACGTTTGTGGGCGGAATATCAAAAGGCCCTGGATCATGACGGCAAGCCGTCGTGCAATGCAAGTAACCCAGAAAGCTCAAGCCTTTGACGAAGAGGAACGCTCTGTGATAGAAACCCGAATCCGCATGACAAAGATGCGGGAAAAGGTACGAAGAGGACCGGGATCTTCCTGAGCCTGCCGGAACGCATAAAAATAAATGGCTGACAATCATGCAAATCAGAAAACGGGTGCTGCCATGAAATCCTTTAAGATCGCCACATATAATGTCAATTCGATCCGGTCCCGCCTGCATATCCTCATCCCCTGGCTTGAAAAACATCAACCCGATGTTCTTTGCCTTCAGGAAACCAAGGTGGAAGACGGGAAATTTCCTGTGCAGCCTTTCAACGACTTGGGTTATCACCTGACCTACCGGGGATACCGCCAATACAATGGTGTGGCCGTCGCCTGTCGTCAGGTCCCGGACCAGGTTTGTTTCGGCCTCGACGATGGCGGGCCCGCCGATGAAGACCGTCTGATCACACTGCGAGTCGGAGATATCTCGATCCTCAACACATATGTTCCCCAGGGCAGGGATCGCGATTCGGAACAATTTGCGTACAAGATCCAGTGGTTCGGCCGGCTGAAAGACCTGATCACCCAAAAATGGCAACCGGACGAGAACCTCATCCTGTGTGGTGATCTGAACGTCGCCCCCGAAGCGATTGATGTCTATGACCCGAAACGGTTGCTGGGACATGTCTGCTTCAATCCCGAAGTTTGGGCCGCGTACGCGGCGGTCTGTGACTGGGGGTTGGGAGACGTCTTCCGCAAGCATCATCCGCAGGAACCCAAGCATTACACCTTTTTCGATTACCGGGTTCCCAACACCCTGGAGAGGGGCTTGGGCTGGCGCATTGACCATATCCTCGCCACATGGCCGCTGCATACAACATCTAGGAACTGTTACATAGATCTCGAACCGCGGCGCGCGGAAAAACCTTCGGACCATACCATCTTGGTGGCCGAATTCGACCGAGCATAAGGAGGTGTTGAGGGCATGCCCGATGTTTGGAATGTACAAAAAGTCAACGAGGATCTGCTGAGAAAATTTCAGAAAATACAGGGAGAACTGTTCACCTGCGAAACAGTCGCGGAGCTCTGCGAGAAGCTCCTTCAACAGATGGGCCAGGAATTCAACATTCCCTTTGTCTGGCTTACCCTTATCGATGAGCCGGCTACGGCCTATCTCAAGAAAGAACTGCTTCTGTCATCCTATCTCGCGGAACGGCTGAACCTGATCAACCGTGATTCCTTCACGGAAATCGTCGGAAAGAACACGGCGCCGGTTTTGACCAACGAAAACGTGACCCCTTTTTATCGCCTCCTGCCGGGCAGCACCAAATATTTCATCAGATCTTTCGCCATCTGCCCCCTGGCGTTCGGAACCACCGTGATGGGAAGCATCAACTGCGGCGACCCATCGGCCACCCGTTATCAACCGGGGATGGATACAACCCTCCTGAATGCGCTGATGCAGAAAGTATCCATACGCCTGGCTTATTTCATCGTCTGACTTTGCGCGTTGCCGTTTCCCGAAGCAATCCGCTTGGAGCATTACAAATATCCGGGCGGGCGGATCCTGCAATCGCCCGGCTGAACTGAGCAGTGGCATCACGGCTGAACAGAAACCGGGTCACCATGCCGTCCTGTAATTTGATGTGCTGTTCTTTGATTTAAATGACTTTCTCCATGGCTGTTACCTCTGCTTCGGACATGACACAGTCGATGTCCAAGAGAATTTTCACCCCGCCGTTGGTCTTGGCCATGCCCAGGATGTAGTCGGTGTCAATTCGTGTCCCGAATGCAGGTGTTTCCTCGATGTCTCCCTGGCGAATGTTGAGGACCTCGGAGACCGAATCGACGACGACCCCCATGGGGATTTCCCGTGTCGTCCCTGCAATCTCGACCACAATGATACAGGTGCGATCCGTGTAGTTCATGGCCTCCATGCCGAACTTGAGACGGAGATCGACAACGGGAATCACCTTTCCCCGCAAATTGACCACGCCCTTGATATAAGCGGGTGTCTGCGGGATCCTCGTAATGCTCATCATTCCGACAATCTCACGCACCTTGAGAATGCCGATGCCGTATTCTTCATCAGCGAGGTTAAAGGTCAGATATTTTCCCTCCCTGGCCCCCATGGCCCGCACCGCCTGATCCATCACTGCCGTTTCCTCCTGCATTGAATTCCTCCTTTCCCCGCTTTCCATTTTAATTCACTTCTTTGGTTACGCCTGTTGCACTTTATCATCCTCTTATCGGCAGGGGTACCTCAAAACTTAAACAGTGGAAGATGCGCCGGGGCAATCAACGGGACGATATGCTGTCGCAGTCGAATAGGCAAGACGAGCAAGATGCGTTGAAAGACCGGCCGCCTGATGTTGCTTCAGTTTTTCAAATGAAGCATCTTAGCTAAAACTTTGGAGACATCCTTAAAACCCGGGGTGGGAACCGTAATAAACCGCGGTTGAAACTGATGACCGATGGCTAGGGTGTCCCGATCCGAATTCGGAAGAATCAGGATGGTCCGGACGTCCCGGATCAGCTCTTTCAGCACCGCCAGTTCCTGCACTTCTTCCCGGCCGGCGGGACAAAGGACAAGGATCGTATCAGAAAGGGGACCGCGAAGTCCCTGCGAGAGCGCCGTGACCATGTTGAATACGGCCAGCAGATGCTTCGGGATCACTTCCTCCAAAGTATTCCGCAATCCAACGCCGTGGGTATGCTCACTGGTAACGTACAAGATGACTTTCATAAACGCGAATATATTCCTCAGGGGATTTCGTCGAAGAAATTATGACGGTCGATCCGATGCTTCTTCATCAGTTCATAAAGACGTGGTCTCGACATGCCGGATGCGCCACAGGCTTTCTTGATGCTGTTTCCGGAAAAGGACAGGAGATTGATGATATATTGTCGTTCCGCCTTCTCAATGGCTTCGGACCGAACCTCCTTATAGCTGGGAAAGCTTCCCCCCTTTTCCGTATCGACAGATGTCGCCGTCTCATCGTTTTTGATCAGGGAACGCTTCACATTGACCCGGATGTACAGAGGAAGATGCTGGCTGAAAAGGGTCGGGCTCTCCAGGGCAGCGTTATGGGCCATTTCCAGGCCATGAATCAGCTCACGGATATTCCCGGGCCAGTTGTAGGCCATAAGAACATCGACGAAATCGGGTGCGAACCCCTTGACCCCCATGCCGTAGCGTTTGCAGATTTTTGCCGAATGGAAAAGGGCGATTTCCAGTATATCCTCGCGCCTCTCCCGCAGAGGTGGAATCTCAAGGCTCAGGGGCTGAAGTTTTGCCAGCAGATCGGGCCGGAAAAGGCCCTCGGTCGCCATTTCTTCGAGATTGCGCTTGGTTGACACAATCAGCCTGAAATCGGTTTTGATGTCCTGACGGCTCCCCACGGGGCGTACATGGCGTTCCTCCAAAACAAACAGAATGCTTTTTTGGACGGCGGACGACATTTCTTCCAGATCCTTGATCAGAATTGTTCCCCGGTCGGCCTGCTGGAATAAACCGACTCGGGTTCTGGCATCAATGCTGTAGTCATGGCGAACATCACCAAAGAGGATCCCCTCCAGCATTGTTACCGGCAGGGTTGCGCAGTCCGCCACGACCATGCTTTTATGTGACCTAACGCTGTTTTCATGGATGGCCCGGGCAACCAACTCCTTTCCGGTTCCCGCCTCCCCCTTGATCAGAACATTGGCATCCGAGACGGAGGCCCGGGCGACAAAATCAAGGCAAGCGTCCAATTGGGGGCTTCTACCAACAATCCCCTCCCTTTTCAATGACTTGAGCGTATTTTTTTGTTTCCTGGTCTCCCGGAACTGGAGTGCGCGGATGATCGGCAGGGTCATCATGGGAAGGGAGGCCGGCTTTTCGATATAGTCCCAGGCACCGCTGCGGATGGCCAACTCGGCGCCGTCCGCATCACCGTATCCCGTCATGATGATAACTTCCGGATTTGACGGTGTATTCTGGAACTCCGGCAGGGAGGCGATGCCGTTCCCGTCAGGCAAACGCACGTCCAGCATCACCACGTCGAACTCCTTGATCGTCGCAAGATAAAGGCCTTTTTTCAAGGTCAACGCCGACGTGGCATTGTGACCCATCTTCTGAACGATTTTTCTCAGGACGTCAACGGTTGTTTCGTTGTCATCAACAATCAGAATTTCCGCCATAAGACCATCCCCCGCACGGTTCCCGGGTTTCCTTGCCTGGTCATTCACAAAAAACCCGCTTCTTCCTGTGCCTTCAATTAAAGATAGCTGCGTCCGCCAAGATAACGGGTTTTGTAATATGCGCTAAACAGAGAATCCCGTCGGATGTCCTTCCCCGTCCCGGCGGCATGAATGAAATCACCATTTCCGACATAAATGCCGACATGCGAAATCTTTCCGTCGTTCCTTGTATGAAAAAACACCAAATCGCCCGGTTGCAGTCCCCCCGCCCCAACGGGAGCACCGGCTTCAAACTGATGCGCCGAATGCCGCGGCAGATCAAGGCCGTTGAGCTGATACACCGTCATGGCCAGACCGCTGCAATCGAAACCCTCTTCCGCTGACGCGCCGCCCCAGAGATAAGGCACGCCAAGGAAGGTCTCCGCCGTCTTAACGATCTCACGGCGCAAATAGAAGGATCCGTACCGTCCCCGATCGGCAACCGCAAACGTCTCCGGTGCGACAAGATAATATTCCTCAATCAGTCCGGATGACCTGAGATGCTCCGCCCGGCGACGCGCTTCATCCCGGGTCGGATAATTGCCGATACGCACCTTGTAAAGATTCTCGTGACTGACATAATAGATGGCGTTCAGTCCCCGCCCTCGCATGCGATCAGCCAGCCGGGCGGCGTTTTCCACCTTGGCGAAAGCCCCCACCTGGATCGTATAGCCCATGCGGGGCAATTCCTGCCGTACATGTGTGGCGGTCGCCCCGGTGATGGGTGGGGACTTGCTTGCACAGGCTAGCAGGGTAAAAACAAAAAGTAAAGCACAACAACTCCGGTAAAGACTCGAATACGTAGGAAACATCCTCATGCATCACTCACGCGGACGCCAATGCTTAAGCACCATGCTTCTCGCCTCCGCCGGCGTGGCCAGCTTGCCTTCCAGTTGCGCCGTTTCCACGGCTTGCAGAATCTTACTGAATTGCGGTCCCGGTGTAAATCCCATCGCTTGAAGATCATATCCGGAAAGCAGTCGCGGCGGCCGGAGTTCTTCGGCAGGAAGCGCTGCCAGCCTTTCCCGGCAGAAATCGTAGTGATCAAGCAACCCGTGGCTTCCCAGACAATCCAGCCGATGCAGCTCAAGGTGCAGTTCAAATTCCGGCATGCGGAGAAAACGCTTTAGGCGACTTGCCCGCATGTCCTTGACGCTCATAAATAACATGTGATGCCGTATCAGGGCAAGAATCGCGTCGCGGTCACCATGAGAAAACTTCATTCGCCGCAGAACCGTCTCGGCAATTTCCACACTTTTTCCGACATGCCCGTAAAAATGGATGCCCTTTTCGTCAATAGACTGCGTCAGCGCCTTGCCTGCATCGTGCAGAACAATGGCCCATGCCAGACGCATATCACCCACGGCGCCAAAACCGCCCCGGAAGGATTCCAGCATGCGCAGGACATGTTGCCACACGTCACCCTCCGGGTGGTGGCGGAGCGGCTGGGCAATACCTGACAGGTAAGAAACCTCCGGGATGATTCGGAAAAGCAGTCCGGACGCTGACAGAAGCGACATACCCTCGGCAGGCCGCTTTCCGGTCAGTAATTTTGTCAATTCGTCCCGGATGCGCTCGGCGCTGATCCGGCCGATCGCCTTTGCATGAGCTCCGATTGCCTCAAAGGTTTCTGATTGGATGGTAAAATCAAGGTTCGCCGCGAGGCGGACCGCCCGCAACATGCGCAAATGATCCTCCGCGAACCGTTCATGAGGATTTCCAATGGTACGGATGAGACGTGACCGGATATCCGCTCCCCCACCCACCCAATCCAGTATTTCCTGAGATTCCGGATCCATGAGCAGGCCGTTGACGGTAAAGTCCCGACGCCGCACATCTTCTTCGGCACTGCCGAAATGGACTGCGGAAGGTCTGCGTCCGTCTACGTATGGACTCTCCCGTCGGAACGTCGCCACATCAAAGGCGTAATCGTCTTCGAGAACCATAATAATTCCGAAGGCCGCGCCAATGGGAACGGTCCGGGGAAAGAGGCGCTGAACCTGTTCCGGTCGGGCCGAGGTAACAATATCGTAATCTTCCGGAACTTGTCCCAGAAGAAGATCCCGGACGCAGCCGCCGACAAAATACCCTTCATGGCCTGCTTCCTTGAGGCGACGGACGATTCGTACCGCCGCATCCTTTGCCAAAGCGGCATTGAAGGGGCGAGTATTTGCTTTCAACCGGTTTCTGCTCCCGGGAATTTTCCGGTCCCGATGCAAAATCTCGCGCCAAGACAGGCATCCCTGATGGTGAAGGTGATCCCCGACAGGTCAATTCAGGAAAAAAGCACGTCGAAAGGATCAGAACATTTGATGGCTTTCCCTTTTCCCCAGTTTGATGGCACACAGTTCGCCGCACATGGTGCATCCTTCCTCCCGGGCAGAATCGCTCTTCTCGAGCCATGACGCCGACCTCTGCGGATCGAGCGACAGATCAATCTGCCCCTGCCAGTCGAATTCCTTGCGGCTACGGGCCATCCGGGCATCCCGTTCCCAGGCGCCGGGAAAACCTTTAGCCAGATCGGCAATATGGGCGGCCAGTTTGGAGGCCATGATTCCTTCCCGCACATCCTCCAGATTGGGAAGACGCAGGTGTTCCGAAGGCGTGACATAACAGAGAAAATCGGCACCTGCCGCCCCGGCGATGGCGCCGCCTATCGCTGCGGTTATGTGATCGTATCCGGGAGCGATATCCGTCGGCAAAGGGCCCAGCACATAGAAAGGCGCTCCGCGGCAGAGCCTTTTCTGCAGCAGGATGTTCGCCTCGATCTGCCCTATGGGTACATGCCCCGGACCTTCGATCATTACCTGAACGCCTCTTTCCCATGCCCGCTGGGTCAGTTCCCCCAGCAAAAGCAGCTCCTGAACCTGCCCCCGATCCGTCGCATCGGCAATGCAGCCGGGACGCAACCCGTCGCCAAGGCTCAAAACCATGTCGTAGCGCCGGGCGATGTCGAGAAGATGGTCATACTGCTCATAGAGAGGATTTTCGCGACCGTTGCAGTCGATCCACCGGGCCAGAATAGACCCGCCACGGCTGACGATACCCAAAATGCGCCCCTCGGCAAGAATACACCCGATGCTACGCTGTGTGACCCCACAATGGACCGTGATAAAATCAACACCGTCCTCGCCATGTTCCTCAATGGCCCGGAAGAGATCGTCACCGGTCATCTCGACAACGGATCGCCCCCCCGCAAGGGTGTCCGCCGCCGCCTGATAAATGGGCACTGTCCCGACGGCCAGGGTTGAAGCCGCCATCACGGCCCGCCGGGTCCTGCGGATATCACCCCCGGTTGAGAGGTCCATCAGGGCGTCCGCACCGGCTTCAACGCATACCCGCACCTTCCCCAGCTCCAGATCGAGATCATCATGATCCTGCGACGTTCCGATATTGGCGTTGACCTTTGTCCGCAATCCCTTCCCGACAGCAAGGGGCATACCTCCCGCGTGTTTCCTGTTCCTGACCACGACAATACTGCCGTCTTCAACGCCCCGGCGAATCAACTCGGGTGCAACGCCTTCCGCGGCCGCGCAAAGATTCATCTCTTCAGTGATGACACCCCGACGTGCCGAATCCAACTGTGTCATAAAGAAACCTCCGACAGGTCCTGTGACCTGCATGTATTAATTGCCTGTAAAAAACAACTTCGACCCATATCCCGGCCCGCCGTTTGAAACGGCGATTCCTAAAGCTGACGCCATTGCCCCACAACGGGCGCCAGGTGATTGGTCGGCCCGTGCCCCGAACCCAGCGCAAAAGCATGGCGGATTGCCTCGGTAATATAGGCCTTCGCCCGGGAAACGGCATTGGAAATCTCCATCCCCTGGGCAATCCCGGTTGCCAGGGCCGCGGAAAATGTACAGCCCGTTCCATGCGTATTCCGCGTTTCGATCCGTGCGGCGGAGAATTCTCGAAAATCCCGGCCGTCAAAAAAAACATCCACGGCCTCACCAGTGCGATGCCCCCCCTTGACCACGACATGCTTCGCCCCCAAGGCATGTATACGCCGCGCCGCTTCTTTCATGTCATCCTTCGAGGCAATGCCGATATCCGAGAGCACCTCGGCTTCCGGAATGTTCGGAGTAATTACATAAGCCAGGGGAACCAGACCGGTCTTCAGCAATGTCGCGACATCTCCCCGGATAAGCTGCGATCCGCCCTTTGCCACCATAACAGGATCCACCACAAGCTTTTCGATTTTATAATGCCGTATCCTGTCGATAACCGCCTCCAGGATATCCTGCCGGGCAAGCATCCCGGTTTTGGCCGCGTCCACGCCGATATCCTGGACGACGGCATCAAACTGTTGTGCCACGAATTCCGGCGGAATGTCGTAAATACCGTGGACACCCATGGTATTCTGGGCCGTCAGGGCCGTGATCACGCTCATTCCGAAACCACCCAGAACCGTGATTGTCTTCAGGTCGGCCTGAATACCCGCCCCGCCACCCGAATCGGAGCCCGCGATGGTCAACACTCTGGCCGGCTTCACAGCCTTTCTTCCCGCCGACGGATCATTCATTCTTCTGCCTTTGTCTTGATCACCAGAAGGTAGCCGCTGGTGACCTGAATCATGCCCTTGTCATGCAGCAAACGATTGCTTATCCCATAGGGTTTTCCCGCCTCCATCCTCCCGTCGAGCAGGGGATATTCGAAACCCCGGAGCGTGATGCCCGTCACCGTTGAAGTCAGCGGCAAAATCGATACGATTTGCCCCGGGTTTCCGAGAATTTCCGATTGGGACGACACCACGAAAAGCTCCTCCGAACAATCGACGATCCGGGTCTCAATTCCCCTTTCGGCCGCCACGACCAAAAGAGAAATATTCGCCAGGGTGTGGTCGATTCGCCCGCCCAGCGCCCCGTATATTTCGATCAGCCTGGGCTTCCGGTCCAGCGCGTACTGCAGGGCGAGTTCCGTATCGGTTTCATCCTTTTTGCAGGGATATTGCAGCACCCGGCATCCGCTTTCCCGGAGACAGTCCACGACATCCCGGGCCAGCGAATCCAGATCTCCGATGACTGTCTGGGGACGCAACCCAAGGTTAAGAAGATGACAAGTGCCGCCGTCGACACCGATCAGCTCGTCCGGCCGGATGTCCAGAATCCGCCGCTGCAGGAAAAGAAGGTTCGGCAAAGGTCCGCCGGCCACAATAAAGATCACTTCTTGCATATTTCCTGAATCGGGGCTCATTCCGCTGCCAGCCCCGTCCCTTGCATGCCAACAAAAAAGGCCATCCCGGATTCCCGGATCATGGCCGTATTGGTGTTGCCTTCCTGCTCTCTTTGACTCCCTGCGCTGGCATTACCCAGATCAGGTTCGAAGGGTCTCATCTCAGCCAAAACGGCACCCCTGTATCTTTTTCAGCATTTTACAGAACCCACCCTGGGTAAAAATAACACAAGCTTCGCCTAGGGCAAAGCAAAAAGCTCCCGTGCATTGCCGGTGGTTACGCCCTCCACTTCCGCAAGGGTAATACCCCTGATTTCAGAAATCTTTTCCGCTGTCTTCGTGACGAAAGCCGGTTCGTTCCGTTTGCCGCGATACGGCTGAGGCGGCAGAAAAGGGGCGTCCGTTTCCACAAGCAGCATCCCGAGGGGCACTCTTTTCACGACATCGCGAATTTCTTCAGCCTTTGGATAGGTGACCGTTCCGGGAATCGAAATATAAAAACCCAGGTCCAGAAACTTCCGGGCGGCACCGTAATCTCCGGAAAAACAGTGAATCACGCCCCTCTTGCCCCCATTCCAGCTTTTCAGCATGGCAATGGTCTCCCGGTGGGCCTGACGGTTATGAATGATGACAGGCAGGTTCAAGCTTTGGGCAAGCTCCAACTGCTCCCCGAAGCGCCGAATCTGCAATTCCCGGGGGGCGTAATCCCGGAAGAAATCCAGCCCGATCTCTCCATAGGCGACGACTTTGTCTCTCCGGGTGAGTCCTGCCAGCACGTCATACGTTTCGGAATCGATTTCCCGAACATCATGCGGATGCACACCGACCGCCGCATAAACCGCGTCCTGCTTTTCCGCAATCTGAACGGCTAGATGACAGTCCTTAAGATTAATGCCGACTGTCACAACGGCTTCCACCCCTGCCTGCCGCGCCCGCTCGATAACCTGCTCCCGGTCCGCATCGAAATCCCTGAGCTCCAGGTGGGCATGGGTGTCAATCAACATAAGACTAAACCTCCTTGCGCAAGCTGCCCTAACCCATCTTGTCTCCGGCGGAACGCTGCCTGTCGATCATTCAATGAACACTTTCTTTCCAAAGCGACTACTGAGACTGAACCATACCGTTCGCTTTTTGCAGATACTGAACCGCTTCCTTGACGATCCGGTCAAGCAGTTCCTGGCATGTTGGAATATCCTGAATCAACCCGATAGCCTGGCCGACCATAAGCGGCGCACGGTCCACATCGCCCGCATCCCAGGCCTGCTTGATTTTCTGTCCGGACAAAAGCGGGATAAGTTCCCGCAACCCGCCATGGCGCTGTTCCACGTCAATGATATCCTGGATCAGCCTTGATCTCAGTGCCCTTCCCTGAAAGCCGACCGTCCGGCCAAAGATGGTCGTGTCCACCTCGCTGCGCCTGAGCAGTTCGTGTTTGATATTCTCGTGAACATCACATTCCTGGGTTGCAATAAACCGCGTCGCCATCATGACGCCCTGGGCACCCAAGACCATCGCCGCGGCCATCGTGCGGCCATCGGCGATGCCGCCCACGGCAATCACCGGGATGTCAAGCGCATCAACCGTTCGCGGCGTCAGGAGCATCGTCGTCACGTCATCTTTCACCGGATGTCCTCCGGCTTCGAATCCCACAGCATAAACACCGTCATAGCCTACCTTCTGAGCATGCAGGGCGTGCCGGACGGAACCGACCTTATGAAAAATCTTCACATTGGATTTCTTCAACATTTCGACCGTCTTCATACCCGAAGCGATATCCACGGGCATACCGGAAAACTCGATTCCCGCAACCTGTTCTTCTGCGCAGACCCGAATGAATTCGTCGTGCTGGGCCGTCGTCACCCGCAGCGAGGGCAGGCGGTAATACTCCCGAAAGGAAGGAACGAACGTAATATTCACCATAAACGGCTTGTCCGTCAGTTTCCTCGTTTCGTGAATGGCGCTCCGGAATTCCTCTTCTGTTGAATAATTGCCTGCCGTCAGGTTGCCCATACCCCCGGCATTGGAAATCGCCGCACAGAATTGGGGTTTGCACAACCACATCATGGCGCCGCACAGAATCGGATATTTTATGCCGAACATCTCCGTTATGGCCGTTTTGAACATGCTAGGTCTCCTTTCCTATCTCCATCGGTTTTCTGAAATTTTTGTTTTTGAGAACCAGTCTCGGCCCGCCTATACCATACTTGCCGCACTTCCGGCAATCACAAATACGGAAGCGTCATCATTGCAGATCATTCGGAAAAGGACGGAAAACGGCAAGGTCCCCCGTCCTGAAGCCGGGGGACCTTGATCATTCGGAATAATAATCGACCAAGCTCCGGGGTTACCAGTGCCCCCGGGTGATTTCCTTCTGGTGGTAATACAGCTCCGGATTTTCCAGGAAGGCCAGAGAATCTATGAGACTCAGAAAGTGCTCCGTTTCCTCGTTAACCAGCAGCATATAGAACTTCTTTTCCATGAGATCCGTCGCCCCGGCGGCAAGAGACTGGTAATATTTGATACCTTCCTCCTCAAATTCGGCCGCGGTCTTGATGGCTTCAATGTCACCAGACGCCCCCTTTTCCTTTTCCTTGCTTTGACTCAGCGCCTCGGCAAAGATGTTCACCGGCACGTCCCGCGGTTCCGATACGGTCTTCTCCGGCCACTTGCCCGACGCCTCCAGGGCCTTGTATAATTCCTGGAATTTCTTGATATGGGACTCCTCCGCGCGGATCAGGAACTCGAACATCCATTTCCCGGTATCATTTTTAGTCTCTTTCAGACATTTTTCATAGAATTTCTTCCCGTCCTCTTCCATCTTTATTGCATACTTTAAAGCTTCCAGCCGATTGCTACTCATTTTTCATCCTCCTTCATCGAATGTCGTTTGAAACCCTTTGCTTCCGCTACGCTCTCGGGAAAATCAGTTTGCAAAAGCTACCTGTATGGTATCCAATTTAATTTTTCGATTCCCAGAAGTCAAGTGCTGTAACAGCCCTGTCCCCGACACTTCAGCGAAAGCCGCCTCAGCCGGAGAGAATTGGAAACGACGGAAACGGAACTGAAGTCTATGGCGACTGCGGCGAATTCCGGTATCAGCAGGATGCCGAAAAAGGGGTATCGCACTCCGGCCACAAACGGTTCCCTTTCCACGAAAGCGCCTTCCCAAAAGCTCCCGGTCCCAGGTTGGAATTCACCCGCCCCCGACCGACACCTTCAATGCCGCTTAATACCCTGGTTACGTTCATGAAGCAGTGCCGGCAGGTCATTCCCTCGATCCTGATTGCTCTCATGTTTGCTTCCTCCTCAATTGCATGATTGGTAGTTTCTCCGGCGCAAATACCGATCAAATCTAACATAGCGACTATTTCACTGAAAAACAAATTGAAATGAACAGGGGAAGTTGCTATGATTGCCCGGCATTATCGAATAAATCTTAATCACGATACGCGGATTTTTACAGCGCCAAATCGCCGGAGACGACGGTTAATATGAAAACCATCCGACCTTCCCTGATTGTGACATCGCCATGATTATCCGCTGCTGGGGCGCCAGAGGATCTATTCCCGTCAGCGGCAAAAAATATCTCCGTTACGGCGGTGACACAACCTGCATGGAGGTCCGTTCCCGGCAGGGCGATGTCATCATCATCGATGCCGGTTCAGGAATGAGGGCCCTCGGCCAAAGTCTCCTGACCGAAAAAGACCTTTGTTTCACACTCATCCTGACCCATTCCCACTGGGACCACGTGATGGGGTTTCCCTTTTTCAAACCGCTTTACCACAAATCGACCCGCCTTGATGTGTATGGATGTCCTCATGCACAAAAAACCACCAGGGACATTCTCGCCGGCGTCATGGCCCCGCCCTATTTCCCCGTGCATGTCGACAATATCCGGGCCAACATCCGTTACCATGAATTCTGCGCGAGCCCCTTTTCCGTCAACTCCCTGACCATTGAACCAATTTCTCTGAGCCATCCCAACGAAGGTGTCGGCTACCGGCTAACGGAAAATGGGAAATCGTTCGTTTTCCTGACGGATAACGAACTCACATACCGCCATGAAGGCGGGCTCGATTACGGCGCCTACCTCGACTTCTGCCGCAGCACCGATCTTTTGATCCATGATGCGGAATACACGGAGACGGATTATCACAAGGCCCGGACTTGGGGGCACTCCGCTTACAAGGACGCCTTAAGGCTGGCCATGGACGCGCGGGTTCGCCGCTTCGGCCTTTTCCATCACAACCAGGATCGATCGGATCGGGGAATCGACCGCATGGTTCAGGAATGCCGGAGGATCATCAGCAATCAGAATATCCCCCTCGAGTGCTTCGCCCTGCGCCAGGGCATGGAATTAATCCTCTAAAGCCCACCTTCTCCGTGAAACGCCTTTTTCTTCGCAGTCCTGCGCCAGACGCGATCGCCGGACACACGCTGCTTTTGCCTTTCCTTGCCGGCAAGTGTCTTCTCGACAAAAATGCCCTTCCCGGTGAAGGGATCTTTTTCCGTGTAATACATGGCACCTGAGTACGTGGAGGGCAAGGGCGTGAATATCTGCACCTGTTCCGGGCGCAGCTTGAGCTCTCGATTGACAAAAGCGCGCAGGGAATCCATGTCTTTTTCACGGCATCCGGGATGCGCTGCAATGAAGTAATAGGTCAGGTACTGCTTTCTCCTGCCTTTCCGGTTCAGTCGGTCAAAAGCTTCCTTGAACGCCAGCAGGCTGCCGCCTTCCGGTTTTCTCATGAGCGCCAGAACATGGGGGACCGTATGCTCAGGGGCCACTTTCATCTGGCCTGAAGTATGGCGTTCGATCAGCGACTCCAGATAGGCCGGACCGTTTTTCGTGTCCCGAAGGATCAGATCATAACGAATGCCGGAGGCGACAAAGGCCTTTTTGACACCCCGAATCCTGCTGATTTTCAGTAATAAAGCCCGCTGCCTTCCATGATCGACCGGCAATTTATCGCAAATACGGGGGTAGAGGCAGCGTTTATCCCGGCAGGTCCCCTTTTGCAGTTTTTGCGGACACTCAAACCCGTACATGTTGGCCGTGGGACCACCAACATCGCTGATATAACCGCGGAAACCCGGATGCGCCGTCAGGCGCACCGCCTCCTCCAAGATGGCGGCTTCTCCCCGCGACTGCACGATGCGTCCCTGATGCACGGCAATGGAGCAGAAGCTGCATTCCCCATAGCAGCCGCGGTGCGTGAGAAGGGAAAACTGAATTGTTTCCTGAGCCTTGACCGGTCCCCGGCGATGGTCGTCCGGATGAACGTTGCGGGTAAAAGGCAGTGCGTGTATGCCATCGAGCTCCTCCGACGTCAGCGGCAACGGGGGAGGATTCTGAATCAGATAGCGGCGGCCGTGCCGCTGAAAAAGTCCCTTGGCGCGAAAGGGATCA
>CAYPKE010000016.1:0-22861 GCA_964411235.1 uncultured Syntrophales bacterium
GAGGATCCTCATCTTCAATTCCACTACGGTCCGGACATCGCCCGAACCGCTGAAGGAAATTTACCGCTTCATTCCCGCCCGGGTTGTTCATTTCCGGGTTTTCTCCATCAATCACCACGATGACGAACCCCTTTCCCGGGCGGCGGAGCAATCCCTGACCGCTATGGAAGAAGCCTCCAAAACCAACATCTGAACCCAACAGGCTATTGGTAACCATTATGGAAGCACAGGATACAACAGAAATAACCCTGTTCGTCAAGACCTCAGCAGAGGATCGCACACGATGGGACAGGAGAAAAATAGTCGATGCCCTCATCCGCGAAACGAGCATCAGCGTCGAAACCGCCGAGGAGATCAGCCGTGAAGTGGAGCGACAGATATTCGCCTCGGGGATCGGCGTCCTGACTACCAATCTGATCCGGGAAATGGTCGATGCGAAGCTGATTGAGCGGGGCCTGCTCGACCAGCGCCGCATGCATGCCCGCATCGGGTTTCCTCTCTACGATGTGAGGCAGTTGATCCTCCACCAGAACAAGGAGAATGCGAATGTGCCGCACAGTCCGGAAGGGACCAACCTTATTTTCGCCGAGGGAATCAAGAGAGAATATGCCCTTCATGATGTGTTTTCCGCGGATGTCGGCGACGCCCATATTCTGGGCGACATCCACATTCACAGCCTGGGATATATCGATCGGCCCTACAGCTGTTGTCAGTCCCTGGAATACCTCAAGAAATTCGGACTTGACCTGCCCCATGCCCTGACGATTGCGAAACCGGCCAAGCACATCGAAGTGCTCCTGGCCCACATGGTTCGCTTCAGTGCCATTCTCCAGGGGCAATTCGCCGGAATTATCGGATGGGAGGCGGTCAACCATTTCCTGGCGCCTTTCCTGACCGGTAAGACGGACAAGGAAGTCCGCCAGTTCGCCCAGATGCTGATTTACGAATTTTCCCAGATGACGGCGGCCCGCGGCGGGCAGGCCATCTTTACAGACATTCATCTTTACTGGGAGGTGCCGCACCATCTCCGGGACATTCCTGCCGTCGGTCCCGGCGGAGAGTACACGGGCAGAACCTACGCTGATTATGCAGCGGATGCACAACGTTTTGCCACCGCCATTTTTCAGGTTCTAAAGAAGGGGGATGCAACGGGCAGTCCCTTTATTTTCCCCCGGCCTTTCGTTCATCTCACCGAAGATTTTTTCCGGATGCCGGGGCATGAAGCCTTCCTGCGGGATGTTTGCGACGCTGCGGCGGAGAAGGGCAATCCCGTTTTCGTTTTCGACAGAGGAGACGATAAACGTGACATGATTTGCGGAAACCGTCATGATTATAAAGCCGATGACGGAGACCACCGGCATCCATGGAAAACAAGATGGGCGGCCATGCAGAATGTCACCCTGAACCTGCCCCGGGCCGCGTACCAGGCAAAGGGCAGCAAGGAGGACCTGTGGGGTCGGCTCGAATCGTTGATGGAACTGGCGGCCAAGGCCCATTTGCAGAAACGCAGCTTCATCGAGCGCCTTCTTTCGTACGGGGAATCAGGTCCCCTGGCGATTCTGGCCATGGATAAGGATGGCGATCCCTATCTCCGCATGGAAAAAACGTCCTATTTTCTGGGTATTCTCGGTCTGAACGAGATGGTGCAGATTCATCTCGGAAAGCAGTTGCACGAATCAGAGGAGGCGCTCGATTTTGGCCTTCAGATTCTTCGCTCCCTCCAGGAGAAGGCCTGTGAACTGTCCGGCCGTTACGGCCTGAAACTCGTCCTGGAGCAGTCCCCGGCCGAGACCACGGCCTACCGGTTCGCCAAGCTTGATTTGCGGTATTATTCTCCCGAGGCGGGCCGGATCGTCAAGGGCGACCTGTCCAAGGGGGAAGTTTTTTACACCAATTCCACCGATCTGAATGTTTCTGCCTCGCTTAATCCTTTGGCCAGGCTCAGGATGGAGGGGTTGTTCCACCCCTGTTTCGGCGGTGGTGTAGTTTCCCATATTTGGGTCGGCGAACAGGGGCCTGCCGTTAAGGACCTAGCGGCTCTCGTGGCTGATGTTTTCCGGGAGACAACATGTAAGGTCCTGACTTTCTCACCGGAATTCACCCTGTGTCCTTTTTGCCGTATTACACACCGGGGATTGCAGACCGTTTGTCCGATTTGCGGTCGCGGTGACGCCCAGGAGGGAGTTTCCCGTATCACTCAGTATTTCAGCAGGATATCAAGCTGGAATCGTGGTAAACTGGGGGAGTTGAAGGCCCGATACCGCTACAGGGCTGAGGAGTTCAGGAAAGATGCGTGAACAAAAGAAGGCTGCAGGCAAGATAAACCGCTGCAAGGAGTGGTTTGCCGTTGTGCTGGTTTTGGTGTTTTTGCAGGCCCTGATTTGTCTGGGAAGCCCGAATGACGCCGCGGCGCTGACCATAGAGGATGAAAAGAAGTTGGGTCAGGAGTTTTACGACAAGATGGTCAAGAATGATTTCCTGATTCAGGACAGGGCCATGAATGATTACATCACGAGGGTCGGCCAGCGAGTACTGTCTTCCGTGCCGACGCCGCTTTTCGATTACCGGTTTTCGATTGTAAAAAGTTCGGCGGTCAATGCCTTTGCGACACCGGGTGGTTATGTTTACGTCAACCGCGGCTTGATTGCACTGGCGGAGACAGAAGGGGAGTTGGCGGCGGTGCTGGCCCATGAAATCGCGCATGTCAATGCCCGGCATATTGCCGACATGGTCAGCAAGGCGGCCAAGATCAACTTGGCGACCCTGGCGGCGGTGATTGCCGGCGCATTTCTCGGCGGGAGCGGCGACATGACGGCGGCGATCATGGGCTTCTCTCTGGCTACAGCACAAACGATGAGTTTGAAGTACAGCCGTGACAATGAAGAAGAGGCGGACCGCTTAGGGATGGCCTATCTCGTTAATGCAGGCTACAAGGCGGAAGCTTCCCTCAACCTGCTGCGACTTATGCGGCGATACGAGTTTTACTCCAACTCGGTTCCGTCTTACTTCAGGACGCATCCGGGTACCGAAGACCGGATCCGCTACATCGACGGTCTCTTGCAGACGACTTATGCCGGCGGCGGCGGCAGGGACGAAGTGATCGGTCCTTTCCGGCGGGTCAAAGCGATCATGATGACGGGAGGCGGCGATCTGGATTCGCGGATCAGGTACTTCGAAAGCGAAGTCAGGGACAATCCCGCGGACGTGGACGGCCTGTATGGTCTGGGGGTTGTTCAGGCACGGAAGGGACTTTACAGGGAGTCTCTGGCAACCCTGCAACGGGGACTTGCTCTGGCGTCCAACGACCGGGAAATCTTACGGGAGATCGGCGTTGCCTACTTTAAGCTGGGACAGTATCCCGAGGCCATTGATCACCTGGCACGGGCGCAGCGGATCGAGAGTGAGGATATCAGAACCATGGCCTACCTGGGGAATTCTTACGAGGCCTTGGGATATTACGACAAGGCCCTTGAATACTATCGCGCCCTGGAGAAGGCGGAGCTTGACGATGAGGAAATTTATTACAGTATGGGCATGGCGTACGGAAAGCTCAAAGAAATGGGCAACGCCCATTATTATTTCGGTATTTATTTCAAGAAGAAAGACCGGAAGGACACGGCGGTCTTTCATTTTAAGGAAGCCCTGAAATACCACCCTGCGAACACCCCCCGTTACCAGGAGATTGAACGGGAAATCCGCCTCCTGTCCGGCGATGCCGGGAGTACGAGAAGCGGCAGACCGAAATAACCTAGGTATCCGGCATATCACGCTGCCAATCCGATAACTCCCTGGCGGCATATTCCAGATGGATTTTCTCCTGAAGAAAAAGATCGAACAGGTCCCTGTCGATGTGTCCATCGGAAACCATGCGCCGCATGATCCGGATGGCGCCGGTGAGCGTGTTTCCTTTTTTGTATGGACGATCCGTGGCCGTCAGGGCTTCAAAAATATCGGCGATCGCCAGAATGCGTGATTGCAGGGGAAGCTGCTTTTTCTTGAGACCATGGGGATAACCTGTGCCATCCAGCTTCTCGTGGTGGCTTGAGGCAATGAAGGGCACATTGCGAAGTTTTTTCGGGAAAGGCAGCCCTGAGAGCATGTTATGGGTAATTAGGGCATGGCTTCGAATAATCGCCCGTTCTTCGTCGGTCAGGGTGCCCTGGCTGGTGGTCAGGCAGCGCAACTCGTCTTCCGAAAGCAGGGCTTTCCAGGTTCCGTTTTCCTTCCACTTTACATCGGTGAGGGTTTTTAACTGCACGACAGCTTCCGGCGGAACAGGCTCGCCACCCCGGTTGATGCTTTCAATCAGGGGCAGGAATTTTTCGTACGGCACGGGAACCTTTGGATCATTTTCATTCCGGGAAGCGTGCCCCTCATTCTTCCGAAATTCCGCAAGGATTGTGTTGAGGGCGGCGATTTCCTGATCACGTTTCAGGATTTCGAAGCGGGCACGGATCAATTCAATCCGATCGAAGATGGTTTCCAGTCTGGCAGACTTGTTCACGAGATATTCAGGTGTGGTAATCTTGCCCACATCATGGAGCCAGGAGGCGATACGCAGTTCTTCGATTTCATTTTCGGACAGGAAACGGTCGGCATAGGGGCCTACTTTTGCGGCATTGGTTCTTTCCGCAACGGTCATGGTCAGGTTAGCAACGCGACGGAAATGGCCGCCGGTGTAAGGGGATTTTTCGTCAATGGCCATGGCGATGGTTTTAATGAAGGACCCCAGCAGATCCTTCAGGTTGCGGATCAGCAGGTTATTGGAAAGGGCAATGGCCGCCTGGGAGGCGAGCGATTCGGTGATTTGTTGTGCCTGTGAGGAGAAAGGACAAACAAATCCTGTTATCGGATCCAGCGCATTGATAAGCTGCAGGACGCCGATGATGGCATTTTCATGATTTTTCAGGGGCACGACCAGCATGGAAACGGAGCGGTAACCGGTTAGATCGTCGAAAGCACGGGTTCCTTCGAAATTGAATCCCGTGGCGTGATGGACATCCTCGATGGCAACCACCTTGCCTGTCAGGGCGGCATAGGCGGATACGTTGGCGTGATTGGGAAGGTGGTCCGCCGTCTCAAGACTGACCGGAGGCCAGGAGATCTTTTCTCCTGTGCCGCCCATTCGGATGCGGAGGGAATCGTTCTGGATGATCGCGAATTGCAGTTCTTTTTCATCATCAGACATAATGTAGAGGGTGCCGCCGTCGGCGTTTGTGAAATGTCTTGCTTCGAAGACGATCATTTCCAGGAGCCTGTCGAGATTGATCTCTGCGGACAGGGCGGTGCCGATTTTTATCAGGCGTGACAGGACATCGGAAGGGAAAAGTGCCATGTCTTCTGCCGGATCGTAAGCGCCGGCAGGTTTTGAGCCTTTCGAATTCCGGTTTGAATTCACAAGCCACACCCTCTTTTCAGTTGCGGGAAAGTGATGGACCGATTCCGTGAAAATTCGGCGCTTTTCAGCGCACGGCCACTTTTTCGACAAACTGTCCCAGGGCGTAAGCCATCGATTCGATTTCGGTGTCCGGGAATGCTTCCCGGTGCAGATAGCGTTCATCCAGGGTCTTGGTAGGAATGAACTTCTGCAGGACAAAGAGACGGGCACCCCGGATCATCTCTCCCATGTCAAGCAGGTCCTGTTCGTCCAGGAGATTCTTGACAAGAGTCGTGCGAAACTCATAATCGACGGCGGCATTCCTGATGAGGCGGATACTGTTTTTAATCTCCTGCTTGTCCACATTGACGCGGCAGACCCGATCATAACGGTGCAGGGGCCCCTTGATGTCCATGGCGATATAATCGACCAGCTGCTCTTCCAGCAGAGCCTGGATGACCCCGGAGAACGAGCCGTTTGTGTCCAGCTTTATTTTGAAACCGAGGTTGTGGACGCTGCGCATGAACTCGGGGAGACGCTCCTGCAGGGTGGGCTCACCGCCCGTTATGGTGACGGCGTCGAGTTTCCCTCTTCTTTTCTCCAGAAAGGCGAGGAGGGTTTTCTCCGGTATGCAGGGACCGTATAGTTTGGGCTGCACCAACTCCGGGTTATGGCAATAGGGACAGCGGAAGTTGCATCCCTGAAGAAATACCACCGCCGTGATCAGGCCCGGATAGTCGATCAGCGATACTTTATGTAAACCGCCAACTTTAAGCATCAGAATTGAAAAGTATGTCTTTGATCAAATTCTTCCTGTTTGCCTTTGTTCCACTGCTTGACGGGGCGAAGATACCCGACGACGCGCGAGTAAATCTCACAGGTGTCTTCGCAGACCGGGCAGTTCTCCACCTCGCCTTTCAGATACCCATGGGAGGGACAAACACTGAAGGTTGGTGTGAAGGTGATGTAGGGGAGATGATAACCTGTGCAAATTTTCTTTATCAGTCCTTTCAGGGCCTGAGGATCTTCGATCCGTTCACCGGCGAAAACGTGGAATACGGTCCCCCCGGTATATCGGGTCTGTATTTCATCCTGGAGGTCCAGTGCCTCGAAAATATCGTCCGTCTGGTTGACGGGCAACTGGGTTGAGTTGGTGTAGAAGGGTTCGGCCCGGTGGCATTTCACCGCCGTATCGTTGGCGAAGATGATATCGGGATATTTTTCCCGGTCGATCTGGGCCAGGCGATAAGACGTCCCTTCGGCGGGTGTTGATTCCAGGTTGTAGTTGTTGCCCGTTTCCTTTTGAAACTGGATCAGGACCGTCCTCATGAAATCGAGAACCTTCTTGGCGAAAGCCTGGCCTTCCTCCGTGGCGATATTCTTCTGCAGCAGGTTTAGGCAGGCTTCATTCATGCCGACCAGGCCGATGGTAGAGAAATGATTTTTCCAGTACTCGTTAAAGCGCTCCTTGATGTTCCGCAGGTAGTATTTTGTGTAGGGATAAAGGTTGCTTTCCGTAAACTTTTCCAGAATTTTTCTTTTGGTTTCCAGGCTTTCCTTGGCGATGTTCATGAGTTTTTCCAGACGGATCAGGAAATCGTTCTCCGTTTCGGCAAGAAAGCCGATCCGCGGCATATTGATGGTGATGACGCCTATGGAACCCGTGAGGGGATTGGAGCCGAAAAGACCTCCGCCCCGAAGTTCAAGCTGGCGGTTGTCGATCCGGAGGCGGCAGCACATGCTCCGGGCGTCTTCCGGATTCATGTCGGAGTTGATGAAATTGGAGAAGTAGGGAACGCCGTACTTGGACGTCATGTCCCAGAGGCCTGACAGATTCGGATCGTCCCAGTTGAAATCTTTCGTGATGTTATAGGTGGGTATCGGGAAAGTGAACACCCGGCCCTTGGCGTCTCCTGCTTCCATCACTTCCAGAAAAGCCTGGTTGAAAAGATTCATTTCCTCTTGAAATTCCCCGTACGTTTCCTTCTGCGGCATGCCGCCGATGATCACGTTTTGGTCTCGATAGTATTTGGGGATGGTAATATCCAAGGTTACATTCGTGAACGGCGTCTGGAACCCGACCCGGGTCGGGACGTTGATGTTGAAAATGAATTCCTGGAGCGCCTGCCTGACATCGTGATAAGTCAGGTTGTCATAGCGGATGAACGGCGCCAACAGGGTGTCGAAATTGGAAAAGGCCTGAGCGCCGGCGGCCTCGCCCTGGAGGGTGTAAAAGAAATTGACCACCTGGCCGAGGGCGCTTCTCAGGTGTTTGGCCGGTTTGCTTTCCACTTTGCCGGAGACCCCTTTGAATCCTTCCAGCAGCAGATCGTAAAGATCCCAGCCGACACAGTAAACGGACAAGAGACTTAAGTCGTGTATGTGAAAGTCTCCCGACATGTGGGCGTCGCGTATTTCCGGCGTATAGATTTCGTTCAGCCAGTAGCCCTTGCTGATCTCGGATGAAATGTAATTGTTAAGGCCCTGGAGTGAGTAGTCCATATTGCTGTTTTCATTTACCTTCCAGTCCTTCTTCTTCAGGTACTGATCCACAAGATCGATTTCCATGCGGTTTGTGATTTCCCGCAGGCGGGCGTGTTGTTCCCGATAGATGATGTAGGCTCTTGCCGTCTTGCGGTAAGGGGAGGAGATAAGGATTTCCTCAACGATATCCTGGATTTCCTCAACCGTCATGATCCTGTGATCGAAAAGCTGCTCCGCCAGGTTAAGCACTTTGATGGTCAGCTTCTTGGCCGTGGGCATATCAAATTCACCCGTCGCCGCTCCCGCCTTGGCAATGGCATTGGTGATCTTGTCCGCATTGAATCTGACGAGTCTTCCATCCCTTTTCCTGATTTTGGTGTGCATCGGCCTGCCTCCTTTTGGCTGGATCGTATCGCTATGCTCTTTTTCCGTTTCGCCCTTGCGGGATAAAATTACAACAAATCAAAAAACAGCTTACCCTTCCGGTAGGTTATGGATCCGGTCGCAAGGTTTTTAACAACATCTTGTGGTCTTTGGTGGAGGATAATACCATATATTGTTTTTCGCAAGGAAAAAATTTAATCCGGCAAGTTTTGTTGTCGTCCTGTGGCCCGAGGCAAAAACGACTAATAATCTTGATCTTAATGAACATCTCCGGTAGAATTTACAAAATTCGAGGACGAATTTCCAATTTGCCATGCAAGAAAAAAAAAGGATCATTACCATTGACGGACCGGCCGGATCCGGAAAGAGTACGGTAGCAAAGCTGCTGGCTCAAGAGCTTGGTTTGCTTTATCTGGATACAGGGGCCCTTTACCGTGCTGTGGCCTACAAAATGATGGTATCCGGCCTTGACGGCTCTTCGGAGTCGGCTCTGGGTACCCTTCTGGCAAAAACATCGATCATCCTGAAAAAGAATCATGCCGGCCTGGCTGTCTGGGTCGATCGGGAGGACGTCAGCCAGAAAATTCGGACGGAGGAAATAGCAGTGCTCGCCTCGACCGCTTCGGCCATTTCCCTGGTTCGTAAAGCCCTGCTTCCGATCCAGCGGGCATGCGGAGAAGAGGCAGGTTTGGTTGCCGAGGGAAGGGACATGGGGACTGTCGTGTTCCCGGATGCATATTCCAAATTCTATCTCCACGCATCGCCTGAGGTGCGTTCGCGGAGGCGCTATCTCGAGCTGATCGCAAAGGGTCTCCGGCCCGAAGCGGAAGAAATTAAAGCCAGCATTGTTTTGCGTGACAGGCAAGACAGGGAAAGATCCGTTTCGCCGTTAAGGATTCCCGATCAGGCGACCGTAATCGATTCGACCGAACTGTCGATACCGGAGGTCATGGCGGTGATTCGCAGCACCCTGGGGAAGTAGAATCCCGTTGTGCTGCCCGGGTTTGGCAGGTCCAAGGCCAGGGGGTGTGAGGGTGTTTTGTCTTGCTATTCCGCCGCCGATATGTTAACGCTTTCGACTTCGCAGTCATGCGATAAATAATTGATGGGGGTAAGGCAACATGGTTAACGACAACAACCTAATTTCGCAACAGGAAACACCGGAAGAGCCTAAGGGGGATGCTTCATCAGAGGTGGCATCTATTCAGACGAACGACGAACCGATGGATTTTGGAGAACTCTATGAGCAGAGCCTCCAGAATGTCCAGTTCGGGGAGATCGTTACAGGAAAGGTCATCCAGATTACCAATGACGTTGTCATGGTCGATGTGGGATGGAAAACCGAAGGGCACATTCCCGTCAGGGAGCTCAAAGATTCCGAAGGCAATATTTCGTTAAATGTAGGGGACGAAATTGAAATACTCGTCGACAGACGGGACGCGGAGGGAAATCTTATCCTGTCTCGCGATAAAGCGGCAAAGCTCAAAGTTTGGGATGACATTAAACAGGCCTGCGATCAGAACAGCCTGATCAAAGGCGTGGTAACGGAAAGGGTTAAGGGAGGGTTGTCCGTGGATATCGGCATTCCGGCCTTTCTGCCGGGATCGCAGGTAGACATCCGGCCGGTCCGCGATCTTGACAAATACGTCGGCCAGACGTTGATGTTCAACATTTTAAAATACGATCGCAAGAGAAACAATGTGGTTCTTTCCCGCCGGGCCATTCTCGAAGTGGAGAGGGAGGAGGAAAAGAAGAAAACCCTGGAGACTCTGCAAGAGGGCATGCTGGTCGAAGGGATGATCAAGAACATCACCGATTACGGTATTTTTATTGATCTCGGCGGTGTGGACGGCCTGCTTCACGTCACCGATATGTCCTGGGGCCGTTTGACGCGTCCTTCCGACGCCTTTGCCAGAGGCGACAAGATCAAGGTTAAGGTTCTCTCCTTTGATCGGGAGAAGGAAAGGGTTTCTCTCGGTCTCAAGCAGATGATGGAAAACCCCTGGGACACGATAATGGCGCGCTATCCCGTTGGTTCGATTGTCACGGGCAAGGTTGTCAATCTGACAGACTACGGGGTCTTCGTGGAGATCGAGCCCGGTGTGGAAGGCCTAGTGCACATTTCCGAGATGTTCTGGACGCGGGAGATCAAGCATCCTTCCAAGGTGCTTTCCATGGGGCAGGAAATCAACGTTATGGTGCTTGATATCAACTGCGATCTCAAGCGTATTTCCCTCGGCCTCAAGCAGACCACGACAAATCCCTGGGAGGCGCTGAAGCAGAAATATCCGGAGGGCAGTGTCATCAAAGGCGTCATCCGAAACATTACGAACTTCGGTATTTTTGTCGGTGTCGAGGAGGGCGTCGACGGCTTGATCCATGTGTCCGATATTTCCTGGCGGCACCGCGTGGTGCATCCTTCCGAGATGTTCAAGAAGGGTCAGGCCATCGAGGCGGTT
The DNA here is from genome assembly GCA_964411235.1 of uncultured Syntrophales bacterium. Classification (GTDB taxonomy): domain Bacteria; phylum Desulfobacterota; class Syntrophia; order Syntrophales; family JAAYKM01; genus JAAYKM01. The sequence goes on from CAYPKE010000016.1 coordinate 10,705, forward strand.
GTCCTGCATATCGATCCAGAAAACGAGAAGTTTTCTCTGGGGCTGAAGCAACTGGAAAGTGATCCCTGGGAAATGCTGGAAAAAACCTATCCTGTGGGGTCCACGATCAGCGGAAAAATCACAAACATTACCGATTTCGGCGTCTTTGTGGAAATTGAAGACGGCATCGAAGGGCTGATTCATATTTCCGAGTTGAGCCAGAAGCGGACAAAGTCTGCGGCGGAAACCCACAATGTGGGGGAAACCATTACGGCGACCGTCAAGAACATCGACGCCAAGAACCGGAAAATCCGTCTGAGCCTCAGGGACAGCGAAGCGCCTCCTGAGACGTATCGCGGCAATCAGTATCTGAACAACAAGGAGAATGTGGCCTCAACGCTTGGTGAAGCCTTGGCCGACGTCAGGATCGGGGATACCGAACAGTCCGACGAGTAAGATTCTGTTCCAGAAAGAGCATTCAGCATTGAAACGATTCGACAGGAGGGTGACATGAGAAGACATCCCGTTCTTTTCGGCATTCTCCTTTTATTTTGCGTCGGCCTGACCTTCTTTTTTCTTATACACATCTTGTCCTCGCCGCAGAAGGGGGGGTACGCCTTTTCCAGCAGCAGCAGAGTGGGTGTGATTGCGGTTGAGGGTGTGATTACGGCTGCTGACGATACCGTTCGTGAAATTGAGGATTTTGTGCGGGATGCCCGCGTCAAGGCGATTGTCATCCGGATCGATTCTCCCGGGGGAGGCGTTGCGCCGACTCAGGAAATCTATGATGCAATCCGCGAAGCCGGTGGGAAAAAGAAAGTGGTAGCGTCCATGGGGGCCATTGCCGCATCCGGCGGGTATCTGCTGGCATGTGCCGCCGACGAGATCGTGGCGAACCCCGGAACGATTACGGGCAGCATTTCGGCGATCATGCATTTTGCAGATGTGCAGGAATTAATGCGGAAAATCGGTATCGGCTCATCTGTTGTCAAAAGCGGCAAGTTCAAGGATATCGGATCCCCGGTCCGGGACATGACGGAAGAAGAAAAGATGCTTATTCAGCAGATGGTCGACGATGTGTACGATCAGATGCTGGTTGTCATTGCCGATCGACGAAAGATGGACAGAGAGCATCTCCTACGGATTGCCGATGGTCGCATCATGACCGGCAGGCAGGCGCAACAGGCGGGACTGGTCGACCATATGGGGAACCAGCGGTTTGCGGTACGTCTGGCAGCCAAAATGGCCGGCATCGAGGGGGAGCCGGAAGCGGTTTATCCCGTTCGCAAAAAGGCTTTTCTCAGGGATTTTCTCCTTGAAAGTCTGGCGCTTTCATTTAAAAGGGTCCTCCTGCAAAACGGACAAAAAACCGATGGATTGAAATATCTTTTTCGGGCAGAGTAGAAGACATCGCACCATGACAAAAAAGGAGCTGATCGGCCGTGTCCGGGAACGCTTTAAGGAATATTCGGCCCGGGACGTTGTCTTTGCCTGTAACAACCTGTTTCACATGATCTGTGATGCTCTGATCAGGGGTGAACGGATTGAGATCCGGGGATTCGGCGTGTTTTCCGTACGGACCAGGCAAAGCAGGATTGTGAGGAATCCTCGGGACGGCAGTTCCGTCCGGAAGCCCGAGCAGAAAAAAATCTGCTTCAAAACGGCTCTTGCAATAAAGAAAGGATTATCCGATTATGAAGACGTATGATACGCTTCTTCTGGAATGGAAGGAGCCGGGCTATGTTATCATCACCATGAACCGGCCCGGGGAACTCAATGCTCTTTCGAAGGATATGCGGTTGGAGTTGACGGACTGTTTTACCTGCCTGGAGGCAGACAGCACCGTCAAGGCGATTGTTCTGACCGGCGGCGATTACGTTTTTTCCGCGGGGGGTGACATCAAGGAAATGTCTGCTCTGCCGGACAATGAAATCGAATCCTATTTCCGGTCCATATTTGTCTGTCTGAGACGCATCAGCCTTTTTCCGAAGCCGGTCATTGCCGCAGTAAGCGGAATCGCCATTGGCGGGGGATTCAACATGGCCGTTATCTGCGATTTGATCGTGGCTTCCGAGACGGCAATCTTCGTTCATCCCGAACTCAGGTTGGGACTTAATCCCCTGTTCAATCCCATACGCCGTCTGGTCGGGATGGCCAAGGCAAAGGAAATTGCACTCCTGGGAGAACCGATACCTGCCAACGAGGCTTTGAGAATCGGCATGGTCAACAAGGTGGTTGCCCCCGAAAGGCTGATGATGGAGGCGGAGGTGATGGCCAAGGAGATCTCCAAGCGTTCCGCAAAGGCAACGGAAATCGTCAAAAAGATATCCTCCATGGTCCCCCATCTCGAGATCGGTGCAGCCCTCTCCCTGGAGTTCGAACTCAGCACCTTTCTATTTTCCCGGCCGGAAAGGAAAACCTATATGCGGGAGTTTCTCATCTCGGAAGAAATGAGAAAGCGCAAACGGCGGCACATCGATTAAACATCCCATTCATTGGAAAGGGCGAAGTCGCGCAATTGATCACGCCTCTTCTTATGCTGCAGTTTCTTGAGGGCCTTGGCTTCAATCTGGCGGATTCTTTCCCGGGTGACTCCCATCATTTCCCCCACTTCTTCCAGGGTGAAGGGACCGTATATGCAGGCAATCCAGGTGCAGTTCAGGAAATTACCGCTTTTGATGCGCCATTCGCAGTTTATGTCCTGACATTCCTCGGAGATAAGATGACCGTATTTTTTGCATCTGTAGACATTCAACAGGGAATTTGGGTTTTTCATCAATCTTTTTCCTTTTTTAGCAGGCGGATTCTTTAACCCAGACCGAAGAATGAGTTGATTGGAAGATAGCGATTCATTCGGCGTTTGTCAACAACGGGTGTGCATGGTAGGGTGTTCAAAAAACAGGTTGCCGCGCGATTCGGTCCCCGTTTTGCGGCACCATGTGAATGACCGTTCAGTGCGCCAGTGCAGCAGCCAGGCTGGTCCCGATTTCGCGGGCCGTTTTCATGATTTCGCCGAGGTCGGCGTGAACAAAAGTCCGATCCCGCAGAACAACCTTTCCATTAATGATCACGGATGACACATCGGTGCCGGAAGCGGCGTAAACAAGGTGGGACGGAATGCTGTAAAGGGGTGTAAGATGAGGCTGGTCCAGATCGACAAGGATCAGATCGGCTGATTTTCCGACCTCGACGGTTCCGATCTGTTGGTCCAGTCCCAGTAGCCTTGCCCCACCGATGGTGGCCATACGCAGAATCGTCATGGCGTCCGCGACGGTCGGATTCATTTCGATGACCTTGTGGATTCTGGCGGCCGCTCCCATTTCACGGAAGAGGTCAAGCCGGTTGTTGCTTGCCGCGCCATCGGTTCCTAAGCCGACGGGAATGCCTCGGCGAAGAAGCCCCGGCAAAGGCGCCATGCCCGCCGCAAGCTTCATGTTGCTCTGGGGGCAGTGCACGGTTTTTACCCGTCTCCGAGCCAAAAGATCCATGTCTTGATCCGTAAGCCAGTTGCAATGTACGGCGATCGTGCCGTTATCGAGCACTCCCAGTGAATCCAGGTAATCAGCGGGTGACTTCCCATGGCTGTCGCGGATCATCCGGACTTCCTCGCGGGTTTCCGCCAGGTGTGTGAGGTAAGGGACGTGCCATTCATCCGACATCTCCTTGATATCCTTAAGGGTCTTTTCCGAACAGGTGTACGGGGCATGGCAGAACAGGGCCGGTTTGATCAGCGGGTTCCGGTGCTTCCAGCGTGAGAGGAACTCTTCGGCCAGCCGGGTTTTTGCCAGCGGATTTGGAATGTCGGGAGAGGGGAAATCAATAAATCCCTGGCAGACCACGCCCCGCATGCCCATCTCGAGGGCTGCTTCGGCGATCCGGTCAACAAAAAAATAACTGTCACAGAAGGTCGTGGTTCCGGAAAGGATCATCTCCGCCATGGCCAGCAGCGAGCCGGCATACACGGTCTCCCTGTTCATGAAACGCCCCTCGGCGGGAAAGATAAACCCGTTCAACCATTGCATCAGCGGCAGGTCGTCCGCCAGGCCTCTGAGCAGCACCATGGGCAAATGGGTGTGGGTGTTGACGAGTCCCGGCATAACAAGCCGTCCCCGGGCGGGGATCATGACATGGGCCTCATCCGGACCGTGGTTTTTAGAATCTCTGTTTTTGTCCTGAATGAAGTGAATGCGTCCGTCCAGTATGCCGATGTCGGCCCTGGCAATGTATGCAGGATGGTCGTTCATGGTGAGGACCCGGGCATCGGTGATCAGGATATCGGGGATGATGTGCGGCGGAGACGTCATGATACCGGCATATGGAGGCTGGCCTTGATCCTTTCGGCGATCCGGCGGACCTCGGCCATAATTTTTGCTTCGTCGAGGGTCAGCAGGCGGCGGTTTTCCATCAGTATCCGTCCGTTCACCAGAACCGTGTCGACATCGGAGCCGTTGGCCGCATAAATGAGGTGGGAATATTCGTGATACATTGGCGTCAGATGCGGCTTGTTGGTGTCGAGGATGATCAGGTCGGCCTTCATCCCTTTCCTGACCATGCCGACTTGACCGCCGAGTCCCAGGACGTCCGCCCCACGGCAGGTGGCCATCCGGAGGACCGTCCGGGCGGACATGACCGTGGGGTCGAGCCGGGCGACTTTTTCCAATTTGGCCGCCGTATCCATTTCCTGGAACATGTCGAGGTTGTTGTTGCTGGCGCATCCGTCCGTGCCGAGGCCGACCGGGATGCCCTTATCGATCATGGACGTGACGGGGGCCACGCCTGATGCCAGTTTCATATTGCTTTCAGGATTATACACGACTTTACAGCCGTGGTCGGCCAGGATTTCCATGTCCTCGTCATCGAGATAAACCCCGTGGAAGGCGATGAAGCCGGGATCAAGCAGGTCCAGCTGACGAAGATAGTGCGTTGCTTTCATGCCCAGCTTTTCCGCGATGATCTGCAATTCACCCTTGCTTTCGAGAAGATGCATGGCAACGGGTATTCCGTATTCCCGGGCCAGGGCTTTGGCGGATAGCAGGAGGGGCTGACTGCAGGTATACAGGGCGTGAGGTTGGACGGCGATGTTCACCAGGGGATCCCCGTTCCATTTATCAAGCATTTTCCTTGTATAGGCCAAGGCTTCGGCAGGTGATTTTGCATTCGGCGAAGGGAAATCGAAAAGAACTTCCCCGACCAGGCAGCGCAGGCCGGCCTCTTTTGCCGCCCGGGCGGTTTCCTCCTCGAAAATATACATGTCGAAAAAAGAGGTCGTCCCGGACCGGATCATTTCCGCGCAGGCAAGCAAGCTCCCCCAGTAGGCCAGTTCGGGATCGACGTTTTTTGCTTCGGCAGGAAAGATGTAGTTGTGAAGCCAATCGAGAAGCTCCATGTCATCCGCGATCCCTCGGAAACAGGTCATGGCGGCATGCGTATGCGCATTGATCAGGCCGGGCATGACAATTCCGCCCGCGGCATCGATGACCTTCGAAGCCTTCAGGCCGGAGGGTAGGGATGCCCGGTCGCCAAAGTCGGCAATTTCATCACCCCTGATCACAACGAATCCGTTCGGGTGGATCCGGTCTTTTTCGTCCATGGTCAGCAGCCGACCGTTTAGAACGAGGATGTCCGCATTTTGCATCATGTTTCTTCCCGAGCGGCCCCTTGGCGTTTTTGGTTTCTTGTGCTTGACTGCCGGGCCGATGGTAGAGCCGGATGATTGTTTCATTCCTCATCCGGCCGCGCATTGATTAACACAGGATAGGACTTGACAGCAACCAATATCCGTTTCATAAAAAAGCCGGCGTTTGTTTCCGCCTCCATAACGTGGATGAAGGGATGGGATTTTGAGTGAAAAGAGAAAAGCGGCTCTGGCGCTGCTGAACCGATACATCAAACATGAGAAAATGCGTTGCCACTGTCTGGCAACGGAGGCGGTCATGCGCGCCCTGGCGCGGCATTTTAACGAAGACGGCGATTATTGGGGGCTTGCCGGTCTCCTGCATGATCTCGACCTGGAACTCGTGGAAGGGGATCTGAAACGACACGGGTTGGAGACGGCAAACATTCTCGAGGCGGAAGGATATCCGTCGGAAATGATTGATGCGATCAAGCTTCACAATGAAATGCTCGAAGGAAATAAACGGGAAACAACCTTTCAGCATGCGCTTGCGGCGGGAGAAACAATAACAGGGTTGATTACGGCGACAGCCATGGTGTATCCCGACAAAAAACTGTCTTCAGTAAAAGCGAAGTCGGTCGTGAAAAGGATGAAGGAAAAAGCGTTTGCTGCATCGGTCAACCGCCAAACCATCACGGAGTGCGAAAGGATCGGGATTCCTCTGGCGGAATTTGCAGAAATCTGTCTTTGCGCCATGCAGGAAATAAGTGAGGAGCTTGGTTTATGAAGAATCGGCCAGGGGGAGGAGAAAACTACGGGGAGCCATGACGGATAAAAGACTTGTTTTCATTCCTTCCTCCGGATCACCGGATTCCCGCGAGGCCGCCCTCCGGGATTTACTGCCACGGTTGGACTGTCCCTTTGCAAGAGGCGAAAGGGTGGGCATCAAACTCCACTGGGGTGAACGGGGTAACCGGCGTTTTCTGTCGCCGCGTTATGCGCGTGCCATTGTCGGTTGGCTACGGGAGCAGGGGGTGGACGCCTTTATTTTCGATACGACCGTTCTTTATTCAGGGGGGAGGAGAAACAGCACGGATGCCCTTCAAACCGCGGCCCTGCATGGCTTTACCGAGTCGTTCCTGAGATGTCCCGTCATCATTGCCGACGGCTGCGACGGCCGCGACGTCATGGATATCCCTGCCGGCTACAGACATTTCGAGACTGTTCAGGTCGCCCGCATTTTCAACGAGGCGTCCGGCTTTTTTATCTTATCCCACTTTAAGGGACACCTGGAGGCTGGGTTTGGCGGTGCCGTAAAGAACATATCCATGGGATTCGCTTCCCGGGCCCAGAAACAGCGGATGCACAGCGATGCGAGCCCGTCTCTGATCCGGTCCCGCTGTACCCGGTGCGGGACCTGCATCGAGGTGTGTCCCGTCCAGGCGGCTCAATGGGGTGTCGACGGGTATCCCCGTTATGATCTTACCCGGTGCATCGGATGTTGCCAGTGTATCGGTCTTTGTCCGGAACTCGCCCTTGAAATCCTTTGGGATACGGATCAAACCGTGTTCCAGGAGAAGCTTGTCGAGACGGCTGCCGCCGTCTGGCGTGTCATTGGCAAGAAAACGGTTTTGGTGAATGCCCTTCTGGATATCTGCAGCGAATGCGATTGCATGCCGGGAGAGCATCCGATCGTGGCTCCTGACGCCGGCTTTCTCGGTGGGTACCATCCGGTAGTGCTGGACAGGGAGTCGTTGAATATGGTCGGCTCCTCATCCTTGGACAAGGCTCACCCGGGTATTCCATGGGAACGGCAGTTTTCCTATGCCGAGGAAATCGGCTTTGTCTGACCGGTGATTCCAGATCGTTTTGACCGCGGATTCGGTATGTTAGGGCGGAGCCTTCCCGGCCTGGTGGTCAATTTGGACTTTCTTTTCCGTTGCGTATCTGATAAGGTCCCCCTCCGCAAATGAAAGGCTTGCTCGAGAATCGCTGCGGGTTCTTGACTTGTCCTGGGAGATTCCACATCCATAACAGCAGGAAGGGGCATGCTTTGGGTTACTCATGCCCGGATTAAAATTGGCCTTGGCCGTCGGAGGGCGGCCGGGAAACGCTGTCCGATGTAAAGGCGAGACCCGGGAGATGCCGGGAGCAGGATTGTTTTTGATAAACGATGATTGAAAGTCTGAAGAGAGAAGCTTGGGGATCAAAGTTGGGGATCATCCTGGCCGTGGCGGGTAGTGCCGTGGGGTTGGGGAATTTTCTGCGGTTTCCCGTTCAGGCGGCCAATAACGGCGGCGGCGCATTTCTGATCCCCTATTTTATTTCCTTGCTGCTCATCGGGATCCCGCTCATGTGGATCGAGTGGGCCATTGGACGCTACGGTGGTGTTCATGGCCACACGACCGCACCGGGAATGTTTCATCGCCTCTGGAATAACCGCCTCGGGAAATATTTCGGCGTCATCGGCATCTTCGGCCCCCTGGTCATTTTCATCTATTACATTTATATCGAATCCTGGCTTTTAGGGTACAGCATCTATGCCCTGTCAGGGGTCTTGACCGACGTTCCGGACCGCGAGGCCATGGCGGGTTTTCTTTCAGGATATCAGGGGCTGGAAAAAAACAGTTATTTCAGCAGCATGATCCCGGCGTACTTGTTTTTCTTCGTGGCCCTTTCCCTGAACTTCTTTGTGATTTTCCGGGGCGTGACCAGGGGCATCGAGCGGCTGTGCAAATTTGCCATGCCGACGCTTTTTCTGACGGCGGTTATTCTTTTGGTTCGCGTTGTGACGCTGGACCCGCCCTATGCGGACAAGCCGGATTGGACTATTCTCAATGGGTTCGGTTATCTCTGGAATCCGGATTTTTCTGCCCTTCTGGATGCGAAAACATGGCTGGCCGCTGCGGGACAGGTTTTCTTTACCCTCAGCGTGGGAATCGGTGTTATTCTTACTTATGCCAGCTACCTCAGGCGAGGGGACGATGTGGCCCTGTCGGGATTGACCGCCGCATCGACCAACCAGTTCACGGAGGTCATCCTGGGGGGGAGCATTATCATTCCCCTGGCGTTTGCTTTTTTCGGCCCGGATGGGATGAAGGAAGTCGCGGCAAGCGGCGCCTTCAACCTGGGCTTTATCACCATGCCCTTTATTTTTTCGAACATCTCCTTGGGGGCGCTCTTCTGCTTCCTCTGGTTTTTTCTCCTGTTTCTGGCCGGTCTGACCTCGTCCGTTTCGCTGATCGAGCCGGCGGTAGCCTTTATCCGTGATGATTTCCAGATCGATCGGAAAAAAGCGGCGACGATTGTCGGAGTCATCACATTCTTTCTTTGCCAGCCGGCGATTTTTTTCCTCGGGCATGGCGTGGTGGATGAACTGGATTTCTGGGGCGGCACCTTCTGCCTGGTCCTGTTCGGGACGGTTGAGGCCGTTCTTTTTGCCTGGGTGTTTGGGATCGACAGGGCGTGGGATGAAATTCATCGCGGTGCGCAACTCAGGATTCCCAAAGTTTACAAATGGATTATCAAGTACATCACACCGGTTCTGCTGCTGATCATTCTCGGTACCTGGGTTGTTCAGCAGGGATGGGCGACGATCATGATGGAACATGTGAGGCCGGAAGACATGTCTTATGTTCTGGGCACAAGGATAGGGCTTTTATCTCTGTTTATCGGATTGGCTGTGATGGTTCATATTTGGCATAAAAGATGGCGTAATCAGGAGGAGCGGGAATGACTATTTATGGATGGCTTTTCCTGAGTTTATCCTGGGCTTTTATTTTTGCCTTGGCGGTCTTTTGTTTTTTTAGGATTCTCCGGGAAAAAGATGAGGATATGTAAGCAGGCGGCCGGGGGCTTTTTTTGAGGGTATCCCGTCGGCAGCCCTGTATAAATCAAAAAAAGTGGAGATATTATGTCGGGAAACACGGATTTTACAACCAATCAAAGTGACGAGAAAAGTTTTGCCGAACTGCTGGAAGAATCCGGGATCGCGAACGATTACCTGAAACCGGGTCAGCAGGTGGAAGCTGTAATCGTCAAGATAACCCCTGAATGGATCTTCCTGGCTTTGGGCGGGAAAAGCGAGGGGTATTTAGACCGCCGCGAACTTCAGGATGAGGACGGAAACCTCGCGGTGAAAGAGGGGGATCGCATTAAGGCCTATTTTCTTTCGTCGAAACACAATGAAAAACTTTTCACTACGAAAATCGGGAGCGGCGAAGCGGGTCAATCCTTTGTGGAAGAGGCTTGGCGGAACGGTATCCCCGTAGAGGGCCAGGTGGAAAGGGAGATCAAGGGCGGTTTCGAAATCAAGGTTGCCGCCAATATTCGGGGTTTCTGCCCCTATTCTCAGATGGGCCTGCAGAAAGTCACGGATCCCCAGGTCTATGTTGGGAAAAAAATGATTTTCCGTGTCATGGAATATGGAGAAAAGGGCCGGAAGCTCGTCTTGTCGAGCCGGGCCATTCTTGAGGAAGAGCTTCGGCAGAAAAAAGAGGCGTTGCGGGAAAGTCTCCGGGAGGGGATGGTTCTTAAAGGCAAGGTGGTTTCGCTTCAGCCTTTCGGGGCTTTTGTAGATCTTGAAGGTTTGCAGGGTCTTATCCCCATGTCGGAGCTTGGCTGGGCAAGGGTCGAGAACATACATGACGTGCTGGCCGTGGGCCAGGAAGTCGAGGTCAAAATCATCCGGATCGACTGGTCGAAGGATCAGCTCAGCCTCAGCCTGAAGCAGTGCCTGCCCGATCCCTGGGACTCGGTCGAGCAGAAATTTTTCGTTGGTTCTGTCCATACCGGCCGGGTTGTCCGAATGGCGAAATTCGGGGCGTTCGTGAATCTCGCTCCCGGCATTGACGGGCTCGTTCATATATCCCGGCTGGGAAAGGGGAAAAGAATCAGTCATCCCGGTGAAAGCGTTGCGGTCGGCCAGGCACTTGAAGTGCAGGTAGAAGTTGTCGATCGCGATCAGAAGAGAATTTCCCTTTCGCCGAATCTTTCCATAAAGGAAGCGGGTGTGCAAGCGGCAGAAGATGAAGACTTCCGAAGGTTTATCCCCAAGTCCGTCGAGACCTTGGGATCTCTCGGCGATCTCCTGCGGGAGAAGACGTCCGAAAAAGGCAAGAGGAAATAATGGATTGATGCCGGAAAGGGACGATTGGTTTCGGCAGTCCTTTACGAAGGCAAACAAGTTGATTGGTGCCATCTGCGGAAAAAAGACTCCGGCGAACGTTTTCACCCCACGCCCGGGAAGTCGGCGAAACAGCGCCATATTCCGACCGGAAGGCACAGTCGAAACATCCAGGGCGAAGCGACACCATTAAAGGCGAACTCCGTGAAGGAAATGATTGACAGGAAGACCAGACATTATGCCGAGAAAGAGAAGGAATTTATTCTCGACACGATGTCGGAACTGGTGATCTATGTCGATCCGGATCTGAAAATCATTTGGAGCAACCGTGCCATTCATGATCTGTTCCGGCTGGAAGGCGAAGCCATCCGCGGAAAAACTTGCTACGATGTATTGCATAAGAGAAACGCCCCCTGCACTACCTGCCTTGTCCAGGAAACCCTGTATACAGGGGAGCCCGGTGAACTGGATCATTTTTTCTCCTATGGTCGTTATTGGCGGATTCGGTCTTACCCGGTCTATAACGACCAGGCGAAACTGCTGGGAGTCGTGGAAATCGTGACCGATGTGACCGACATCAGGCAGGCGGAAGCCATCATTCGTGAGCGGGAAGAAAAATTCCGGGCCGTATTCACACAGGCGGTCAATCTGGTGGGATTGATTGATTTGCAGGGCAGGCAGATTGAGGTCAATGAGGCATCCGCTTCATTCCTCGGCATGGAACCATCTCAACTGATCGGAAACCTCTTCTGGGAAAATCCCTGGTGGTACCACAGTGCAAAAGAGCGACTGGCCATCCGGGAATCGATCGAGCGCGGCGCGGCAGGGGGAATGTCCGCGTTTGAGACCACCTGCCGCGATCATGGCGGAAACATTCACCATATCGATTATTCCCTCAAACCGATCCGGGACGGCAAAGGCCATGTCGTGATGCTTCTGGCCGAGGGCCGGGATGTGACGGACCGCAAGGAAATGGAGGAAATTGTCCGGGAGTCCGAGAGCAATTACCGGACGATTTTTGAGGCTGTCAATGACGGAATTTTCATTCATGATTTAAAAACGGGGGAAATTCTCGATGCCAATCTCAAGGCGCTGGAAATATTCGCTCTCCGCGCAAAAGGTGAAATCCGGGGGCTTACGCTCGACGCGTTCTGTGCCGGCGAGCCTCCCTACGATGCCGAGCATGCGCGTATGTATATGCGAAAAGCCGCTGCCGAAGGGCCGCAGGTCTTTATCTGGTCGAGCAGGATCCGGGACGGCCGGCGTATCTGGATGGAAATCAGTTTGAAAAAGGCTTCCCTGAAGAAGCGGGAATGCATCCTTGCCGTTGTGCGCGATATCACCGAGCGCAGGCAGGCGGAAGAAGAGAAGAAAAAACTGGAGGCCCAGGTTCAGCAGACTCTGAAAATGGAGGCCATCGGAACCCTGGCCGGCGGCAT
>CAYPKE010000016.1:22871-26125 GCA_964411235.1 uncultured Syntrophales bacterium
CCCACGACTTCAATAATCTTCTTATGGGTATTCAGGGGTATACCTCGCTGATGCTGATGAACACAAAACCGCAAGATTCGGCCTATGAAAGGCTGAAGGCCATCGAACAACAGGTCATCAGCGGTGCCGATCTTACTAGACAGCTCCTAGGTTTTGCCCGTAGGGGTCGTTATGAAGTCAGGACAAGCGATCTCACCAGCATTGTCCGCCACACCGCGGTCATGTTTGCCAGAACGAAAAAGGAAATCCTGATACAGGAAAAATATGCGGAGTCGCTCTGGCTGGTCGAGGTTGACCAGGGACAGATCGAACAGGCCCTGCTGAATCTTTTCGTCAACGCCTGGCAGGCCATGCCCGGCGGCGGCACCATTTACCTCGAAACGGCTAATGTCGTGCTTGACGAGCTTTATGTCAAACCCTACCAAATCATGGTGGGACCCTATGTGAAACTGTCGGTGACGGACACGGGCGTCGGCATGGACGAGAATACCCGCCTGCGCATTTTCGAACCTTTTTTCACAACCAAGGCCATGCGACGCGGGACGGGTCTCGGGCTTGCCACCACATACGGCATCGTCAAGGGGCACGGCGGCATGATCAATGTTTACAGCGAACGAGGCTACGGAACCACGTTCAACATTTATCTGCCCGCATCCGAGAAGAACGTGATTCCGGAGGACATGAAGGCGCCCCAAGCCAAAGCCGGTCACGAAACGATCCTCCTTGTGGACGATGAGGCCATCATCATCGAGGTGACCTCCGAGATTCTGGAAGAACTGGGCTACCGGGTTCTGATTGCGGAAAACGGGGAGGAGGCTGTCCGCCTTTATGAAGCGAACCGCGATCAGGTCGACCTCGTCATCCTGGATATGATCATGCCCGGCATCGGGGGTGCTCAGGTTTATGAACAACTCAAGCGGCTGAATCCGGATGTCTCGGTTATCCTGTCCAGCGGCTACAGCATCAACAGTGAAGCCATGTCCGTCATGGAGAAAGGGATCCGCTTTTTCCTACAAAAACCCTTTACCGTAACGGACCTCTCCGCTATGGTGCGGGATGCGCTGGAGCGGAAATAGACAAGCTTTGTCTGACGCAAAATTCACCACACACAAGAAAGTCATCCTTGCCGGGCTGATTATGGACACGAAGGTTGAAAAGGGATTGAGCCGATTTGGATGTTATATTATGGGCCGGCGGCATCTAAACGAAAAAGGCAGCCTGATGAATGAGGGGCTTATGAGAAAAGGTTTGATAATCATTGTCTGCACGGTTTTTCTCTGGTGTTCGCTTGCTTTTGCGGCGGGTCCGAAAGCGTATCAGGTTACTGGGCCGGTTTTCGAAATTAAAGGTGATGCTGTCGTTGTTAAGAAAAGTAAGGACAAAAGGGACCTCCTCATGGATGAGGCGACTAGGAGGAATAGCGACCTCAAGGTCGGCACCAAAGTGACCGTCATGCACACCACGAAGGCGACCTTTGTCGAGGTAAATGGCTTGGAAAACTGACTTCGTAAAATTGTTCAATCTATCCAAGGGGAAAGAATAATTTTGAACGAGTGGGTCATCGAGCTATGCTGGATGAAATTTGATCCCTTGCTGCGACATGGAGACGTGGCCAGAAATGTGCCGTTGACCGGACTGGTCGAAAGGCATGGTGTCGAAATGCCGCAGTAAATAAGATTGTTGTTGTGCATCCAACGAGAAGGCTCAGACTCCCGCTACTTGAGCGGATATGAGGGCCGAGTCTAAAAAATCATTTCGATCAAGTGGGGTCCCGGCTCGGACAGGGCGATCTTCAACTGGCGGGCGAGGTCTTCCGCCGTTTCCACGGCGACCCCCGGCACACCCATGCCCCTGGCCAGGCTTACCCAGTCGAGCGTCGGATTTCCCAGGTCAATCAGGGAAAGAGAAGGGTGCCCCGGTGAATTATAGCCGGAGCGGTTCAGTTCCATCCGGATAATATGGTAAGAACGATTGGCACAAATCAGGGTCGTTACGTTTAACTTTTCCCGGGCCTGCGTCCAGAGGGACTGCAGGGTGTACATGCCGGATCCGTCAGCCTGAATATTGATAACGGGTCGATCGGGGCAAGCGACGGCGGCGCCGGTGGCACAGGGCATGCCCTGCCCGATGGCGCCCCCCGTCAGGTAAAGAAGGCAGTGGGGGGGTAGCGTGGCTGTCAGGGCGGCGTAGGTCGTGGTTGTGGTAAGACCCTCTTCCACGATGAGCGCATTGTCCGGTTGCAGGGCCGCCACGGTCTGACAAATTTTCTCCGGTGTCAGATTTCCCGCGGGCATTTCCGGACGTCGATACGGAGCGATCACGCTACCCAGGACAGAGCCTGATGGTGCGCCAAGTGTTTCGGCCAGGGTCTCCAGGGCGGAACCGGCATCCTGGCTGTCGGCGTCCAGACGAAGCCTTGTCACTTCAGGTTTCATAAAATAACTGGACTGCCCTTCATAACCGAAGAATGCCGTCGGTTCATCCGTCCCGGCAAAGAGAGCAGCCTCATATGGCGCCAGAAGTGACCGGGCATTTTCCGGGAAATAGGGAATGCGGGTAACCGGCGCAAAGCCGGCTCCCCGTTCAAGGCGGGCGGGAAAGGTGACGCAGAAAAGGTCGCAGCCGGTCTTGGCCCTGATGCGGGCGGCGGCAGCCAGACCCCGGCAAAGGAGCGCCTTGCCGTTCATAATGAGGGCGGTTTTTTTGCCGGAATGAAGAATCCCGGATGCGGTCTCGATTTTATTCGAATCGATGGGGTCATGGAACAAGACGGGCAGAACAACCGAATCGCCGCTGAACTCGGTCACGAGATGGTCGCTGGGGACGATGAAGCTGGCGATCTGGCCGTAACTGCAGGCGGCAAGACCTTCGGCGGTGTCGGCCGGGATTGAAGCGGCTGAAGCAGAGGTTCGCTGCCAGCCGGAAAAGGTTCGGCACAGACCCGAGATGTCCATGTTCAGCAGCGGATCAGCATTGATATGCCAGGAAGCGTGTTCCCCGATGACCATGAAAACAGGGCTGCGGGCCCGACGGGCATTGTGCAGATTGGCGATGCCATTGGCCATGCCCGGCCCCAGATGCATCAGCGTCAGGGCGGGCTTACCCTTCATCCGGCCGTATCCATCCGCTGCGCCTGTGCAGACGCCTTCGAACAGACAGAGAATCGGCTTGACCCCATGATGGGTGTCGAAGGCTTTGACGATCGGCATTTCCGTCGTTCCGGCATTGGCGAAACAGACCTCAATGCCTGTCGC
>CAYPKE010000017.1:0-25608 GCA_964411235.1 uncultured Syntrophales bacterium
AGCTGGTTCCGGGCGGAGGCGAAGCCGCTTTCCACGATCAGGCCTTTCAGGCGGGGTTGATAATGCCGGGCGATTTCGATCGCCGGCGCGCTTCCGAGGGATCTTCCCATGACGAGGGGGATACCGGAGAAGCCCCTTTGGGTCAGCAAATCCGTAAAGCTGTGAAAGAGGGCATGGGCATCCCGAATGACGGTGCTGCAGGTTGGCCTACCGTCGCTCATGCCGTAGCCGCGATAGTCTGTTACGAACAGATTGATCTGCATTCGATTATATAGCGGGGCGACAAAATCGTAATCCGATGCTGTCTCTCCATTGCCATGGAAATAAAGAATATTCGGGGCATCGGGATGGCTGGGGTAGAAGCGGCAGGCGATCCAGATGTCCTGCGCCACCGTGACGACGTGATTGACTGCGCGGGGCCGGTCCGTGTCCGGTGCAGAGTCGCGGCGGGGGAAAAAAAGCCTTTGCACAATTTCGGGATGGTCATAAAGCGTAAGTCCCTGATTAAAGTCGATCATGCGATGCCTTCGGATGTGTTGCTTCCCACAGATACGGTGCTTAGGGAAGTGCCGATGAACATAGCACATCTTATTCCGGAGGTTCAAGAATTTGTCCCGAAAGTCTGTGCACAGAAATGAACCCGAAACAAACCGGTTGACAATAAACGGTTGCAATCGCTAAGAGACAGGAATTATTTCGGCCAGTCGGTGTAGCCGGAATAAGAGACAAAATACGGTTTCGCGGTTTTTCCTCGAAACAGAATAAGTGATCATCGGAGAGAGGATGCCGGGTACAAAGAACGAAACCAACAAGCCTGAAATGACGGACATGCTCGATCTGGAATCGGCAACGGTTGTGGGAAGGGGGCTGCACCGGCTGTGCTATGCCCATCCGCGGAAAGAAAGCCTCTGTGTCAAGGTTCTCCTACCCCTCGATTCCGGGGAGCCGCTGATCGAGGCCGCGCGCGAAGCCGCGTATTACCGCCTTCTTCGAAAAAGAGGCGTTCCCTGGACCATGCTGCCGGCATTTCACGGCGAAGTCCAGACTAGCCGCGGTCGGGGCTACCTTTTTGATCTGGTACGGGACAACGATGGAAGCATCTCGAAAACGCTTTCATACTACCTGGCGAACCCCCAGGAGACAGCCGCTCATGCCGCAGCCCTCTCACGCGCCTTTGATCTGCTGAAAGCTTACCTGCTGGAGTGGCAGGTCATTACCATGACCATTAAAGCCAAAAATATCCTCTACCAGAGAACTGCCGCTACCGACGGCCGCCTGGTAATTGTGGATAATATCGGCAACTCCGATCTGATACCGATCTGCGATTATGTCGGTTTTCTGGGCAGAATGAAGATAAGGCGGAAATGGCGCCGATTCGAGGCCCTTCTGCTCAAGGAATATCCGCAGAATGATTTGATCCGGCGGAAACTCGGCTCCGGTCGGACCTGACTGCTCCCCCGCATTCGACTCTCCGCACGGAAAGGGTACAGGCTTGTTGACCTGTAGCTCCTGCGTCCGATTATGTATTTTTCTTCTGACGGATAAAACACCGGGGGTCTTCGGCAAGATAGTCGCCGCTGTAGGCCAAGGCCCTTCCCCGGCAGCCGCCGCATATTTTCCTGTATTTACAATCGCCGCAGAGGCCCTTCAAGGTGTTTTCCCGGTTACGTAAATTCCGAAAAACTTCGGCGGTTTCATAAATGGATTTGAAAGACCTTTCCCTGACATTCCCGCCGCTGTATTCGACAAACGGGCAGGGCCAGACCTCTCCGTTGGCTTTAATGTAGACAAAGCCACGACCGGCGGCACATCCGTGAAAAACCTGTTCCGCTGCTCGGCGCCAAAAACCGTTGGTGCAGTTGTTTTTTTCCAGCAGGTAAGGCCAGTATTGGGGCCCGGCAACGGGCTCGACAATGGTTTTGCAATGTTTCTGCTTTCGGGAAATCAGTTCACTAAGCTGCTGGTTTGCCGATTTTTTCAGGGTTGCGTTCTTGATACGCTCACCACGCCCAACAGCGACCAGTTGATACATCAGCATGATTCCCCCGTCGATCCGATCCACAAAATCGATCAAGTCTTCCAGGTCGGGCATGTTGTATTCCATGGCGGTGGTATTAATCTGCAGCATGATTCCGGCCTTCTTGGTGGCTTCGATGGCTCTCATAACCAGATCATAGCCTTCGGCCGTATTCCGGATGAAATTGTGCCGCTCCGGGTTTGCCGCGTCGAGACTGATTGCGTTGCAGACCACGCCATGGTCCTTCAGCTTCCAGGCCATTTCTTCGTCGATCAGGATGCCATTGGTGGCGATGATATTGGCAAATCCGATATTTTGGGAGTGCCGGAGTAATTCGAAAATGTCGGGCCGGACCAGGGGTTCGCCTCCTGTATAAACGAGGGTGCGGAAGGCGCTGATCTCGGCGATTTGATCGATCAGGCGTTTTCCCTCGCTGGTTGTCAGTTCATCAGGGCCGGGTTTGCCGCTGACGGCATGGCAATGGATACAGGTCAGGTTGCAGGCGGAAGTGACCTCCCATACGGGATGGCCGGGGTAGCCGATGCAGCCCATGCCTGTTGCGCCGTTGGAGACGGGAATGGAGGTGATGCCATGGCGGTAAAGCCACAGGGGGAATTTTTTCCACCTGTTGAGGTAGGTCATCAGCAGCACGCTTCCCAGTTGCCGAAGGAGAAGCGACGGGGGATAAAAGAACGGTTTGATTCGTGTATGATGATCGGGCACGATAAGCACCTCATTCTCTCTGGTTGTTTGGTTGCATTGAGCGATGCCTCTTTTCAGGTGAGAGCGAAAAAAAGACTTCCCGTCGTTCCCAGGTTCACGGCAATGTTCATCCCGCAGAGGATTTCCAGTTGACGGGGGAGGCGATGCCAGTTCCGGCAGATCAAGACCAGCACCAGGGCCGAAAGGACCAAAACCGGCGCATAAGGTAAGAGGATCATAGGAGAGGCACCCGCCGCCACGGATAAAATCACCGATAACCAGGATGCCAGGGACACACCGGCAAACAGCATGATGCCGTTTCTGAGACCAAGGCGTACCAGGATGTTTCTTTTGCCTGTGGCAAAGTCGGCAAAGTAGTCCGGAAATTCGTTTAAGAGAATAACATTGAAGATCGTAAGGGCGATAGGAAGGCTCACCCAGTGAATCAACGGATGAATATAACCGGTTTGCAGATAAAAAGCGGTCGCTACGGGAAGCCATCCGTAACAGAATGCAATGAAGTGTTCGCCGCCCCCCCTTTCGACCAACCTGACTGGCTTGGTGGAATAAAAAAACCCGGGCAGCGCGCCCAGACATCCCAGAAGGATGGTATAGGGACCGGTCCGATAATGGAATTGCAGGAGCAAACCGATGCCGGCAGCCAAGAAAAGCGACACAATGCTTGTCCAGAAAGGGATTTTTCGGGAAAGGACACCCGCGGGAATGATTCCCGATCCGCCGGCGAACCGGCTGGGGTATTGCGCTTTGGAGAGAGAATCTTCCCGATGGTCGAAATATTCACCGGCATGGTAAGTTGAAAGCAGAATGAGAATAACCGCTGTTACACCCCAGAAAAAGACGGTTCCGGAGAAAATATGATCGCCTTTCCATGCCAGAAAAGTTCCGAGGCAGAAGGGGAGTATGCCTACAGTATGAAAGGGAGGCCTTGACAGTTGGATCCAAGCCAGAATTTTATGCGTAAATTTATCGGGGCCCATCTCAACTGTAATATTGCTGATATCACTGATAGAGTAAGGTTCATCCTTGTTCAACAGGCGCTGACTGTTTCCCGTGCATCCATGCCGTAAAGACGGTTGAAAGCCCGCTTCAAGTAACACAGGGACCGGATCGTGTCAAATCGGGAGTATCATTTTTTTCACAAAAAAGATTTAATTTCTCTTGATTGTTGAATCCCTTTGTGGTAGCGATACTCCAACGTTTATGTATTTGATAAGTGTTCCTGTCGCCGGTTCGCGGAGATCGTTATCGTTCAGGATGATGAATCGTCGGAGTTAGAGGTTAACTTTCTGAGATTTTGTCACAAAGTACCAATTATGGCCAGAGGCAATTAGCTGGAAGGAAGCGTCGTTTCAGGGGTATTGCTGGACATCACTAAAACCATCGAAAGGGGGACATGAAAGGATGACAAAGGCAGATCTCGTATCAGTAATGGCGGAGGAAACAGGTATCACCAAGGCTGCCGCGGCAGACGCACTGGAAGTGTTCATGGCGACTGTGGCGCAGGAATTAAAGAAGAACGGTAAATTTGGTTTGGTAGGGTTTGGTTCGTTCAGCGTCGTCAAAAGAAAGGCGAGGACGGGAATCAATCCTCAGACCAAAAAGCCGATCAAGATTCCTGCGAAAAAGGTGGTCAAATTCAGACCCGGAAAGCAATTATCCGATAAAGTAAAATAAGCGGAAAGAAAACGAACGAAGCCCCCGGTGGTTCTCCACCGGGGGCTTCTTTATTTTGTGAATTCCTCACCGGCATGTGGAAACGAGTCAGCGGTTTTCGGGCCCGAAACGCCAATTTCTGTGGTGATGATTTGGTTTTCCGTTTGCGCCAAGAAACCGAGGGCCGCCCGCAGCCGAATGCCGGATGACGGCTTTACACCGGTCAGGCGGCAATGTATGTAAAGCTTCTGATTATAAGTGGTGGTGCTGTATCCGCCTGGCATTTTCGGCAATCTTTCTCTGCCAAGCTGTAAGCGTGTCCTTCTTTGTGACCGGGTGGCGTTATCCGCGGTTTGTTTCATGAAAGGTATTACCCTGCAAGTCAACGGGTCAGGAACACCGGCCTGAGGGGGTGAGGGCTAACGATTGACATCCCCTGGTGTTTTTGTTATAGCACCGCGTACTTCGAGATGCGTCGAGTCAGACTCTGGCCTGCGGTCCCGATGAGAGATTTTGCAAGAAGGAGAGCTGGGCTTGAGTAAGCGAATATTAAGCGGAATGAGGCCTACGGGCAAGCTTCACCTAGGCAATTTACAGGGAGCCCTGAAGAATTGGGTGGATCTTCAAAACGACGGCCTTCATGACTGTTTTTATTTTGTCGCCGATTGGCATGCCTTGACCAGCGATTACGGCACCCCCGACCAGATCCGTCAAAACAGCGTCGATATGGTAATCGACTGGTTGAGTGTCGGTCTCGATCCGGATAAAAGCACCCTCTTCGTTCAGTCGAGCATCAAGGAGCATGCCGAACTCTATTTGCTTCTGGGCATGATCACCCCCCTGCCGTGGCTGGAGAGAAATCCCACCTACAAGGAGATGAAAGAGGAACTGGCCGAGAAAGATCTGGGGACCTACGGTTTTCTGGGGTATCCGATTCTGCAGGCAGCCGATATTATCATCTACAAGGGACAGGGCGTTCCGGTCGGCGTCGATCAGCTCCCCCATGTCGAATTGACACGTGAAATCGCCCGACGTTTCAATTTCCTCTACCGTGAAGTTTTTCCGGTGCCGGAACCCCTGTTGACGGAAGTGCCGAAGCTTTTGGGGATCGACGGCCGTAAAATGAGCAAGTCCTACGGCAACGCCATTTATATTTCCGACGAGGGGGAGGCATTGAAAA
Source organism: uncultured Syntrophales bacterium (assembly GCA_964411235.1). Lineage (GTDB taxonomy): Bacteria > Desulfobacterota > Syntrophia > Syntrophales > JAAYKM01 > JAAYKM01. Next base: position 5,574 of record CAYPKE010000017.1, read on the forward strand.
ACAAGGTTTCATCAATGTTCACGGATCCTCAGCGCATGCGTCGCAAGGATCCGGGAAACCCCGATATCTGTAATGTCTACAGTTTCCACCAGCTCTACTCTGAAGTGCCTGAGACGGCTCAAATCGCAGCGGAATGCCGGAGCGCCGGAATCGGATGTACGGATTGTAAAAGACGACTCTATGAGCGAATGGTTCCGGCCATGTCGCCCATTCATGAGCGGCGAAACCATCTTAGCTGTCATTTGGATGATGTGCAGGATATTATAGAACGCGGGAACCGGAAGGCGACGCTGGTGGCAAAGGCGACCATGGAAGAGGTCAGAGACGCCATGAAGATTTAGGCGGCGCATCCCGCCCGCCATCAATCGGGACGATCTATGCCAAGACTCTGTTTATCCTGGTCAGTTGCCTATGGACTATGAATTCAAGCTCGACCAGTTCCAAGGACCTCTGGACCTCTTGCTTTTCCTGATCCGGAAAAACAAGATCGATATTTACGATATCCCTATTGTTCTGATTACGGAACAATATTTGGCCTATTTGGAAATCATCCGTTCTCTCAATCTGGACGAGGCGGGGGAATACCTGCTTTTGGCTTCGACGCTCCTGCACATCAAATCCGGAATGCTTTTGCCGCTACCGGAGGAGGGGGAAACGGAGGAGGACGAAAATGATCCCCGCAGAGAGCTGGTCCAGAAACTCATAGAATATCAGGTCTTCAAAGAGGCGGCTTCGGCGTTGAAGAGCAGGCCTGTCCTGGGAAGGGATCTGTTCGCAAGAGGATTCCATGACGGGGATATCGAGACGCCTGATGAGGAAGAGACTCTCGTTGAAGTCGGGGTTTTTGAGTTGGTCGCCGCCCTGGAAAAGGTGATCGCCATGTCCGGGGAAAAGGCGCTGCTGGAGATCGATCTGGAAAAGATATCGCTCGCCGATCGGATTCATGAGATCATGGATGATCTAAAACATAACCGGAGCACGACTTTCACGGATCTCTTGGGGGATACGCGTGATAAAAGGCGGATCATTTATACGTTTCTGGCGGTTCTGGAATTGATAAAGCTGAAAATGATCCGGGCGCTGCAAAACGAGGTATCCGGCACCATCCGAATCTTTCTCGCCGTTGAGGAAGAGGACGGGGCTGAAAGCGAAACTTGAACCGGCATACGACGTGGAAGCACTGAAGACCATTATCGAGGCGCTGATCTTTGCATCGGAGATGCCATTGACCGTGGAGAAGCTTGCCGAAATCATTGAGGATGCGGAGCGAAAGGAGATTCGGGAGGCCCTGATGCAGCTCATGGATGATTACAGTGATCAGGCAAGGGGCTTTGGTATCTTCGAAGTAGCCGGAGGGTATCATTTCCGGACAAAGAACGAATGGCGTTTCTGGATTCGCAAGCTGAAAAAGGGAAAGCCGGCCACTCTGACCCCCGCTGTTATGGAGACGCTGGCTGTGGTCGCCTATCGTCAGCCGGTGCTGAAAGCCGAAATAGACAGTGTCAGAGGGGTCGATACCGGAGGCGCCATCAAAAAACTGCTGGAACGAAAGTTAATCCGTGTCGTCGGAAGAAAAGATGTACCGGGAAAGCCTATCATTTACGGGACCACCCAACGTTTCCTCGAGGTCTTTAATCTGAAGGATCTTTCGGAATTGCCGACGCTGCGTGAATTGAAGGAGCTGCAGGAATAGGCGATGGAAGAACGACTCCAGAAAATCATCTCCCGTTTCGGACATGTTTCCCGGCGGACGGCGGAGGCCATGATCGCCGAAGGGCGCGTGACCCTTAACGGTGAGGCCGTTACTCAGATGGGCGTCAAGGCGGACCCGGAACGGGATGCCATCCGCCTGGACGGAAAACTTATTGCCGCCGAACAGACACCGGTCTATCTGCTGCTATACAAGCCAACCGGTTATGTGACCACCCTCAGCGATCCGCAAAACCGGCCGGTCGTTTCGGACCTCGTCAAGAGCGAGGGCGAGAGGCTCTTTCCCGTGGGCCGTCTGGATTATGATTCGGAGGGGCTGCTCCTGATGACCAATGACGGGGCCTTTGCCCAGAAAGTTCAGCATCCTCGGTTTGGTGTGCCTAAACGTTATCGTGTCCGGATTGCAGGAAATCTAACAAACGATGAAATGCAGCGTCTGAAGAAGGGAATCCGCTTCGAGGGCGGTTTTTTTCAGCCCCTTGATTTCCATATTGAGAAACGTAATGAGAAAAGCCTCTGGGTTTCCCTGACCATATCCGAAGGAAAAAACCGGATGATCCGGAAGGGATTTGACGCCTTGCGCCACGATGTCGAGCGCCTCGTGCGTGTCGGTATCGGTGATATTGGGTTGGGTGGTCTTAAAAAGGGTATGTACCGGCATCTGACGAAACAGGAAATTACTTCTTTGCTTTCCTATTCCCGAAATCAGCAACAGGAAGGGAAAGTCATAAAGAGTCCCCAACGCCGGCCATCACGTTTTTAGAAAAACTGAGAAAGTTTGAGTTGCCGCATGATTATACCTGGAAAAGGAAATAGTATTAGTGAGAGGGGCCGGATTCTCTAATCGTTGAAACTGCGGCGACGGGAAGTATCGCATCCGTTCTGTGCGCCGGTATTCCCGGTTATTTTTTTGTGGAAGAGAAATAAACACTTATCAAAAAAAAGAGCAAAATTGTCTTGACTTTCGACTAAAAAATCACTATTAGTCGGCAAAAAAACGGCGTCATTCCCAGATGTTATTCAAAGGGCCCCAGTACGAGGAGAAAAGACGGCCCTGTACCGAGGAGGAAGTATGAACAAATCCAGTCTGATCGAGTTGCTGAGCAGGAAAGAGAACTTAGCGGAAAAGAAAGCGAGTGACATTGTCAATTTGATTTTCAAAGGCTTTACGGAAGAGCTGAAAAATGGGGGACGGATCGAAATCCGCGGTTTCGGTAGCTTTGTTGTCCGGGAGTACGGCGCTTACACGGGAAGAAATCCCAAGACGGGAAGAAATATTCAGGTCACACCCAAGAAACTGCCTTTTTTTAAGGTTGGAAAAGAGCTGAAAGAAAGAGTCGACAAGGCATAACGATACCCTATTGATGACAGGCTTAAAAGGAGACCCGATGTCGGGTCTCCTTTGGTTGTTTCCTTCCTTGCTTTGCTGTCGAATCCTTTCTGAACCGGTATGATCAACTCCCGATCATGCCTTCTTCACGGAAACTGAAGACACGGTTTTCTCCGATGATCAGGTGGTCATGCACCAGGATATCGAGGGTTTTGGCCGTCTCGCGGATGATTTGAGTCAGTCTTATGTCCGCATCCGAGGGTCTGACGTTTCCCGACGGATGGTTATGGACCAGGATGATGGCGGAGGCTTTCCGCTTCAGCGTGTTTTCCAAAACTTTCCTTGGGTAAACCACGGCCTGGTTGACAATGCCTTCCACGATCGTTTCCATATCAATCATCTGGTTTTGGGCATTCAGGTAAATCACGCAAAAACGCTCGTCTTTCAGACCTCCCATGGCTGATTTGCAGAAGTCGATCAATTCGGCTGTGCAGGATATCTGAACGGTGCTCCGAACCCGCTCCTTGAGGTAAAGCGTTCCCATTTCCCTGACCAGCCTGATGAGGATCGCTGCGTGAAATCCGATCCCTGGTACGCCGACCAGTTCCTCCTCAGGAGCATCCATGACGCCCTTGAGAGTCTTGAACCGGCTCAGAAGGGACTTCGCGATGGGTTTGGTATCCTTTCGCGGGAGGGCGTAACTCAGAAGCAGTTCCAGGATTTCATAATCCTGCAGGGTGCCGGAGGCGGACCGGGCATATTTACCCTTGAGGCGTTGCCGATGTCCCTGGTAGTTAAGTATTGCGCTTTGCGTCAAGTCCATTCCCCCCGAATGAACCGGTGCAGGCCGGGGAAGACGGCGCTGAATGCCGTCTTCCCCGGTACCTGGTTTGCGGTTAGTGTCTTATCACAGACAGGAATTGACGAAATCCCAATTGATCAGCTTGTCGACAAACGTAGCCAGGTAATCCACCCGCCGGTTCTGGTAATCGAGGTAATAGGCGTGTTCCCAGACGTCCACCGTCAAAAGGGCCTTCATGCCGTGGGCGATAGGGGTGTCGGCATTCGCTGTTTTGATGATTTTCAGCGCATCGCCGTCAAGAACCAGCCAGGCCCAGCCGCTGCCGAACTGGGTTGCCCCGGCGTTTCTGAATTCCTCGGAAAACTTTTCGAAGCTACCCCAAGTGGCGTCAATTTTTGCGGCGACGGGTCCGTTCGGTTTTCCCCCGCCTCCCGGCTGCATGCACAGCCAGTAGAAGGAGTGGTTCCAGACCTGAGCGCAATTGTTAAAAATACCGGCTTTGCCTGAGTCGCCCGCGGTCTTTTGGATAACGGTTTCCAGACTCGCATCCGCCAGATCGGTACCGGTCAAGAGTTTGTTCGCATTGTCGACATAAGTCTTATGATGCTTTCCGTAATGAAATTCAATAGTGTTCTGGCTGATGTAGGGTGCCAGGGCGTCTTTTGCATAGGGTAATTCGGGTAATAGGATGGCCATGATAAATTCCTCCTTATTTTTTGTGCGAGTTTACCAGCAAGTTTCCCGACAAGCAAGAATCAGTTGTATAAATGATTTTGAAGAACATGGTCCAATTATGAAAAAAATACCATATTTCTTGACAGCGGTATTACTCATCCCTATATTGCGGCCAGCATCGATCGTGAGGAATATACCGGTTAGCATTACGGACCGGAGTGTGCCATGGAGGGCACAACATGAAGTTCATCCCTTCCGTTACGAGTTATTTTTTCCAAGAGCAAGGTACCAAGCGCAACATGCGCGTTCTTTCCCGATTTTTCCTGGTCTTGGCCGTCATGGTGGTTCTTTACAGCATCCTATTCCACTTCTTGATGGCCTTGGAGGGACGGGACCACTCCTGGATCACCGGCTTTTACTGGACGCTTACCGTCATGACCACGCTGGGGTTCGGTGACATTACCTTCGAAACCGATCTAGGCCGCATTTTTTCCATCTTTGTTCTTGTTTCCGGGGTGGTCTTTTTGCTTACCCTGCTACCCTTCACGTTTATCAAGTTTTTTTATGCCCCCTGGATCGAGGCGGAATCCCGCAAAAGGACACCGAAAGAGCTTCCGCCGGAGACCAGAAGCCATGTCATCATCACCCACTATGATTCGGTGACGCAGGCCCTGATCGAAAAACTCATCGACCACGATTATGAATATGTGCTGGTGCTGGAAGACTTGAAACAGGCGACGGAACTGGCGGATGCGGGGTTGCGGGTAGCTGTCGGATATGTCGACGATCCGGAGACCTACCGTAAAATGCGGGTGGACCAGGCCTTAATGGTCGTCGCTACTAACCGGGACGAAATCAATACCAATATTGCCTTTACCATTCGCGAACTGAACGAGCAGATTCCCATTATTACCACGGCGGACTCTCCCTATTCCATTGATATTTTACAGATGGCAGGGAGTACCCGGGTGCTCCAGTTCTATGAAATTCTGGGTCGTTCCCTGGCGACCTGGACCGTCGGTGGCGACTGTAAGGCAAATATTATCAGTCATTTCGACGAGTTCGTGATTGCGGAGTTCCCCGCCCTGGGCACCCCTCTGATCGGCAAGACCCTGGCGGAAAGCAAGTTACGGGAAAATCTGGGCGTCAATGTGGTGGGTATCTGGGAGCGGGGAAAATTCGGAATTCCAACCGCCGAAAGCCGCATTACCCGTAACAGCGTGCTGGTGCTGGCAGGCACGGAAGAGAACATGGAGGCTTATGATGAGGTCTACTCCTTCTATCATATTTACAAACTGGCAACCGACCCGGTTATCATTATTGGTGGGGGAAGGGTCGGCTATGCCATTGCGGAGAGGTTCAGGGAGAGGGGGACACCTTACCTCATTATCGACAAGAATCCCCGGGCTTTGCGGGACGAGGGAAGCGCCATTGTGGGAGATGCCGCCGATATTCGTACCCTGCAGAAGGCCTGGCTGGAAAAAGCTCCGGCAGCCCTGGTTACAACGCACGATGATGCCGTGAACATCTACCTGACAAAGTACCTGCGAAGCCTCAGGCCGGATCTGCAAATTCTGAGCCGGGCCAACCTGGAGCGTAACGTTTCAACCCTCCACCGTGCCGGAGCCGATTTTGTCATGTCTTACTCCTCCGTGGGAGCCAATGCCGTGTTTAACTTTCTTAAACGCGAACAGACGCTGATGCTGGCTGAAGGATTGAATATTTTCCGCCAAAAGGCCCCGTCATCGCTGATCGGAAAAAGCCTTGCCGAGTCAAAGATCCGGGAACGGACGGACTGCTCCGTCATTGCCATCAAAGATGGTGAGTACATGTCGATCAACCCGGATCCATGGAAACCGATCGGGGAGGACTCGGAGCTGATTATGATCGGCACCTACGACGGCGAAAGAAAGTTCCTGCTTCTGGAATGAGAACAGGGTGATCCGCTCTTCGCGGACAGCGCGGCGATGCCGGATTGTTTTTCGACAAAACGGAGCGGCCCTGCGCGCAACCCCGGATTTGCATCGTGTGGGTTTGTCCGCCGTCGTCGGGGAATCCCAAACAAATCACCGCTCCACGCTCTCCTTGCCCGTCGTCGCCGATGAACGATGCCGACGGCTGAAAACACTCTCCGATCAACGTTTCCCAATGTGGAGAATGCCCTTGGTGATATTGCAGAGGTGGTCGTTAAGGCGGCTGATGTGGGTGAGGATATCTGAAAAGACCAAACCGGAATCGTTAATGCAGATGCCGCTTTCCAGACGTCTGAAATGATTCATCTTGAATTGCCCGACCAATTCGTCGATTTCCTTGTCAATGGTCAGTGTAATGGTCGCCGCATCGTGATCGTCGTTAACGAGGGCTTTCTGCGTAAAAGTCATCAATGTTTCCGTCTTGTCGAAAAGCTTTTCCAGTTCGGCCTGAGCCGGTGGTGAAAAGACAAGGTTTTCCTCGTACAGGCGCTGTGCCAGGTTTGCGATGTCCTGGCAGTAGTCCCCGACTCTTTCGAGGTCGTTCACGCTGTGGATTAGGGCGGGGACAATACGTCGTTTTTCATCGGGGATATGTCCCTTCGTGACTTCTACAAGATAAGCGGTAATATCCCGCTGCATTTCGTCGACTGAGTTTTCATCGATCGTTAATTCATTTTTTAGCTTGTGACTGTATTGAATGACGCATTGCCGCGCTTTACGGATCATCTCCTGGTCAATGGCCAGCATGACCGCAAGCTGCCGGATAACCGCCCTGATTGCCAATATCGGCGTGGACAATAAATTCTTGTCCAGGTACTGCGTTTCCTTTTTTTCATAATCCTCCTTCGGGACCAGTTTCATGAGGACCTTAAGGAAAAGGGGGACGAAGGGGAGAAACAGGATCACGTTGACCAGGTTAAACAGGGTATGAAAATTCGCGATCTGACGGGGGATGTCGCCGGGCAACAAGAGGATTAACTTAACGTAGATGGGCATCAGGGAAAGCGCAACGGCCGTGCCGAGCACGTTGAACATGGTATGACCGAGTGCCAGCCGCAAACTGGCCAGTTTGCCTCCGAAGCTGGCAATGACGGCTGTGATGCAGGTTCCGATATTATCGCCCATGATAATGTAGATGGAGGCGTTCAAATCGAGAAGACCTGCCGAAGCCAGGGCGATGACCATGCCGATGGCCGTGCTGCTGCTCTGAACAATGACCGTTATGGCCAGACCCGTCAGTATGCCCAGGAGCGGGTATTTGCTGAATTGGGTAAAAAGATTCAGAATGTCCTGGTTTCCCGCCAGCGGCCTCACCGCCTCCGTCATGATGTTCAGGCCCAGGAAAAGGATGCCGAACCCGAGGATGGCCTGTCCTTTGTTTTTATGCTTAGTTTTCCTGGCGAAGAAAAAAATGAGGGATCCGAGAAAGACAAACAGCAGGGCGGACTTTGTCAGTTTGAAGGCGATCAGTTGGGCGGTGATCGTCGTGCCGAGATTTGCGCCGAAGATTACGGGCAGGGCCGCAGCCAGAGTGATAAGGCCCGCGTTGATGAAGCCGATCAGCAGTACCGATGTTGCGCTCGAACTCTGGATGAGACAGGTAAAGCCGACGCCAACCAGCATGGAATTCACGCGGTTGGTCGTGATTTTCTCAATCATTGGTTTGAGCAGGCTGTGAGACAATTTCTGGAGCGAATCGCTCAGCAGGTGAATGCCGTAAATGAAAAGCCCGAGGCCGCCGAGGATGCTGAAGAGAATGATCGGATCCATAACCCTTTAATTGCCACTAATTTTGTTTCCGGGGGACGGAGTGTAGACAAATAGCCGGCCAATGTCAATAAAAATGCATGCCCTTACAAGATGATCATATTTTCTGCAATGGGAAACAAATATCTAATGATGTCAAACAATTAAAAATGATAGTCTGTCATGTGCGGCGCCATCTGCCAGGCATTGGGAACGTTCCGAAGGCATGGCGCGTTAAGATCAAGATGATTCATGGCGTCTATCCATACCGGCTTATTCCGGCCGGATGGAATCGGGTCGCAGGACGAGGACATACAATGTCCCCGGATGCCTGAGATGGCCTGCCGTGACTTCCGCCTGAAGGCCGTCGCCGCAGAAGATGTCCGCACGACCGGGGCCGGTGATGGCGCCTCCCGTGTCCTGGTTGACCGCGAAAAGACGATAATCCGACCAGGCTTGAATTCGGCCCGTGTCATCGACCTGCGGTATTTGCGTGATCACATAAACAGGAAGGGCGGGAGGGAAAATCTTGTGGTCCAGGGCAATCGAACGGTATGGGGTCAGAGTCACATTCAGCGAGCCGCGGGGGCCGTCCCGATCGGGCCGAAAAAAGATGTATCTGGGGTTGTGACCGGTAACACGCAGGATTTCGTTTGGGTTTTGCTTGAGGTAATCTTGTATCGTCTGCATGGACATCCTGTCCTGTGCAATCTTGCCCTCCCGGATCAGTAATCGCCCGATGCTGCGGTAGGGATGTCCATTGTGCGTGTCATATGAAAGGGTAAGGGTTTCGCTGGTTTCCATGATGATTTTCCCGCCGCCCTGGATATGGAGAAAATAGACGTCTAGTAAATCCCGGGCCCAGGCTACAACAGGGGCCTTCCCCAAAAGGATGCCTTTGGTCTCGATTTCCCGCCGGTCATGGTAGGGGACAATGCCGCCGCCCTGAAGACGGCCGATTTTCGGTTCGCTCTTTTGCCGCTGCGGTGTGAGTTTGGACTTTGCTGCGATCAGGTCTCGGGGACGACCGAAAATCGGATAGGGGTAGTCGGGGTTGCTGATGCGGCTTCCTCTGATCCGCGGTTCATAATAGCCCGTGATCAGCATGTCCCCCTGCGCGGGTCCTGACCGTGGAACCGGTAGACAAGATAGGTTTTCCGGAGATGGGCGTTCAGTTCCTCGCCCGTCGGCTGTTTTCGAAGATAGGACCCCAGGTTTTCGAGTGTGCGGAGAATATGCGCGGCGCTGTAGGAATCCGGACCCAAACGAAAACGGGTGGCGGGTGGCGTAAATCGCAGCGCTTGGATACTCCGTCCGAAAGCTTCTTCAAGGCCGGCCAGGTCGAGGTCGTCGGCGAAAAGGGGATAATCGGACGGGTCCAGACGAATCAGGGGATTTTCATGCGACTGCGCTTCAGAAATGAAAAAGGGTCCCACACGGGTTTCCGGTAAGGTTTTCAACCAGAGAATAAGCAATAGAATCAAAAGAACCCTTATCAAGGTGTGTTTCATTCGGTTCGTTGGCGACAGGTTTGATTGATCCATACCCCTATCTATCAGGGAAAGGCTGGTTTATGCCCATTAATAATGGGTGTCCTGCCTTTCAGTCATCAGTCCTGTTTTTTTGTGGCCACAATAAAGGGAAGCCGTGAAAGATGTCAATGAAAACTGAGATTCCCTTCAAATGGCATGGTCCGAGGAAGAATCTCAAGCTCATTCAAAGAATTAATCACCAGCGCATGATTTCTTGTAAAATCGGTTGCCGGCGTTCTTCATATACGGTATCAGCATAAACGCTTGTTATTGGAGATGTGTTTGGATGACATTGCTGGAATAAGGGCTTTTCCCTTCGATATACACCGAGCCAGGACTGAGAAATCACGCCTTGTTCCAGTAATGATGAAAAGGGGGTTATAAGGGGAGGTTCCCTTGGCAATCCTCATTTTTCCCCAAAGGAGGTTATATGGATTATCACGATCTGGGCCCCAAAGCGATGGACTGGTTTTTGACGCACGGATTGCGCATTCTGGTGATCCTTTTCCTGGCCTGGGTGGCCATAAGACTTGCCAAAGGAATTTCCCGCCGGATGGTAAAGTTTTTTGTTCAGCAGCGGGAGGAGATGGAATTTCAGAAGCGGGCGCAAACTGTCGGCGAGGTTGTACGCTATGCCATGATGGTGGCCATTGTGGTCGTGGCCTCCATGACCGTCCTGAGGGAAATCGGCATCAACATCGGCCCCATTCTTGCCGCAGCGGGCATCGTGGGGCTGGCGGTCGGGTTCGGCGCCCAGAGTCTGGTGAAAGACGTCATCAGCGGGTTTTTCATTCTTATGGAGGATCAGATCAGGGTTGGCGACGTGGTGCAGATTGCGGGGAAGGGGGGACTAGTGGAAAAGGTCAATTTAAGAACGACCGTCCTTCGTGACGCCTCAGGTAATGTCCATTACATCCCCAACGGTCAGATCGACGTGGTAACCAACATGACGAAGGACTATTCCCGTTATGTATTTGATATTGGCGTTGCCTATCGGGAGAATGTGGATGAAGTGATCGGTATCATCCGTGAAATAGATGAAGGGCTGCGCAATGATCCCGAGTTCAGGGACGATATTCGTGAACCGATCGAGGTTCTGGGACTGGACCGATTCGCCGATTCCGCCGTTATAATCAGGGCTCGGATTACAACGGAACCGATCAAGCAATGGCGCGTCGGCCGGGAATTCAACCGCCGGCTGAAAATGATATTCGACGAAAGGAACATCGAAATTCCCTTTCCTCACATGACCCTTTACATGGGGCGGGATAAAGCGGGCGAGTCGCCTCCCCTCAGAATAAGCCGGGCCGGGAATTGAGAGGAGAACCCGTCCCGGAAAAATTCAGGTGTGGTAAAGGGACAACAGCTTGGCCACCTCTTCTTCTGATGTGCGCAGGCCGACCAAGCGGCGCGGCTCCCGGGCTTGACGCTTATCATCCCGATAAAGAATGCCGATGGCGATTTTATCCTGCCAGGATTCGGCCGTTCGAATGGCTTCAAAGCAGTCCGCGGCGGGGGAAACATGGTAGACCCGGTCGGCATACCACTGGTACGTGTTGACTTTGTTGAAGCTCACACAGGGCTGGAGGATGTCGACGATGGCCGTGCCCTTGAAGCGAACTGCCTCCTTGATGAGTTCCTTGAGATGATCCTTTTCTTTGGCGAAACCCCGGGCGACGAAGGGCGCTCCCATGGCGACGGCCAGGGTCAGGGGATGGAGGGGCTCGTTCGGGTTGCCCTCCGGATCGAGGGGATTGCTGATGCCCCGGTCCGACGTGGGGGAGCTCTGGCCTTTGGTCAAACCATAAACCTGATTGTTGGTGATCAGGATGGTGATATCGAGGTTTTTACGGATTGTATGGAGGAAGTGGTTTCCTCCCTCCCCGTACATGCATCCATCTCCGGAAACGGCGATCACCGTCAGTTCAGGCCGCGCCAGCTTGACCCCCACGGCAAGGGGGACAGACCGTCCGTGTAATCCGTTGAAATAATTTGTTTCAAGGTACTGAGGCATCTTGGCCCCCTGGCCGATCCCGGAAGTAAGGACGATTTGTTGCGGCGGCGTGCCCAGTTCGTTCAGGGCTTCCGCAAGGGCCACGCGGACGGCGAAGTTTCCGCAGCCGGGGCACCAGGCGATGTCGTAAGGCATGGGCGTCATGACTTTCCCTCCATGATCTGCAGGACACGTTCACGGATTTCCTCGACCGTGAAGCATTCTCCATTGTACTTAAGGATTTTGCCGGTAATGTTTAGGCCGAGTTCCCTTTTCAGGAGGCCTGCAAACTGGCCGCCTGCGTTGTTTTCCAGACAGATGAGCCTTTTTCGCTCCGGAATCCATTCGGCAACCATTCCCGGGAAGAGCGGAAAAACCTGGGAAAAATGCAATGCTGCAAGAGGAAGCCCCTCCCGGTTAATTTTAAGAACCGCCTCTTCGACGATTTGACGGTTCGATCCCCAGGAAAAAAGGAGCCATTCGGATGTAGAGTTACCGCAGAAGCTCGGTTGACGGGAGCAGGGAGGCATGACGTTCCATTTTTTCAAGCGCTTATCGACCATCCGGATGCGCAGCTCGAGATCTTCGGTGATGCGGCCGTCTTCATCATGCTCATCGGAGTCGACCCGAACCAGTGCCGGGCCGGTGCCGGGATAGGCAAGAGGGGAGAGGCCGTCCTGAGTGAGGGCATATCGCCGGTAGCTTTCCTCTCCAGGTGAATAGTTTCTTTGGCTTACCGCTGACGGGATGTTCTGATCCACGGCCTGGATGGAGTCGGCCAGGTATTGGTCCGTCAAAATCAGGATGGGGCACTGCAGGTTGTCGGCCAGCTCGAAGGCGTCACGGGCGATTTCGATCGCCTCCATGATAGTTCCGGGAGCGAAGATCATCCGGGGGAATTCGCCGTGACCTGCATGGACCAGCAGGTTCAGATCCCCCTGTTCGGTGCGGGTGGGAAGACCGGTGGACGGGCCCGGTCTCTGGGAGACAATTACGACCAGCGGTGTTTCGGTCATTCCCGCCAGAGAAAGGCCCTCCGTCATAAGATCGAAGCCGCCGCCGGAGGTCGCCGTCATGGCACGCACTCCGGCGTAGGATGCGCCAAGGGCCATGTTGATTGCGGAGATCTCGTCCTCCGCCTGTTCGAAATGAATCGGAAGCTCCCTGGCGGCGTTGGCGAAGTAGTTCATGATGGAGGTAGCCGGAGTCATTGGATAGGCTGCCATGAAGCGGCAGCCGCCGAGAATCGAACCGAGCCCCAACGCCTGATTGCCGTCGAAACGGAGCAGCTTGTTTTCGGAGGCGCGGATCAAATATTTCCCTGCCAGGTTGGTTTCCTCGGCATACCGGAAGCCTTCGGCCAGCAGGGCTTCCCTTTCATCCCCGTAACCTGTCCCGGCCAGGCGTTGGGGATCGAAACCGATAACGGAAAGAATTGCCCCCATGAGGACGGTGTTAACCGCCATGCCGGTGGATAATTTCTGCTGCAGAGCTTCCCCGATCCGGCGGATCTCTTTTCGGTTGATCAGGATACCGTCTTTGGCGAGCGAGGGGCGATGCCGCCGCTCCGATTCGTCGTCGAAAGCGAGAATCATCTCCCATGCTCCGCCCCGAAGGGCATGAACCGGCTCGTCAGCCACCCGGATCATATGGAAATTGTGTCCTCCGCGGATCCGGGACATGTAGTTTTTGGTAGCGAAGAAATAGTATCCCGCGCGGGCCAGAATTTCCGCGAGTCCCAATTCGATGGTCAGGAGACCGTGACCCGCTTCACCGGCAATCTTGAGATTGAACGTCATGTTTCCCTCCCCTTTTGCTTCAAAAGTTCCGTTTCATGGTCCAATTGCATGAGGAGATTCCGGAACCCTTCCCTGGGTTGCGCACCGACGAGGCGGTGTGTGGTGTTGAGAATGAAAGTCGGCACCCCGCTGATGCCCTGAAGAAGAGCCGAATCCCTCAACGTCCTGATCCGGGAGGCATGCTGTTTTTCCGCCAGCGCCTTTTCCAAACCTGCCGGATCGATTCCGGAGGCGGCCGCAATCTCCAGGATCGTTTGCAGTCGGCTGATGTTCCGTTCTTCGACAAAATGCGCACGAAAGAGATGATCGTGGAACCGGTCAAATGCATCCTGTCCCTTTGCGAATTCCGCTGCTTCCAGGGACAGGGCGGAATTGTCAAGCCGTTCCGCGCGGCCGAAGGGCAGATCGGGAACGCCGGACTGTCTGGCCAGTTTGCGGTAGAATTTATCAAAAATCGTTCCCGGGAACATATCCGTCAGAAGCCTTCCTTCGGGGGGCGTTTCCGGGTGGACTTCAAAGGGGATCCATTCGATTTCGAGGGGAACTTCCTGTCTGATGCTGTCGACAACGGCCTTGCCGACATAACAGAAAGGTCAGATGTAGTCATAAAAGATACGGATATGTATGGCCATGCAGGATCCTTTCGGTCAGATGACGGAATTTAGAGGGAACGGCTGTAAACCCAATTGGTTATGCGTCTCACTTCCTTAATTCAGAACCAAATTATTTTTGCAGTTCTCACTGCCGACAGACGACGCAGCAAGATGAATGCCGTCGTGTTCGGAAAGGTGAATTCCCGATAATGACGCGACCATTAAAACATAAAAAAACGTCTTTCGCATCCCAATTCGTTCCCGCATGGATTATTAACTTTGCCTTTACGGCTGGAATGTCACGAAAGATGAAATGCCAGGGACAGGGCGTTGCGGTTTAAGGAAAGGCCGAGATCGGTGTGAATCAATTCGCTGTTTTTCCGTCTGAAGGGATGATAGACCAGCTCCGCCTCGATCAGGACGATCCGGGTTGCGGCCAGGATTTGCAGGAGCCTGCGCTTATCCGCCAGCATCTGGCCGATGTTCGCTTTCACGCCTTGTGCGGCCTCCGCCAGGGGCAGTGTGACCGGATGCAGAGCAGGGGGCATCGAGGGCAAACGATCAGCATGCTTTTCGACTGCCGGCTGAAAAACGGTCATTTGTCTTGACCATCTCAGATAGGCAGCCGGATTGATTCTGAAGGCAGGCGACCAAAAGGACAGCGGTGTGTCCTCAAGCTGCGACGTTGCCAGTTTGGGGAGGTTGGCCAGGCGGATCAGGTCGGCATAAGAGTCGAGAACAAAGCCCTCCGCCTTGATCTTCATTCTCCAGAACGGCAGGTAGATATCCGCCTTGCCGTTGGAGGGCATTATTTTGAAATCCAATGTTTCCAGGCAGTTGCCGCGAACAAGCCAAAGGGTCCCGCAGTTGGCACAGGTGAGACTCAGGGCGTCCTTTTCTCCCTCCAGATCCCATCCGCACTTCGGGCAGAGGGTTGAAAGGAAGAGAACCTTCGTCTCCGCTGACGCATCGTTCCGCGGCAGATGGTACAGGAGGTCGGGTTCTGCCAGATCGCCCAGACACCTGTCTGTCAAAGCATCAAAGAGGGATGCTGAATGCAAATAAACCGGCAGGAAGATCAGACTGATGACCTCCCCGACATACTCAACGCTTCCGGCCATAGTGTGGCCTCCCCGACCGGAAATCGCTTCCTGAAGCGTATTCTGGGGAGCGGCAAAAAAACCGGGGACCTCCGGCGTGAGAAACTTTAATTTTACAGCCTGGGGACGAACACCCAGCGACAGCGGAATCAAGGGAAACGTTACGGCTTTTTTGCTGATGTCAACAAAACGACACCGAACTTCCAGATCCCGGAAATAAAAATGGGAACCCTTCAGCCGCCAGTAAGGCAGATAGTGAATTTCTCGATTCGTCCTCGCGGTATGCGGGATGATGTAGCGAAAGCCGCCATCCTGAAACAAAATCAGCTTTGTCCGGCAATAAGGGCAAGCCAGGATGCGGTCTGTTTCCTCCAGGATGATCGGTGCGCCGCACTGAGGGCACTCATGGTCGATTCGCCAGGTAGCCTGATTCATGGGGTTCTTTTTTTTGCTCTCAACGTGGATTCCTTTGTCGGCAAGGCCATCTGTCCTTGCCCGGTCAAATGTAGGAGGTTTTTCCCGTTCTGGCAATTTTTTTCTTTGCCGGGGACCATGGCACCGGGGGATCCATAATTGATTTGACAGGAAACGCCGAAATGGTATTCCAATTACAATAATCTCAGGTCTCGGCAAGGACGGAAAGATTCAGCCCAAAGCACGAAAAGGACAAGACCATGTTCAAGCGGTTTCCATATGAACAGCATCCGTCAGGATTTTGCATATGGGTTTCCTTTGTCTTCATCGTTTGGTGTTTCCCGGGGAGTGCACAGGCGTTTTTCGAAGTCATCCCACAAAAAGCGGAGAAGAAAGAAACCGCGTTCCCACGGGCATCGCAGGAAAAGAACCGCAAAACAATCGGCGATCTCGTCGCCGAGGCGAAGCAGCAGACGGTTTCGGGTCGGTTCGATGAGGCCGTCCGTCTCTACAATACAGCCATCGAGCGGCATCCGGAAGATGCCGTTCTGTATTTCGAAAGAGGGAGCCTTTACTATTACCTGTTGATCTCGCAACAGGCAGATGGGGGTGAAGCAGATGGGGGTGAAAAGGTGGGACGGGAAGCCATCGGGGATGCCAAGCCCCAAGGGGAAGGGTCCAGAAAGGGGGGGGAGGGTACAAAGGGCAGGTGCGAAGACATCTGCGCTCTCGCCCTCTCAAATCTGGACCGGGCGATCTCGCTGGATGAGGGCTATGATATTTTCTATTACATGCGCGGCATGCTTCATGCCTCCGAAATCTGTCCACGGCAGGATCTGGAACAGGCGATCGCCGATTATGACCGGGCCCTGGCACGCAACCCTTCGAGGGCGGTTTATTATCTCGAGCGGGCCCTGGCAAAGTCGCAGCGGGGTCAACAGCATCAGGCGCTCGGCGACATCGATCAGGCGATTCGCCTTGATCCGGCAAACTATCATCTGCGTTTCGAAAAGGGGCGGATACAGGAAAATTTGGAACGTTTTGGCGGGGCCGCCGATTCTTACAAGGCTGCCCTTGAAATCGCTGCGGGGGATCATATGCCGCCCCTTATTCAGGCGCTGAACCTTTCGCGAAAGGGCAATAGAAGTCAGCTCATTTCGGATTACGGGGAGCTTATTCGCCGCAGACCCTCGGTTGCTTCATTTTATATACAACGGGGGTTCTGTTACGGTGACCTTGGCGTCTTCGGAAAGGCTGTTGACGACCTGTCCACGGCGCTTTTTCTGCAGGATGACCGCCGGGGAATTTTGTTCCATCGGGGCAAGATGCTTTATGAAGCGGGCAGACATGAGCAGGCCCGAGAAGATTTTATCGCCGCTTGTTCCTTAAACGAACCGGCCGCCTGCCATTACGCCAGGGTTTTGTCGGCGGAGATTGAGCGCGGCGTTCAGTGGGTCCGCTTCTGGTACTCCCGGGACAGGAGGCTTTACTTTTATGACCGCAGCCGTATCAGAAAACCGACGGCCTTGCGCAGGGTGGTGCCGGTAAGAATTGAGACTGATGAGGGCCTGGGCCACGATCGACTCTCAGAAGGTCGAATCGGGCACTCCCTGCAAGTATGGGAATTTCTCTGCAGCCGTTCACAGGTGCGGGTCAAAAGTCAGGAAACTTTTGACCGGAGGGGCCGCCGCATCGCCTTTCAGCCCGAAATGGAACGGACCTTCCGAGCCGTTTTCCCGGGTGGGATCAGTGAGAAATTATTGAAGATCGCCTGCGGCGAACCCTGAATGTTCTGCCGGATCAGCCGGAAGGGTGCTTCAGGACGGCCTGATCCTCTCCCCGCATTGATTGCAGAAGATGGCATCGGGAAGATTTTCCGCACCGCATTGGACGCAACGAAGCGGCTGGGGCTTCTCCGAGAGTGGTTTGCCGCACTGGAGGCAGAATTTAGCGCCGGCCGGCAGATTCTTTCCGCATTCGGGGCAGCGCTGGAAAACAAGCATCTGGTGTCCACAGAAGGGGCAAAACCTGGCGTCGGCCTGAATGGACTGGCGGCAGTCAGGGCAGGTCGCGGGAGGGGGGGATGCGGAACCGCTGCCGGCCGATTTGAAGGCTTCGGAGAACATGGCCGGCATCATGAATCCCATCCCCAGTCCGAGGCCGGCGCCCGCTTCCCCCTGATTCTGTGCGGCTTCCTCCAGGGCCATGGCGGCCTTCATCTTCAGCAGCTTGTTCAGGTCGTCGAAGACGTGCAAACGGCTTTTGTCGTCGATGGCCTTCTGGACATCGGGCGGAGGCGTGATGGACTGGATGAACAGATCGGACAGCCCCAGGCCGAAGCGGTTGAAGTCGGCCCGGAGCTTTTGCTTGAGTTTTTGCGAAAGATCGTTGTAGCGGCTGGGGAGGTTGAAAAGGGTATCAATGCGATCACCCATCAGATCGTTAAAACGGGAGACAATGAGCCGATTCAGGTATGCTTCAATTTCGTTTTGGGTATAAACTCCCTGGGTGCCGACCAGGTTGTTGATCAGCAGGACCGGCTGCTGCACCTGGATATTGAACATGCCGAAAGCACGCAACCGGACCAGGCCGAGCTCACGGTCCCGGAATGCGACCGGGTCACGGGTTCCCCAGGTCAGGTTCGGAAAGACCTTCATGTTGACCAGATAGACTTCCGCCCGCAGGGGACTCGTCATGCCCCAGGGGCTGCTAAGGAGCTTGGTCAGAATAGGAATGTTGCCCGTCTTCAGAGTGTGCCGGCCGGGACCCAGGGCGTCACAGGCCCTGCCGTTGTAAAAAAACACGGCGGCCTGACTTTCCCTGACAACGAGCTGGGCGCCCCACTTGATTTCACCCGAGCCTGTTTCCGGAATGCGGTGGACAATTTCCTTCCCCGATTCGTCGAACCATTCGATGACTTCCAGAAAAACTACGTTGTTGGTTCCCATGATCTTCTCCTGTATGAGTTGTTGTGTCGGGCGCAACGACCAACGCGAAAGCCGGTTCCGATTCAAGCAGGGCTTTTGTATACAACAGGGCAGTGGAGAAATCCAGCCTGCGATTGATAGGGATCACGGGGAAAATCCTTGACCGCAATGGAGAAGTCAAATTATGATGCCTCCGTTTTCATTTCCCAAATCGGATGATAGGGGATTGAAAGTAATTACAAGGGCAGGAATGGGACCGTTGAAGGCAAGGCGTGGCGATTATCATGATGTTTACAGGGGGATGGCACTCATTGCCGATCCGATCTACGACTATATACTTTTTACCGTTCCCCTTTCCGAAAAAGCATCGGAAAAGACCGAGAAAGATCTGATCGATTCACCCTGGGTACAGCGCCTCCGCCGGATATACCAACTCCAGAGTGCGCGCTGGGTCTATCCCTCGGCCGAACACACCCGTTTTCAGCATTCTCTCGGTACGATGCATAATGCCGGAGAGTGCGGAAAGGGTCTTTATCCCAGTCTCAAAGATGTTTGTAAGGATGTGCCTTCCCAAAACTACGTTGAGGAACTCCTCCGTGTCGCCGGTCTGCTCCACGACGTCGGACATGGTCCTTACGGCCACTTCTTCGATGATCACTTTCTTTGCCAGTACGATCTGACCCACGAAGACCTGAGTCAGCAGATCATTATTAGAAAACTCGGGAGGCTGATCCGGGGAATCAGAAGGAGTCCCGCAGGCCCCTTTGCTCCCGGGGAGGTTTTGGATCCGCGCCAGGTAGCCTTTCTGATTCATGCGACGACCCGTGACCGGAGCGGATGGCCCAGGTGGCTGTTTCTTTTGCGGCAGCTCTTCACTGGAATCTATACGGCGGACAACCTGGACTATGTGCAGCGGGACGCCTACATGACGGGTTTTTCCCTCGACCTGGTCGACACGAAACGCCTACTGCATTACACGTTCTACACACCTGACGGTTTGACGCTTCACCAGACGGGCATCTCGGCCCTGAACCGCTTTCTCAACGCCCGCTTGAATCTCTACACCAACGTGTATTTTCACCGGACGACGCGGGCTCTCGATCTGCATCTCCAGGAGATTTTCCGTGAGACGATGAATTGGATTCTTCCCGGGAACCCCGTTCAGGATATTGACCGTTATTTGGGCTGTGATGAATGGTTTTTATTTCATCAAACCCGGGAATGGCTGCATTCCGGTCCCGGCGGAAAGAAAAAACTGGGGCGTGAGTGGATGAAGCTTTTTCAGCGTGAGGTGAAATGGAAAATGGCGTTTTCCACGGAGATTCCTATTGACCGTATCCAGAGGGGCGTCCGGTTTCCCGGAGCCCAGGAGTATGAAAATCAGATTCGTTATTTTCTGCCGCCGGCGCTTAAGAATATCCGCTTCCGTGTCGATCTGGCC
>CAYPKE010000018.1:0-22603 GCA_964411235.1 uncultured Syntrophales bacterium
GATAAATCACCGATCGGATACCATTGAAGTGGCCGCTGAGCATGTCCTGATCAGTACGGGCCGAAGGCCTAGCCTGCGCCGGGCAGAACTCGACCGCCTGGGGATCGCCTACCAGCAACAAGGTCTTACCGTCGATCCCACCCTGAGGACCAGCGTGCCCTCGATCTTTGCCGTGGGCGATGTAACGGGCGGCTGCCTGCTCGCCCATCGGGCGGCTGCCCAGGGACGCGCCCTTGCCCGATCTCTTTTTACGGACTCTGCGGCGTGCCATAACGACGACACCGTACCCGTCGTTGTCTACTCCCATCCTCCTGTCGCCCGGGTTGGTATGACAGAGACCAAGGCTCGGGAACTCGGGTTGAATGTGAACGTCAGAAAAAAGGATTACGGGGCGAACATCCTGGCCCGCACCGAATTGGTGGGCAATGGCTTCGTTAAGTCCCTCTACCACCGGGACCGCCTTGTCGGAGCGGCTGTCGCCGGGGAGCAGGCACCGGATTTGATCGCCGTACTCAGCCTGGCTGTGGCCGCCCGGCTGAATGTCAGGAATCTGGAAAACTGGGTGATCCCTCACCCGACTTTAAGCGAACTTCTCGATTTCCGTTTATAAACCACCCGGTTCCTGCAGTTTTGTCGACCAGGATCCCGACACTTAGGAGGGTATGTCGCTTGACGTTACTTTTGTTCACAAAGGGCCTTGAGGGCGTCAATGTCTGCCGGGGCAAGGTCATAACCCCCTTCGTCCCTGACCAAACGATACATGACCGCATGTGGATCTTCAACATGCCCCAGACCAAGGGCGTGACCCAATTCGTGAACCAGAACACGTAATAAAGCTTCCCTGCCTTGAAACTGATAAATGGTGATGGTTTCCTTCAGGCCCTGCCGCGCATAATGGCCTTTGGAAAACTCGCCGCCAAGGATGTCCCCTTCGTCCCGGTAATGATCCATGTTTTCATTGTGCTCGGCGGCGATTTCATCGATGGCCGCAACCAGGCTGTTGAGAGTCTCTGCCGTTTCCCTGAGTTCATCCTCCCGCGTCTGCAGTTCATTGTGGAAAACGGTCAGGGAGTCCCGTTCCTCTTGCAAATGCCTGTAACGGGTTTGGGACAATCCCCCGCGGACACTTGCCGCACGATTTTCCTCATTGAATGCGGAAACCCTGGCACGGTAGGCTTCATAATCCCGGTTGATCCGATCCCGCTGCCGGTCATATTCCTGCTTCAGGATCATGTGGCGGGCGTGCAGTTCATCATAGGCGTCCCGTTTGTCTTGGATGGCGTCCTGTAAATCCTGCAGCCTTTCCGATGATTGCTGCCGGTAGTCGTAAACCAGATGCACAACAATCCTGCCGTCAGGCTCTTCCCGGAAAAGTTCACGTGAGACAGGCGCCTCCCAGACCGATGCCGCCTTGCGAACCAGGAAAGCGAATTCTTCCCGGCTGAGACCGAAGCGGTCATCAACCGTACCGATGCGATAGGTAAGCGTCTTGCTGCAGGGGCCCGAAGATCGCAACAGAAAAAAAGCCAGCAGGGACAGGACAAAAAGCAGCAGCAGAATTGAAAGGACGCCGATCCCGCTTTCTCTCGTCCGCGGCATAAAGCGTAAAGAAAGTCTCATCGGCTAGCCCTGTTTACAAGGCCGCAAATGCCGGACCGTCATAAGACAACCCTTGCGCTCGTAATCTAAGCATATTTGACCAGCAATGCATGCAGTTCTTGGAGGGCATCCTCCATTGTACCCGTGTTGAGAATGTATTCATCCGCCAGGGCAATCGGAACCGCAGCCCCGTAGGCGACCTCGCGCCGGTCCCGATCCGCAAACGCATTGGCGGAATCATCGCTCCTGCCGCGGGTGACGATTCGTTCCCGCCTTGTCGCCAATGGCGCCAGAAAGGCGATCACCAAAGCTTCCGCCTGCTGCCGGATCAATTCTATTTCAGGCCACGAGCGCATCCCCTCCAGCATGACCACGGGCACCTGTGCCTGAAGGGCCGTTTCCAGGGCAAGGCGTGTCACCCCCATTCCGTCTCCGCCGCGCAGTTCCGTGGAAACAGCGGCCATATTTTCCGGCGTCGCCTCCATTCCCCGCAGCATCACCTCGGCCCGCACAAGATCTCCTGTTGCAAAATAGGGTATCCCGCGGGCAGCGGCAAAGTCCCGGGCAATATTCTTGCCTGCGGCAGGCATGCCGACAACGATGAGTATCTTCATCCTATCATTCCTCTCCTTTGTTGATGTGTTACGACCGGAACAGTATCTCCCGGCAATCCCGATAAAACGGCGATACGTCTAGTTAAAGGCAGACAAATTCCTACTCGCCCGCTCATAAGCCAGGAGGGCAGAAGGAAACGGCGAGAGAACCCTGCGGATGACACCCTGGGTATGGGAAATGGCCAACCCGTAATTCGTGATGGGGATGTGGGCTTCCCGCGCTGCCTGCATGCGGCTCAGCATTTCCCTCCTGTTGAGCATGCAGCCTCCGCAATGGATAATCAGGCGATACCGGCTCAGGTCCTCCGGATAATCGCGGCCGGCCGTCACCTCGACATCCAGGTCCCCCCCCACAGACTGGCGCAGCCAGCGAGGAATCTTCACGCGTCCGATGTCATCCTGCAGCGGGTGGTGTGAGCACGCCTCGGCAATCAGCACCTTGTCCCCGGGCCGGAGGGAGGCGATGGCCGCAGCCCCTTCCGCAGCGGCAGCGAGGTTTCCCTTCTGGCGGGCAAAGAGGATGGAAAAAGTCGTACAGGGAACTTCTGGGGGCACCTCCGCCGCAACCTTGCGGATTGCCTGTGAATCACATACGCAAAGATCTGGAAGGCGGGAAAGGCTTCCCATGGCATCCAAAAGACCCGTCTCTTTAACAACAAGCGCGGCGGCATCGCTGTCCAGGGCGTCCCGGATCGCTTGTACCTGAGGCAGGATCAGCCTTCCCTTCGGCGCTTCGATATCGATGGGGACAACCATCAGCACCAGCCCCTTCGATGGCAACAAGTCTCCCAGAAGGCCGGGAACGGCCATAAAATCATCGGGGGCGACCTCGATCAGATATCTTTTGATCAGGCCGATTGCCTCTTCTCGGCCATCCGGCCCTGTCGCCGAGAGGGTAACGACTCTGCCGGCCTTTGCGGAGATTTCTTGAAGAAATGCGTCGGAAGGCGGCGCAAGGTCGATCTTGTTCACGACAGCGATCAGGGGGATTTTCTTCTCTGCCGCCTGGGCAATGACCTGCTCTTCATAACGCGACCACCGGCCCGGCTCCGTAACGAGTAGAATCACATCGGCCCGGTTGAAAATGCCGCTGGTTTTTCGGATGCGTTGGGCCGCCAAGGCAGACGTGTCATCCAGTCCCGCCGTGTCCAAAAACAGGACCGGCCCCAGGGGAAGCAGCTCCACAGCCTTCTCGACGACATCCGTGGTGGTCCCGGCGACAGGTGAAGTGATGGCCAGATCCTGGCCCAGAATATAATTCAGCAGGCTGGATTTCCCGACATTGGTCCGTCCGAAGATGGCAATGTGAAGTCTATTCCCCTTGGGCGTTGCATCCATCGTAAGCGTTTTCCCGGAGCTAGGCGGTTATCAACGAAACCGGTAGTTTCCGCTGCTCCCGCTGATTCCGGTCGCCTGATGGGAGATTTAGGTAATGCATCATCCTCAGAAGCCGAATCCGAAGAGGTTTAACGAAGCGAAAATCTGCCGGTCATCGGCACTGTCGGAGTAGCCGACCTTGATCCCCCAGCACTGCCGCTGGTAGTTCACGGCATAGGTTTGCTCGACGGTTCTTTTGGCCAGTTCATTTTGCTTGAGGGTCACTTCCAGGTCAATCTCCCTGTTGATTTTGGCCCGCAGGGACAAGTTGATGGCTTCGATCAAATCCCTCGTATAATGATAGCCCAGCGACACCCGATCCCCGCGGGGTGTCGTCAAAACCAGATCGTTGTTGGATCGCAGCCAGGAACCGTCGTGAACGTCAAAGCGGCTGCGGCTTTTCAGGGAAAGATACGACAGAGGATTGAGATCCATTTCCATGTCCACAGTACCGAAGTTCCGCTTCTTCGCGCCGATGTCGTCGTCCCAGTCAGGCCATTCCCTGTCGATATCGTAGGTCTGGGATAATTTCAGCCTCATGATTTCCCGATAGCGGGGACCCTCCAGGCCTGCTTTCATCTTCGCCATGACGGTATTGATGAGAGCATAGGTCAGGCGGTTCTGTTTGTCCATTACTTCCACATAATCGGGCATATCGCTCTGCTTGACATGGGGACTGTAGTCATAACCGACTTCCGCCCGGATGCCATGCCGTATTTTTTCGACAAATTTCCCCTGGAGAACATAAATCCGGTGTATCTCGGACGTCACCATCCCGCCCGTCATATAGGTATTCCGGCTGCCGTTATTATCAACACCAGCCAGATCCTCGCCCCGGGCCGACCAGAAGGCTCCGCTCCAGGCGAACCGGGGTGTCACCTGGGCATAGGGTCCCAGGCTGAAGGGAAGAGAAACCGCCGGACGGATTTCGGAAAGAGCGCCTTTGTGGCCTTCGCTGCGGTAATAATTGTTGTAGGACGTGACCATGTCAAAGCGCAGTGGCGTATGGCCCAGAGGCTGATTGACCGCTGTGAGGGTTATTTCCGGATACTGCTGCAGAGTCTGGTCGTTCGAAGAACTGGTGAAATCATCCGTGTAGCGTCCGAGAGCTGTCAGGTTGAACAGGGACCAGTCCTTGCTGAAGCGGACTTTGGAATCCAAAGAACGGAGGGATTTGTCTCCCTCGAAAGTGACCCGTTTGAATTTTTCATTCGGATTTCTGGCGTAATGCTCCCGGTAATAATTTCGGGATGAAAAGTCTTTGAAATACCAGTGGTCCGAGACACGGGCGATATCGGCCCGCATGTAGTAACCCTCTTCGAATGCTGACTCGTGCTGTAGGTAGAAAGACCAGCGATCGTGATCATTGTCCCAATCCCGAGACAGGGAAGGAAGGTTTTCGTTGTTTTCACGCACCCGGAGACGGTCGCGGTAAAGATAATCTCCGTAGACCACCCCGGAAGATTCGGGCGTGAGAAAATAACGAAATTCGGCACCCTCCTTGAACCCGCGTTTGCTCAGGAAGCGCTGATAAAAGGTGGCATCCATGTTTTCCGATATGGCCCAGAAAAACGGAAGTTCGATATCCACACCGTTCTTGCGTTTCGAATGAGAAACATAGGGCAGCAGAAAGCCGGTCTGGCGGGTTGTCTTGACGGGAAAAACAAGGTAGGGGAAATAAAGGACCGGAAGCTTTCCGGCATAGAAGGTGCCGTGTTTGAGCGTACCGTACCCGTCAATGGTCACCTTGAGTTCCTTGCCCCGAAGAGACCACTCCGGATCAGGTCCGTCACAGGTTGTTACCACGGCATCCTGCGCATGGTACGTCGCCTCTCCCGTTTTTTTAAATGAACTGCCGCTGGCGTAAACATGATTCTTGGCGACAAACATCTTCCCGCCATCCACGGTGCCGGTACGGCTATCGATATGAAAAATGACGCTTTCCCCTTCCAGGATGTCCTGATCGCTCTTGAGAATCACCCCTCCTTGCGCATAGGCCGTGTTTTCGTCCTGGCGGAGGATAATCTCATCCGCCTGCAGGGTGCCGCCCGGATAAGTAATCAATACGTTCCCCTCGGCACGGTAGACATTGTCATCCTCTTCGTAAACGAGACGATCGGCCTGAATGTTGATCGGCCCCTCGGTCAGTTTCAAGTCATCATTTAATGCACCATAGACCGACCCAGATGTAAGCAGAGGTAACAAAACCGGCAGGCAAAACCATATGCATAGCAATCCAATCCGTTTCAGCCCCACAATACCCGTCTCCAGTTTCATTTAGTCATTTTCGACCATGCACGGTCTCAGCTTTTCGGTTTTCGCATCCTAGTCTATTTGGGTTATTAAGTCAAAACGAACTGTGGCCGTATCAGCCATCGCCGATCATTTCCTGCTGCCGGATCCGTGGACGGGACTAGCCAGATGGCCTTTAATTTCACCCACCAGATACAGGGAGCCTGTGACACAGATCAGATCATCGGAATCGGCGATAGCCCGGGCTTTTTTGAGGGCCTGCTCCGGTTCTGGCATCACCTCCACGGCATGCGCATACTGCCGGGCAATGACCAGGAGATTGTCCGGACTCACGGCACGATCGGTCGTGGGCGCCGTCAGGATCAGCAGATCCGCAAGGGCTCCCAACCTTTTCATCATTGCAGGGTAATTTTTATCCTTAAGGACACCGAAGATCACGATCAGTTTCCGCCACGTGAAAGATCCCTTCAGGGCATCGCAAAGCACGGCAACCGCGGCCGGATTATGCGCGCCGTCGAGGACAAGAAGCGGACGCTTCGCCACCGTTTCGAGGCGGCCGGGCCAATTCACGGATGCAATACCGACGCGAATCGCATGGTCGTCAATCGGGAAACCTCGTAAAGCCAGGGATTCCACCGCGGCAATCGCCAGGGCGGCGTTTCGTATCTGATGTTTGCCCGGCAAGGTCGTTCTTAAGTTCCTCAATGACAGGCTGTGACCCCGGTAAGCAAAAGAGCCGTCTGGGAATGTGCGGACAGAAAAATCCCGGCCCATTTCGTGAAGGGTTGCGCCAATGCCCCGGCAGTATGCGCGCAACATCTTTTTAACCGCTTCCTGTCTTGCCGCCGTCAAACACAACCCTCCCGGACGGATGATGCCTGCCTTTTCCCCGGCGATGTCCTGCAAACGCCTGCCAAGGTATTCCGTGTGCTCCAGCGTAACGTTGCAGATGATGGACAAAACGGGTGATACGACATTGGTCGCATCCAACCTCCCGCCCATTCCGACTTCGAGAACGGCAAGATCGATCCGCCATGCATGAAAGTGGAGAAACGCTGCCGCGGTGAGATATTCAAAGTAAGTGGCGCCGCCGTCTTCTACTTGCCGAATGGCAAGGAGATATTCGCTCAACTCCTGCGAGCTGATGAAGACCCGGTCGACGCGGATACGCTCACGGACGTCTACCAGGTGAGGAGAGGTGTAAAGCCCGACGCGGAGTCCGACACGCGTAAGCATGGAGGCGATCATGGCTGCCGTCGACCCCTTACCGTTCGTTCCGCCGACCAGAATTGTCCTGTAAGCGTGATGGGGATTATCCAGCTTTTGCAACAACCGCTCGAAAGGCGCCGGATCCAGGCGCATGCCCCTTGCCGCCAAGGCGTCAAGATCAGCGAGAGACGCGTCGTAGTTCATGCGGAAATGATCCCGGATCCTGCCGGCGACACATTGATACGCATCCCGTCATGGAGAAGCCGAATCCTGCCCGCCTGGCGAAGTGCCTGCAGTTCTTCTTCGATCTCTTCATCATGATGGAGCTTGACATGATAGGCATAAATCATGGCGTCTTGATGTGTCAGTTTATCAATTTCCCTCGCCAGGGCAAAGGGTGTCAAATGACGGGTCAACCGGGCCAGTTCCGACAGTCGGTTCGGGAAGGAAGTTTCAATGAAGACGGCACGGAGATAGTCCAGCATGTTCGCCGC
Source organism: uncultured Syntrophales bacterium (assembly GCA_964411235.1). Classification (GTDB taxonomy): domain Bacteria; phylum Desulfobacterota; class Syntrophia; order Syntrophales; family JAAYKM01; genus JAAYKM01. The sequence continues at coordinate 7,547 of CAYPKE010000018.1, forward strand.
ATCCCATACTGCGTCCGTCGGTCCCGTATCGCCGATGAAAACAACCGCATCACTCTCCGATTCGATGGTATAAGCGAGGGTTTCAACCGTGTGGTGAACAGGAACCGCTTGAATGCGAAGCGATCCGACCTGCAGGTATTCCCCTACCTTGATGGGCGCCATTTTGAGAATCGGCGCAGCCCTGGAGGGTATGGTAAAGAAGTCAGGCCATACGCATCCATTAAAAAGATGCCTGTGAACCGTCTCCAATATTCCCGCGGAGCCGACAAGGACAAGCGGTGTTTTCCGCTGGAGATAGAAAATATTGTCCACCAGAAACATGATGTCCCGAATATGATCCAGATGTGCATGGGTCAGCAGAACATAGCCGACCTTCATCTGCTCCTCAATGCTCAGGACGGACGTAATGGTCCCGCCGTCAATCAGGATTGTTTCATCGAGGAGGAAACTCGTGGTTCCATGACCAGGAAGATGAGATCCGTAGCAGCCCAGCACCCTGATTTCCATTTTTGTCCCTCATTCCGCCGCAAATAAGGTTGGCCTCCCCAAAGCCCCTTCCTCGTCCAGCTGCAAATCACCGGGAAAGATGGTCCTTTGATGCGGGAGAAACAATTCGGTTCATCATAAATGGCCAACCGGAAAGGTGCCCGGCAAGCCTTACCGGGCATACGCCTCTCCCGCCGCCGGTCCTTGAACTGGGCCCCCGTTTCCTTATCTTTCAGCAGCCAGATCAGAATCAGGAGACCTTGAACATCTCATCTCCCTCACGGACGCGACCACTGACCTTCAGACCGATGAAATCACCGACAACCGCCTTATCGATTTTCTGATTGTTGACTTCCATCGACTCCACAGTATCGGTAAAGTCCGTCGTGTGACCGACAAATCGGATGGAATCTCCAATGCAAAGAATGCCTGCGGTGATTTTGATCGCCGCAACGTTGGGTTTGGAAAAAAACTTGACGACCTCCCCGATCTTTTCTTCCGCCATGACAAACCTCCCTTCTGCACACCGATTGCATCATGATGCGACGTTTCATGGTTGCCCAGTATAGACCAATTTCTTCTATTGACAAGAAAAAAGGCAAGTATCGCTACTTGCCTTAAAATTGATATCCCTTATGCGAATTACCCTGATCAGGTCTTTTCCTCTTCAGTTTTGGCTTTGGGCCTTGCTCCCTCCTGGTTCCTGACGAACTCCACAATCGATTCGGGTGCATTATCTCCCGCACGGTATCCCATCTTGATAATCCGGGTGTAACCGCCCTGGCGCTCACGGTACCTTTCCGACAACTCGCCGAACACTTTTTCCACCACATCCCGTTCACGGATCACCGCCAAGGCTTGACGTCTGGCGTGAAGGTCCCCCCGCTTGCCGAGGGTGATCATCCTTTCTACGAGCTTTCTCAGTTCCTTCGCTTTGGAATCCGTTGTCTTGATTTTCTCATGCTTCAAAAGGGACGTCACCATATTCCGCATCATCGCTTCCCGGTGAGCCGTTGGTCGTCCCAAACGCTTTTTCTGATATCCGTGGCGCATGGAATTATTCCTTTCTCAGATTTGCCTCATTAATAATTCTCGACTTCTGTCTTAATCCTGTTCCTCTTTTTTCGGCTGATTCCAGGGTGGGAAATCGAGTTTCATGCCAAAGCCGAGTCCCATCTCCGCAAGGATTTCCTTGATTTCGTTCAGGGACTTTCTGCCGAAATTCTTGGTCTTCAGCATTTCCGGCTCGCTTTTCTGTACCAGCTCTCCAATCAACCGGATGCCGGCGTTCTTCAGGCAATTCGCCGATCGCACAGACAACTCCAGATCATCGAATGGCCGGAGGAGATAGTCGTTAACATCCTGTTTATCCTCAATCTCTTCTTCGTGAATATCGCTTTCAATCTCATCAAAATTGATAAATATCTCGAGTTGATCCTTGAGGATTTTCGCAGCATACGCCACGGCGTCTTCCGGCAGCAAGCTGCCGTCAGTCCATACTTCCAGGATCAATTTGTCATAATCCGCCACCTGACCGACACGCGCGTAGGTCACCGTATATTTAACCTTCTTGATGGGGGAGTAGAGGGCATCAATATTGATTGTGCCTTCGCTCTGCTCGGGATCCTTCTCTTTTTTCGCCGGGATATATCCCCTGCCGGCGTTGACGATCATCTCCGCCTTCATTTCAGCGCCTTCGGATAAAGTCGCGATCGAGTGATCGGGATTCAGCACCTCTACTGTCCCATCGGTGCTGATGTCCCCCGCGCGGACAATTTTTTCTCCTGTCGCATCGATGTAAATCGCCTTCGGCCCATCCTGATGCATCCGGAGGCGCACCCCTTTGAGATTGAGAATGATATCCGTCACGTCTTCCTTGACACCCGGTACCGTCGAAAATTCATGGAGGACACCGTCTATCTTGACGGACACAATTGCCGCCCCACTGATGGAGGAAAGCAAAACCCTTCTGAGGGCATTACCGAGTGTTATTCCAAATCCACGCTCCAAAGGCTGAATGGTGAACTCCCCATACGATGACGTATGTGTGCTTTCATCCACTTCAATCCGCTTGGGTTTGATCAAATTATACCAGTTCTTCAACATGGTTTATTTCCCCTGCCCTTCGGGTTTGACAACCGGACAACAATTCCGCATCCAATTGTTTATTTGGAATAGAGTTCTACGATCAGCTGCTCTTGGATCGGCATCGTCAATTCTTCACGCACCGGCAGCATTTTGACCGTTCCCTTGAAATTCGGCTGATCCAATTCCAGCCATTGTGGAACACCCCGGCGGGCCACTGTGGCCACAGCCTCGGCAATGCGGGCGATCGTCCTGCTGTTCTCTTTCACGCTGATTACATCGCCGACTTTAACCAGATACGATGGGATATTCACCTTTTTCCCATTGACCAAGAAATGATTATGCCGAACCAACTGCCTGGCTTCCGTTCGCGAACTGGCAAACCCCATTCTGAAGACCATATTGTCCAGCCTTCGTTCCAAAAGCAGGAGCATGTTGGTACCAGTAATCCCCTTTTGCCGGTCGGCTTTATCATAGTATCCAGCAAACTGTTTTTCCAACACCGAATACATTCTCTTGAGTTTTTGTTTCTCCCGAAGCTGCAGACCATAGTCGGAATACTGCTTCTTTCTGCGCTGACCATGTTCTCCCGGGACGTACCCTCTCCTTTCGAAAGCACATTTCTCGCCGAAACAGCGATCTCCCTTGAGAAATAGTTTCAAGCCCTCTCTTCGACACAACCTGCATACAGACGCGCAATACCTTGCCAAAACCGCCTCCCTATAATATCCTTAAATAAAACATGTCTTCATTTACTTACTGCTCCGACTTACACCCGTCTACGCTTAGGAGGGCGACACCCATTATGTGGAATCGGAGTCACGTCCCTAATAAGGCTGATCGTCAACCCGGCAACCTGCAGGGATCTCAGCGCGGATTCACGTCCGGATCCAGGGCCTTTGACGTAAACCTGAACCCTGCGCACCCCGTGCTCCTTTGCTTTCTTGACCGCATCTTCCGCCGCCATCTGTGCCGCAAAGGGAGTACTCTTGCGGGAACCCTTGAATCCCTGCATCCCTGCCGATGCCCAAGAGATTACATTTCCCCCCAAATCCGTGATCGTAATAATCGTATTATTAAATGTCGATTGAATATGAGCGATTCCTTCCGGAACATTTTTCTTCTCTTTCTTTTTCCCACTTTTTCTTAGCGGCTTAGCCATGCTGCCTCCAACTCACTTTTTTTGTTTGTCTATTTTTTCTTGCCTGCGATCGCCCTTCTCGGACCTTTTCTCGTCCTCGCGTTGGTTCTAGTCCGCTGGCCCCTCGCTGGAAGCCCTTTGCGATGGCGCATGCCGCGATATGCCCCGATATCCATCAATCTTTTTACCGACAGGGCTATTTCCCTTCTGAGATCCCCTTCAACCTTATACTCCTTATCAATGACACTTCTAATAGCGCTTACTTCGGAATCAGCCAAGTTGTCAGATTTGGTATCGTTGGCAACTCCCGCCTTGTTCAGGATATCCCGTGCCGTCGATCTTCCTATGCCGTAAATATAGGTCAACGCAATTTCCATATTTTTGTTTTTGGGTAAATCAACTCCCGCAATTCTTGCCACCTGACAACCTCCTCGTATTCCGGCAATTAACCTTGGCGCTGTTTGTGCTTCGGATTTTCACATACGACACGCAACACTCCGTGCCTTTTCACGATGATGCACTTGTCACAAATTTTCCTGACAGATGATCTTACTTTCACAATCTTACTCCTCTTGTCTGCGGCATCAGCAATCTAATTACCTTTACGTCCTGCAGCCATTATGAATTCTTGCCCTATTTCGCGCGGTACGTGATCCGCCCTCTTGTCAGATCATATGGGGACAGCTCCACGGTAACCTTGTCACCGGGCAGAATCTTGATGAAATGCATCCGCATCTTACCGGAAATATGGGCGAGAACCTTGTGCCCGTTTTCCAGTTCAACACGAAACATAGCATTCGGCAACGGCTCGATAACCCTGCCGTCAACCTCTATCGCATCTTCCTTTGCCATCTTTAAACTGTTTTCCTCTTTAAATCTTAATTCACGCGGCTCAGTATATCCGGACCGCCATCGGTAATGGCAACGGAATGCTCATAATGGGCGGAAAGACTGCCGTCTTCCGTGACGACGGTCCAGCCATCCGGCTGCAGTTTCACTTTGTATCCGCCCTGGTTCACCATGGGCTCAATGGCCAGCACCATACCGGGCTTCAGCAGAATTCCCCGCCCTCTCGTCCCATAATTGGGAACCTGAGGATCTTCGTGAAGGGCTCTGCCAATACCGTGTCCGACATAATCCCGTACAACCGAATAGCCGGCTCCTTCCACTTTCTCCTGGCAAGCCGCCGAAATGTCACCCAGTCGATTACCTGGCACCGCCTTCCCGATAGCATCGTAAAGAGCCTCTTCCGTACATTTCATCAGGCTTGCCGCACCCTCAGAAACATGTCCGACCGCAACGGTGATGGCGGCGTCTCCATAATATCCCTCATGACAGACGCCGAAATCCAAGCTGATGATGTCGCCGGATTTAAGCACTCGGTCGGACGGCATGCCGTGCACCACAACGGAATTGACGGATGCACACAGAGAGTACGGGTAACCATGATACCCCTTGAATGCGGGTTTCGCCTTCTTCTTCTGCGCCAAATTCTCGGCATAGACATCCAACTCCCTTGTCGTAATTCCCGGAGCAATGAGCGCCTTCAAATCTGCGAGAATTTCCGCAACAATTTGATTACTCACTCTGATCTTTTCGATCTCTTCCGGTCGCTTTAAAATGACCATCAACCGCGACCTCTGTGAACCTTTTCCTTCAAATCAGCGCCTTCTGGAAGCGATACGCCCTTTTTTCATGAAACCCTCATACTGACGTGTAAGCAAATGGGTTTCAATCTGCCCTGCAGTATCCAAGGCCACACCCACGACGATCAGCAACGCCGTACCGCCGAAGTAAAAGGGAACGTTAAAATTGCTGATTAAAATACTGGGCAACACGCAGACGGCCGATACATAAAGCGCCCCGCTGAACGTCAACCTTGTCAAAACATCGTCGATATAGTTGGCCGTATTTTTCCCGGGTCGAATACCGGGGATAAAACCTCCGTACTTTTTCAGATTATCCGCCACATCTACGGGATTATACGTCACCGCCGTATAAAAATAGCAGAAGAAAATAATAAAGATCACGTACAGGAACTCATACCCGACTCTCCCCGGTATAAGCGCATCGGCGATAGTCTTCATCCAGGGATGCGGGATGAAGTTCGCAATCGTCGCGGGAAACATGATGATCGATGAGGCAAAAATCGGGGGAATAACACCGGCTGTATTGATTTTTAACGGCAAATGCGTTGATTGCCCACCATACATTTTCCGCCCGACAACCCGTTTCGCATACTGAACCGGTATCCTCCTCTGTCCTGTCTCCATGAAGACGATGGCGCCAATGACCGCAAGCATCATCACCGTCAGAAAAATAATGATAAAGATTCCCATCTCTCCTGTCGCCAGGAGACGAAACGTATTCAGTATTGCCGCCGGTGCCCCGCATACGATTCCACTGAAAATGATCAGGGAAATCCCATTCCCGATGCCTCTCTCCGTAATCTGCTCGCCCAGCCACATGATAAAGGCCGTCCCTGCGGTCAATGTGATGACCGTCATGAAACGAAAACCCCAGCCGGGATCAATCACCATGGAAACGCCTGTCGGTCCTGCCATGTGCTCGAGCCCCACGGCAATGCCGAAGCCCTGGATGACACTCAGCACGATGGTTCCGTAGCGGGTGTATTGCGTAATCTTTTTTTGGCCCGCTTCGCCTTCCTTCTTGAGTTTCTCCAAATGCGGAACTGCAATCGTCAGCAACTGAAGAATAATCGATGCACTGATATAGGGCATAATGCCCAAAGCAAAAACGGACAGGTTACTGAGCGCCCCGCCCGCAAACATATCAAAGAGCCCAAGCAGCGAACCCTTGGCCTGCTCAAAGAAAGCCGCCAGAGCGACCGTGTCGATCCCCGGTGTCGGAACATGGGCCCCGACCCGGTAAACGACAAGCAAACCCAAGGTAACGAGAATCCTTTTTTGTAGCTCCGGTATTTTTGATATATTTTTAAAGCCGTCTATCAACTATTCGACCTCTACGACCGTACCACCGGCAGCCTCAATTTTCGTTCTTGCGCCTTTGCTTATCATATCAACCTTAACCGTGAGCGGAATGCTAACAACGCCATTGCCCAAGATCTTGATTGCATCTCCCTTGCGTTTGATTACGCCGCTCTTGTAAAGCAACTCCGCATCAATCACCGCGTTTTCCGCAAAGCGATTCAGCTTCTCGAGATTCACGGCAACGACCTCTTTCCTGAATAAATTGCGGAATCCCCTTTTCGGTAACCTACGGGAGAGGGGCATCTGGCCGCCCTCGAAACCCGGGCGAATCTTGCCGCCGGATCTTGCCTTCTGACCTTTTGCACCCTTGCCGGCAGTTCCTCCTTGTCCCGATCCGTTACCACGACCGATTCTCTTCCTATTTTTACGTGAGCCTTCCGGCGGTCGCAACGTCCCTAAATTCATATCTCTTTCCCCTCGATTTCCTCATATTTAAGCAGGTGACTGATCTTGTTTATCATACCGCGCACTTCAGCCCTGTCTTCGAGGACGACACTCTGATACATCCTTCCCAAACCGAGACCGCGCAACACCCGGCGCTGCTTCTCCGGTCTTCCGATATAACTCTTCACTTGCGTGATCTTAAGCATTTTCACCACGATGCACCCCTTTTCCATGATAGATCTCTTCCAAGGCTTTCCCGCGCTGCGAAGCAATGGTTACAGGATCCTTCAGTTGCTGCAAACCGTTGATGGTCGCTTTAACAAGGTTATGGGGGTTATGCGATCCAAGGCATTTCGTCAATATATTATGAATTCCCGCAACTTCGAGAACGGCGCGAACGGCGCCTCCGGCGATGAGACCGGTTCCGGCTGATGCAGGTTTGAGCAGAACCTTTCCGGCACCGTAATGACCCACGACTTCATACGGAACCGTGCCATCCAGAACTGCAACCTTCCTCATACTTTTCTTCGCTTGTTCCATCCCTTTCCGAATCGCTTCCGGCACTTCATGAGCCTTTCCCAAACCGGAACCAACGGAGCCGCTTCCGTCTCCCACGACAACAATTGCGCTGAACCTGAATCGCCTTCCACCTTTGACAACTTTAGCCGTTCGATTGATGGCAATCACCCTATCCAGCAGTTCGTCTTCTCTTATATCTCTCTTATTCAAAGCCATTCCCTTCAGCGTCGTGTTTATTAATTACCCGTTAGAACTCCAATCCCGCTTCCCTCGCACCATCCGCCAGCGCTTTAACACGACCGTGGTAGAGAAATCTCCCCCGGTCAAAAACAGCCCTGGAAATACCCATCGCCAGAAGCTTCTTTGAAACCATCTTCCCCACTTCTTTGGCCACACCGAGCTTCCCGCTTAGCGCTTTCGCATCCAATTCTTTGCTCAACGTGGAAGCTTCTGCGAGCGTTTTTCCTGCGTCATCCGCAATCGCCTGGACATATATGTGGCGGTCACTTCTGAAAACGGACAATCTTGGCCTCTCCATTGTTCCCTGCACCTTAGCGCGCACTCTTTTGGCCCGTTTCTCCCTGACTTTTGCAATCTTTTTAGACAACAATTGTCTTACCCCTCTCTTTTTGAGCTTCAACGCTTATTTCGCGCCGACCGTCTTCCCTTCTTTTCTCCGAATGACTTCGCCGACGTATTTAATCCCTTTTCCTTTATAGGGTTCCGGCTTCTTTATACTGCGGATTTCTGCGGCGACACGGCCTACCAGTTCCTTGTCGATCCCCGCCACGGCGATATTGACCTGCTTGTCGACCTTCAGCGTAATCCCCTCCGGCACCTTGTATTCAACCGGCACGGAATAGCCTACTGCCAGTCTCAGGACATTGTCTAACAGCTCCGCTCGATAACCGACACCTGATATCTCAAGCCCCTTTTCGTAACCGGCGCTTACTCCCGTTACCATATTGGCAACCAAGGTTCTTGTCAAACCCTGATTCTGGTCGCATATCCTTGATTCGGAAAGTTTTCTGATTTCTGCCTTACCCGAATCTACCGCCACCTCAACCCCTTGTGGTAGATACCGTGACAGAGTTCCCTTTGGGCCCTTTACCTCGACGAACGTCCCGTCTTGCCTGATCGATACGCCACTGGGTATTTCTATGATCTTTTTTCCTATTCTCGACATGAAAAAAATACTCCTCTGACTTGACCTCGTCTTATTACCAGACTTTACAGAGAACCTCTCCACCAACATTCATGGCCCGTGCTTCCATGTCCGTCATGATGCCCTTGGAGGTGGTGATGATACCGATACCGTAACCATTAAGAACCTTGGGTATCTTATCGCTGCCCACATAAACCCGCCGGCTTGGCTTACTCACCCGCTGGAGATCCGTAAGCACCGCCGTCTTCCCCTCTTTATACTTCAGATGAATGCGGAGAATGTCCTTCCCCTGATCATCTTTTTTCTGCTCATAGCCACTGATATATCCGCAATTGTGCAGCACCCTCGCAATATCCTGATTCATCCTTGAAAGAGCCACATCAACACTTTTAAAACGCACACGATTGGCATTCCTGATTCTCGTGATCATATCCGCTATCGGATCCGTCATCCCCATCTTTACACTCCTCCGTCCCACCTCAATCTACCAACTGGATTTGATAACACCAGGAATCTCACCTTTCAGTGACAGATTTCTCAAACAAAGCCTGCACATGTCGAACTTTCTGTAATACGCCCTCGGCCTCCCGCAAAGAGGACAACGATTGTATTCCCTTACGGAAAACTTCATCGGTCTTTTCGCCTTCGCGATTAATGATTTTTTTGCCACCCTCGGTCCTCCAACAATACCTTTCTCGCTTATCGCTGCAAATCCAGTCGTTAATTCTTAAAGGGTACTCCCATCAGCTTCAAGAGGAGCTTGGCTTCCTCATCCGTTTTGGCTGTCGTGACGATGACGACATTCATTCCCCTGACTTTCTCGATTTTATCGTATTCAATTTCCGGGAAAATGATCTGCTCCTTGAGGCCCATCGTAAAATTACCCATTCCGTCGAACGAGGTGGGCGATATCCCCCGAAAATCCCTGACGCGGGGAAGACTCACACTGACCAGACGATCGAAGAATTCGTACATCTTGTCCTGCCTTAGAGTCACCCGGCAACCGATGGACATGCCCTGACGCAATTTGAATGTGGAGATCGAACGGCGAGCCTTCGTAATAACCGGCTTCTGACCCGTGATCCTTGCAAGTTCTTCTGTAGCGCTGTCCAAAACCTTCACATTCTGAATGGCCTCTCCAAGCCCCATATTCACGACAATCTTCTCCATCTTGGGTACCTCCATCCTGCTTTTGTACCCAAACTCCTTGATCAATGCCGGAACGACTTCTTCTTCGTAGTATTTTTTTAGTCTCGCCTTTGCCATTATCTCACGACCTATGCATCTAATATCTCGTTACATTTTTTGCAATAACGCACCTTTTTGTTATCGTCCAACACTTTAAATCCATAACGAACGGTTTTATTGCACTTATTACACATCAGCATCACATTCGAGATATGAATCGATCCTTCCTTTTCCAGAATCCCACCCTTGCCCCTGGCATCCGGTCGTTTATGACGTTTCAGGATATTGACCTTTTCGACAATCACCCTGTCCTTCTTCCTGATGACCTGCAAGACTTTCCCTGTTTTGCCTTTTTCTTTTCCTGCCGTCACCTTGACCAGGTCACCCTTTTTTACGCCCTTTTCTTGCATTCCCGCTTCCTCATCCCTCGTCTTTTATGCTTAACGCTTCCCCTTAGACCGTCCGACTTTTACAGGACCTCAGGAGCCAACGATATGATTTTCATAAATTGTTTCGCCCGTAGCTCCCTTGCAACGGGACCGAATATTCGCGTTCCCACCGGCTCCATCTGATTTGTAATCAGAACGGCAGAATTTTCGTCGAACTTCAAATAAGACCCATCCGGCCTTTTGACTTCTTTTGCCGTACGGACAATGACGGCCTTCATCACATCACCCTTTTTTACTTTGGAATTGGGCAAGGCCTCTTTGACCGATACGACAATAACATCTCCGACACTCGCGTATCTCCGCTTTGAGCCGCCGAGCACCTTGATGCAGGCAACCCGCTTTGCTCCCGAGTTATCCGCGACGGTCAATATGGTTTGCATTTGAATCATAGCCGAACCTCTTTATAACCTTTCTTTCCGAACTGCTATTTCGCCTTTTCCAAGATTTCGCGCACACGCCAACGCTTATCCCTACTGAGGGGCCGTGATTCGATAATCAACACCTTATCGCCGATATGACACGCATTCGCTTCATCGTGGGCCTTATACTTAACGTGCTTCCTGACGAACTTATGCACCACAGGATGTCTGATGAGCCGCTCGGACAAGACCACAATTGTTTTATCCATCTTGTCACTGACAACCACACCCCGGATGGTTCGCTTGTTGCTCCGCTCGGTCATACGATCATCCCTCCCTCTGTCTTAACACTGTGTTCACTCTCGCGACTTCCTTGCGGATTTTCTTAAGCGAGGCGGTTGATTCCAACTGACCGGACGCATGTCGCAGATTAAGCCGGAAATACTCTTCTTTGAGATTCCCTAGCTTCTGCATCAACTCATCCTTACTTAGATCTCTAATCTCTTTAATTTTCATCTACTATCTCCCTGCCCAAAAATTTGGTCGCAATGGGGAGTTTATGTGCCGCCAACCGGAACGCTTCTCTAGCTATTTCTTCCGACACGCCCTGCATTTCATAAAGAACTGCTCCCGGTCTGATAACCGCAACCCATTCTTCCGGAGCCCCTTTGCCTTTTCCCATACGTGTCTCGGCCGGCTTCTTTGTTATGGGCTTTTGGGGAAATATTCTGATCCAGATCTTACCGCCTCTTTTAACGTGACGTGTCATGGCGATTCGCGCCGCCTCGATCTGCCTGGCGGAAATCCATCCGCACTCGGCTGCCTGAAGGCCAAACTCGCCAAAGGCAATGCTGCCGCCCCTGATGGCTTTTCCGCCCATACGCCCTCTCTGTACCTTACGATATTTCACCCTTTTCGGTGCTAACATGTCTTATCCCTCTGTCACTGAAATCGCTTTTTATGATGATAATTCTTTGTTTAAGGGGCTTTAGGCAACCTTCTGAGTCGGCAAGACTTCCCCATGGAAAATAAGTACTTTAACCCCTATCTGTCCGTATGCCGTGCGCGCTTCCGCAAATCCGCAATCTATATCTGCTCTCAAGGTATGCAGAGGAACTCGCCCCTCCCGGTACCATTCCGATCTGGACATTTCCGCCCCGCCCAGACGCCCTGCGCAATTGATGCGTATCCCCTTGGCACCGAATTTGAGGGCTGATGTCACACATTTCTTCATCGCCCTTCGAAAGGCAACTCTTCTTTCCAACTGGAGAGCAACATTCTCGGCCACCAGTTGCGCATCAATCTCCGGTTTCCTGACTTCCAGAATGTTCAGAATGATTTCTCTATGGGTAATCCCTTCCAGATCTTTCTTTAACTTCTCTATCTCGGAACCCTTCTTACCGATGATGACTCCGGGGCGTGCCGCATAAATATTAACCTTGGCTCGGTTGGCCGCTCGCTCAATGCCGATTCTGGATATGCCTGCATTATAAAGCTTCTTTTTTAAATATTTCCGGACCTTAATATCCTCATGAAGCAACTCGGCATATTTCTTTTCCGAATACCAGGAAGAATTCCACGTTTTGATTCCGCCCAATCTCAACCCAACCGGGTTAACCTTCTGCCCCAAACTCCACCTCCTCAATACTTACGCTTCATCCAGCACAATCGTAATATGACTCATCCTTTTTTTAATTGATGCCGCTCTTCCCTGAGCTCGGGCACGCCATCTTTTCAGGGCCGGCCCCTGGTCGACGTAAACTTTTTTCACATAAAGAATGTTTTCATCGATATTCGGATTCTGACTCGCGTTTGCCACCGCCGATTTAAGAAGTTTTCCCACAATTTCGGCCGCCTTCTTGCGAGTAAAATCAAGCGTTTGCTTCGCCTCTTCAACCTTCCGACCCCTGATGAGATCAACGACCAGCCTCGCTTTTTGCGGAGAGATCCGCACATATCTGGCAACTGCTTTCGCTTCCATTTTCCCCAAGACTCCCATTTACCGGCCCGAAGCCGGATCATCCTTTATTTTCTGACCTTGGTTTTCCGGTCACCCGCGTGACTGTAAAATGTCCGCGTCTGTGCAAATTCGCCAAGTTTATGCCCAACCATATTTTCCGTGACAAAAACAGGAATGAATTTCTTTCCGTTATGAACCGCAAAGGTGTTTCCAATCAATTCCGGAGTAACTGTTGAGCGCCTTGACCAAGTCTGAATCACCGCCTTGCTGCCGGAACTCTCGACTTTTCTCACTTTGGCGATGAGCTTCTCATCTATGTACGGGCCTTTACGTATTGAGCGCGCCACTTTTTAACCCCTTCTCTTTACTATGTACTTGTCGGTCATTTTGTTATTACGCGTCTTTCTTCCCTTGGTGGGAATTCCCCAAGGCGTGCAGGGATGTCGTCCACCTGAGGATTTTCCCTCACCGCCACCCATGGGATGATCCACAGGATTCATGACAACGCCCCGCACTTTGGGACGCTTGCCGAGCCAACGTGACCTTCCGGCTTTTCCGATGCTGACATTCTCGTTCTCGATATTACCAACCTGACCGATAGTAGCCCGGCATTCGATGAAAACCTTGCGCACCTCTCCCGAGGGTAATCTGACCTGCGCATAATTCCCTTCTTTGGCCATCAACTGTCCATAAGATCCCGCACTGCGAATCAACTGGCCACCTTTCCCTACCTTAAGTTCCAGATTATGGATGAGTGATCCGAGGGGGATATTCTTCAACGGGATAGCGTTCCCCGGCTTGATATCCGCCTTTTCACTGCTAAGTACCTGATCCCCGACGGATAACTTTGCCGGTGCAATAATATATCGTTTTTCGCCGTCCGCGTAATGAAGCAAGGCAATTCGGCTGGTCCGATTTGGGTCGTATTCCACGGAGAACACTTTCGCCGGAATATTGTCCTTGTCTCTGCGGAAATCGATCAGCCGATAACGCCTTTTATGCCCGCCGCCCATGCGACGCATGGTCATACGGCCATTGCTGTTTCTACCGCCCGTCTTCTTGATGGGCCTCAGAAGACTCTTTTCCGGTTGTGTTTTAGTGATCTCTTCAAAATCCGAGCAGGTCTGAAACCTTCTTCCCGGTGATGTGGGTTTGTATTTTACAATTGCCATCGTGAATATTCCTCTTGCCTAAACACCGTCGAAAATCTCGATCTTACTCCCCGGAACAAGTTTGACGATCGCCTTTTTCCAGTCCTGGGTACGCCCGATGTTCTTTCCGACTCGTTTTTGTTTACCCTTTACATTCATGAGGCGCACATCCAGAACCTTAACCTTGAAGAGCTTTTCAACGGCCTGGCCGATCTCTATCTTATTCGCCCGGCGGTCCACCTCGAACAGGTATTTCCCTGACTCTTCCCTGGCCAGCGTACTCTTTTCCGTGATCAGAGGCCTCTTGATGATCTGATAAAGTTCCATTACGCCAACAACGCCCCCTCCACCTTTTTTACGGACGGTTCCAAAAACACGATCTCACGGTAATCCAACAAATCGTATACATTGATCCCTTCCGAACGAATCATCTTAACGCCCTTCAGATTGCGCGAAGACAACTCCAATACCGGATAGGACTGATCAATAACAAAAAGCGTTTTACCCCACCCGAAACGGTCCACAACTTCTTTGAATTTTTTTGTTTTAATCTCCGCCATCGGGAAATCCCTCAGGACAAACATCATGTTTTCTCTGCATTTCATGCTAAGTGCCGAAATCAAGGCTTTTCTTCTGACCTTGCGGGGTACTTTATAGGCATAGCTCCTCGGCTGAGGACCAAAGACTATACCGCCACCCCGCCATAATGGTGACCGGCTCGTACCCGCCCGCGCTCTGCCTGTTCCCTTTTGGCGCCAAGGCTTTTTTCCGCCGCCGCTCACATCACTCCTGCCCTTAGTAGCGGAAGTGCCCTTACGGCGTGCCGCTTGCTGCATCCGGACGACATCGTAAATCACATCCTCATTGACGTCACTCCCGAAGATCGCTTCATTCAATTCGATCTCTGATACTTTCTGCCTGTCGATATTATACACATCAGCCATCGGCATGTTCACTACTCCAATTCCTACTTATTCCCCGATTTGATGGATTGCTTAATGAGAAGAAGGCCGTTTTGAGCACCCGGCACGGCACCTTTGACCATCACGACATTTTTATCCGGCCTGATAGCCCATACCTGAAGATTTTGAACCGTATTTCTGACATTTCCCATACGCCCTGGCAGACGCGTACCCTTGAATACACGCGATGGGTCGGC
>CAYPKE010000018.1:22613-25292 GCA_964411235.1 uncultured Syntrophales bacterium
GATGGAACATCGAACCGTGTGATCCCCTCCCACCGGCAAAACCGTGCCTTTTGATGACGCCCGCAAAACCCTTTCCCTTTGTTGTTCCCGTAATGTCCACATAATCCCCGGGGCTGAAAATCTCAGCCTTGATTTCCTGCCCCAGCTCATATTCTTCCGGATTCACGGCAAACTCTCTAAGATAGCGGAACACACCTTTCCCCGCCTGCTTAAAATGTCCCTGCTGAGGCTTGGAAACGTGGGATTGCTTGATCCGGCCATACCCAAGTTGCACGGCATCATACCCTTCCTTGCCCACCGTTTTCTTCTGGATTACAACAGACGGTTCCACCTCGATGACGGTTACAGGCACCGCCTCGCCGTCTTCGGCAAAGATTTGTGTCATGCCCAACTTTCTGCCAATTAGTCCCTTTTTCATTACTCTCTCATTCATTCTTTATTCTTTAAGGATCAACCTCTGAACCGATGAAAGTTTCTCCCGCCGTTGTTGTCAGGCCTTGATCTCTACATCGACTCCCGCGGAAAGCTCCAATTTCATCAGAGCGTCAACCGTTGCCTGCGTCGGCTCGATAATATCGATCAACCGCTTGTGGGTCCGAATTTCAAACTGCTCCCGCGACTTCTTGTCAACATGCGGCGAACGGTTTACGCAGTATTTGTTGATCTCGGTCGGCAGCGGAATTGGACCTGCCACAGCGGCGCCCGTGCGTTTCGCAGTCTCCACAATCTCTTCCACGGAACGATCAAGCAACTTGTAATCGTAGGCCTTCAGGCGAATTCTAATCTTCTGATCTTTCATTGGTCTCAGTTCTATCCCATTTGTCTCTCTAGGTTACGCAACAATTTTGCTGACCACACCTGCGCCAACGGTCCTGCCACCTTCGCGAACAGCGAATCGTAGTTTTTCCTCCATGGCGATCGGGGTAATCAATTCGACGTCCATTTCCACGTTGTCTCCGGGCATGACCATCTCGACACCCTCAGGCAGGTTGGCGACACCGGTCACATCCGTTGTCCTGAAGTAGAACTGTGGCCTGTAGCCCGTAAAGAATGGTGTATGGCGACCGCCTTCCTCCTTGGTCAAAACGTACACCTGCG
This sequence comes from uncultured Syntrophales bacterium, assembly GCA_964411235.1. Lineage (GTDB taxonomy): Bacteria > Desulfobacterota > Syntrophia > Syntrophales > JAAYKM01 > JAAYKM01. The sequence continues at coordinate 23,712 of CAYPKE010000018.1, forward strand.
CTTTGAATTTCGTGTGGGGCGTAATGGAACCCGGCTTCGCGACAACCTGACCGCGCTCCACATCTTCACGCTTCGTTCCCCTGAGGAGCAGACCCACATCATCCCCCGCCCGGCCTTCATCCAGAGTTTTACGGAACATTTCCACCCCTGTGCAGACCGTCTTAACGGTAGGGCGGATCCCAACGATTTCCACTTCCTCACCAGTTTTGACGATCCCGCGATCGACTCTTCCTGTCACGACCGTCCCGCGACCGGAAATGGTAAAGACGTCTCCGACCGGCATCAGGAAGGGCTTGTCGAGATCGCGCTCGGGTTCGGGCACAAAGTTATCAACGGCGTCCATCAGTTCCCAGATGCACTTGGCTTCTGCGGAATCGGAATCGTCCGACTCCAGGGCCTTCAATGCCGAGCCACGAATGATCGGCAGATCATCGCCGGGGAATTCATACTGATTCAACAACTCTCGCAGCTCCAGCTCCACCAGATCAAGGAGTTCCGGGTCATCGACGAGATCGACCTTGTTCATAAAAACAACGATATAGGGAACCTGAACCTGACGAGCGAGGAGGATATGTTCCCGCGTCTGGGGCATGGGGCCATCGGAGGCGGCTACCACGAGAATCGTTCCGTCCATATGGGCGGCACCAGAGATCATGTTCTTGATATAGTCCGCGTGACCGGGACAATCGACGTGCGCGTAATGCCGCTTCGACGTTTCATACTCAACATGGGTAATGTTGATCGTCACGCCTCTTTCTTTCTCTTCCGGAGCGTTGTCGATCGAATCAAAGTCTCTGAACTCGGCAAAGCCTTTTTTCGCAAGATGCTTCGTAATCGCGGCGGTCAAGGTTGTCTTGCCGTGATCAACGTGACCAATGGTTCCGATATTTAGATGCGGCTTCGTCCTTTCAAACTTTTTCTTAGCCATCTTAATGCCCCTCCTTCAGGTTTAAATGATTCTTTCTTTTACTATTAAATAATTGGTTTTGCCGATTTGTTCAGCCTGAATCGTTGGTAATTTCCTTTAATCCCATATCAATTAAAACCGGTAATGAGCAAAGGCTTTGTTGGCTTCCGCCATCTTATGTACACTTTCTCTTTTCTTGATCGACGCGCCCCGGTTGCTGGCTGCATCAATCAACTCGGCCGCCAGCTTTTCCCGCATGGTTTTCTCGGAACGATCCCGGGAATTACTGATCAGCCAGCGTATTCCGAGGGCAAGCCTCCGGGCGGGAGCAACTTCCGTAGGCACCTGATAGGTCGAACCGCCGACCCGTCGTGATTTGACTTCAATAACCGGCTTCACGTTGTTGACGGCTTTCTCGAACACCTCAAGGGGCGCCTCCTTAAGTTTCCTTTCGATCACATCGAAGGCACCGTAGAGAATAGACTCGGCCACACTCTTTTTGCCGCGTTCCATCAGGTTATTGACAAATTTGGCAACCAGTTTGTTGTTATATTTCGGATCCGCTTGGATCTCACGTTTGGCAACTTCTCTTCTTCTAGGCATTGGTCTGTCTCCGCTCAGCTCGGTTTCTTCGCGCCGTATTTGGAACGCCCCTGTTTCCTGTCTTGAACACC
>CAYPKE010000019.1:0-700 GCA_964411235.1 uncultured Syntrophales bacterium
TCCATCTGAACGGGTTCGAAAATGGGCTGGTCTCCCTGGATGTTGACCACAATGTCGTTGTCCTCCAGTCCGAGGACCGTCGCCGCCTCGGCGACTCGGTCCGTGCCGGAACGATGCCGGGCGGCCGTCATGATCGCCCGCCCGCCGAATTTTTCGACGGCATCGAAGATCCGCTGATCGTCCGTGGCCACCGCCGCTTCGGTGACCGTTTTTGCCCGAAGGACCCGCTCATAGACATGCTGAATCATCGGTTTACCGCAAAGGTCCGCCAGGGGTTTCCCGGGAAAACGGCTTGACTCGTAACGGGAGGGGACCACACAGACGATCCTCATAGTTGGGACTCTCCGCAGCTCAAATAATTCACCACATAATCCCGGACGGAATCCTCCAGAGGCAGGAATGAAACGGGGCAACCCTGCGCCCCAAGCTTGTCCATTTTCGCCTCCGTGAAGTACTGGTATTGATTCTGAAGCTGATCCGGCATGGGGATGTAATCGATCTTGGCTGCCTCCCCCAGGGCGGAAAAAACCGCGGTAATGAGATCATTCCAAGTCCGGGAGGTCCCCGTCCCAAGATTGAAGATACCGTTTTTGTCCGGGTTTTCCATGAGCCACCACATCACCTCCGTGCAGTCCTTGACATAAACGAAGTCACGCCGCTGCTCCCCGTCGCCGTAGTCAGGCCGGTGGGATTTGAACAA
>CAYPKE010000019.1:710-24950 GCA_964411235.1 uncultured Syntrophales bacterium
GCGCACCCGCCCCGTCTCCCGGATCTGGTGAAAAGCCTTGTAAATCACGCTCGACATGTCGCCCTTGTGGTACTCGTTGGGTCCGAAAACATTGAAATACTTGATCCCGGCGGCCTGCTTCTGAATGCCATGGCGCAGGCACCACTGGTCGAAGAGCTGCTTGGAATAGCCGTACATGTTGATGGGCCGCAAATCGTTAATGCCTGCCTCATTGTCATCAAACCCTTGGGACCCGTCGCCGTAGGTCGCGGCGGAACTGGCATAGATCAGGCGGACACCGTGCTTCAGGGCCCACTCAGCCATCCGGCAGGAGTAATGGAAATTGTTCTCCATGAGGTAGTCCGCGTCCGTCTCCGTCGTGGAGGAACAGGCTCCCATGTGCACGAGCGCCTCAACAGGAAACGGTACCCGGTCCTGCCGAATCATCTCCAGAAAGGTGTCCTTGTGAATAAAATCGGCGTACCGCCGGTTGACGAGGTTTTTCCATTTGCCCGTGCGACCGAGACGATCAACGACGACCACATTATCGATGCCCTCGTTATTAAGTTTCCAGACAAAGGCGCTGCCGATAAACCCGGCACCGCCGGTAACCACAATCATCTTTTAACTCCTGCGAATTAAAAAGTTGCGTTCCTTTGTTTACTTGACTCCCCTTTCAAGAGCCTGTGTCGCCATGTTCTTCTGAGGCGCCAGCCGAAGAATCTCTTCATTTCAAAACACTGTTATTATTAGATTCTTCACTTCGTTCAGAATGACCCCGAATGTAAAATGGGTATTTTGACACTGCCCTCCCCAAGGAGGGAGAAACGATTTGTTACCTGCCGCTCCCTCGCAAAATCACCACTGCTTTTTAGAAGCGCCAGAGGCAAGGCTCGCGAGTCCTGAGGAATGAGGCGTACGTTGTAATCGTAAGCCGCCATGCAGCGTAACGCGGCATATGGTTTTTTTGCGAAGCCGTATTATAAATCCTGCGCGGCCTTCCCGACTGCCGCCTGAATCTGGGCCATCCGTTCGTCGGACATCTTCACGGCAATGCCCATAACAAGCGTCCTTCCCAGGAGGTCCTCCGCCTGGGGAATGTCCTGTCGGTCATATTTGACCGTACCCTTATAAGAGGGATCCGTGAAGGGATACTGTTTCGGATTCGCCGTTGCCCAAGCCAGCAGATGCTCCCAGTTGGGGGCGTAGTGCCACTTGTTCGCCTTGAAGCAGACCGTGTCGACCCCGCCGGCCGACAGGCCCTTCTGGAACTTCGCCGCCAGCTCCTTTGTCGGCAGGGTGAAGGCGAGGAACGTCGCCGTATCACCATCCGGATCGGGGATTTCCCTGAATCCGATACCCTTGACCTGGCTCATGAATCCCTTGACCCTTGCCTTGTTTTTCCGCTGTTCGCTGCAGACATAATCGAGCTTCCGCAGCTGAGCCAACCCAAGGGCACCCTGCAGTTCGTTCATCCTGTAGTTGCAACCCAGGATATGCCGCCCCTCCATGGCCCGCGTCACCGCCGGGTTGTGGTCATGGCCGTGGTCGTGGTACTCGTCGGCCCGCCAGGCGAATTCCCTATTGTCCGTCACGACCATCCCGCCTTCACCGGTGGTGATTGTTTTGTAGTAGTCAAAACTGAATATCCCCATATCACCGAATGTGCCCAGCTTCTTTCCCTGGAAGCTGCCGCCGCACCCCTGGGCATTGTCCTCCAGGACCAGGAGATTGTGCTTTTTCGCCACGGCCGTGATCCTGTCGATGTGGGCCATGGACCCGCACATGTGGACGGGAATGACGGCCTTGGTGTACGGAGTGATTTTCCGCTCCACGTCCGCCGGGTCAAGGTTCAGAGTGGCATCGATGTCCGCCATCACGGGAATGGCGCCCACTTCAAGAACCGCCTCCCAGGTCGCCACAAAGGTAAAGGCCGGCACGATGACATCATCGCCGGGACCGACACCCATTGCCGCCAGGGCCACCTTCAGGGCCGACGAACCGGAGGTCACCCCCAGGGCGTAGGCCGATCCGCAGTATGCGGCAAATTCCTCCTCCAGCTGCCTGACCTTGAAAATTCCTTTCCGTTCCTTATCAAATCCATAACGCATGAAAACGCCCGTTTCCAGAACGTCCATGACTTCCTTTATTTCTTCCTTACCGATCAGTTCCGCACCGGCCATGTGCCATCCTCCGTTTGCTTGGATTGTCTTTTATGATGAATGACAAAAATTCCTTAGTAGCACTGCTTGTAAATCTCGACCATGTCCTCCAGGGTCATCTTGCAGGGATTGTTCGCCAAGGGACGTGCCACCGTCATGGCCACCTCCGCCAGCTCCGCAAAAACCTCTTCGGGTATCTCCAACGTCTCGAGGCTGGTGCTGATACCACAATCCTCGATCAGGGCCTCGACAGCCTCCACGGCCAGGTAGGCGGCATCACGCAGTGACAGGTTCTCCGTCACTTCACCCATGATTTCGGCAATGTCGGCGAATTTTTCGAGCGCTCCCGGCAGATTGTAAGACATAACGGCCGGCAGAATCACCGTATTGGCCAGTCCGTGGGGTACGCCGTAGCGACCGCCCAAGGGGTAGGAAAGAGAATGCACCGCCGTCACCCCTGCATTAGCCAAGCCGATTCCCGCATAAAGGCTCCCTAGGAGCATCTGTTCCCGGGCCTGGATGTCGCTGCCGTTGTGAACACAGCTTCGGAGGTTTTCCGATATCAGGCGGATTGCCTCAAGGGAAAACATCTCGCTCGTGGGGGAGGCATTGATGGAGGTATAGGACTCTATCGCATGGCACAGCGCGTCGATGCCCGTTTCGCCCGTCGGCTTGGGCGGAAGCGTCACCGTCAGGGCCGGATCACACAGCGCAATATCGGGATACAGGAAGGGGCTGTTCATTCCCTCTTTTTTCTTTAGATTTTTCCGCACGAACACGGCGGTGAAAGTCACTTCGCTGCCCGTCCCTGCCGTGGTCGGCACCTGGATCTGAGGCAGACCCGGACCGGGCACATTATTCAACCCGAGATAATCAACGGCTTTACCCCTGTTGCCGGCAACCGCCGAGATCGCCTTGGCCGTATCCATGGCACTTCCGCCGCCAATGCCGACAACGCAATCGCACTTCCCCTTGACCGCTGCCTTCGCTCCCTCATCAACCAGTTCCAGAGGCGGCTCGGGTACAACTTTATCGTATATGACATATTTCATGCCACCGCTCGCCAGGATATTCTCGATCCTTTCCTGAAAACCGGCTCCGGCAAGATTTTGATCCAACACGATCAGCGGACGGCTTCCCCTGATTTCCTTGATATACTCGATCAGGGCATCGAATGACCCGCTTCCGAAGACGATCTTTTTCGCACCCGTAAAGGTAAAATTCATTTTCATGTTAACCCCCCTTGCTTATTCGGTTTTATCGGTGCAGTCCGCGTCACGGACTTAGGTCTATTACGGATACGGCCTTGTAAAGTCAAGTCTTTTTCTCCTCTTGGCCCCTGTGCGCCAAAAACCATTCCAGCTGTCGGCAGATGCCCCGGAGGATCTTGACCTCTCTGGCCAAAAGACCCGTTCGTGATAAAAGCCGCCGGATGTGCATCATCCAGTATTCCGGGTTCTGAGGATTGAGGAAACCGATGTAGGTAAGGATATCCCGCATCTGGCCGTACATGTCCTCCAGTTCCCGGATGGACGCCAGTTTGGGGGTGAAGCGATCATGTGCGGACGACCGCCAGACGTAGATTTCATAGCAGAGGATCATGACGGCATGGGAAAGGTTCAACGACTTGAACTCAGCCGTCGGAATGTTCACCACAAGATGGCAAAAGCGGAGCTCTTCGTTGGTCAGCCCCGCATCCTCCGGTCCAAAGAGAAGGGCGACCCGGTTTTCCTGGGAAATCTCGGCCACCTTCTCGGCCATCTCGCGGGGGGTAACCACGGGGCCCCGTGCATTGCCCAGACGGGCCGTTGTGCCGACGACATATTGAAAATCGGACAGGGCCCCCTGCAAATCATCAACGTAGCGTATACCGTCTATCACCGAGGCGGCAACATGGGTGGCGCGCCGGTACATCTCATCGCGGTCCAGACCGGGGCTCCCGACAACGATCATCTGTCCGATCCCCATGTTCTTCCCGCATCTTGCCGCGGCACCGACGTTGCCTGCAAACTGCGGCCGGCAAAGGACTATGGAAAGGTGGTTGGTGTTGGCGTTCATCTACGCTTGGCTTCCGTATCTTTCTCCCTGTTTTTGCCGTCAACCGAAAATGGACGCCTGTTTTACCTTTCCTCGCCTTCCCCCGTTTCCTCGTCCGTGTCTTCCTCTTCTCCGTCCGGATCATCATCGGCAGATTCGGGGCTCGAGTCCCGCTCCACCCTGGCCATGCTGACGATGCGCTCCTCTTCGCCCAGACCGATGAGCTTTACACCCTGTGTGCTTCGGTGAATAAGGGAAATTTCGTCTACCCGCAGACGAATAATTTTCCCGGCATCGCTGATGAGAACCACATCCTCTTCGCCCGTCACTTGACAGATACCGGCGACGAAACCGATCTTGGTGACCGTTTTCAGGTTGATGGTTCCTTTGCCGCCACGCCCCTGGAGGGGATATTCCATGACGAGCGTGCGTTTTCCGTAGCCGTTTTCCGAAACCGTCAGAATGGCATTGCCCTCCGCCAGAATTTCCACACCGACGACACAATCGTCTTCATCCATGCGGATTCCCGTCACACCGCGCGCAGTCCGTCCCAGATCCCGAACGTCTTCAGCGTGGAAACGGATGGCTTTTCCTTTCCTGGTGCCGAGGAAAATATCCTGCTGATTGTTCGTGATTCGAACATCGATCAGAGCATCCCCTTCGTCGATGGACATGGCGATAATGCCGGATGAGCGAGGATTGGCATAAGCAGACAGAACGGTTTTCTTGATAACGCCCTTCTTCGTCACCATGATGACGGACCGGTCATCTGTAAACTCCCGGACTGGTAGAATAGCCGCCAGCTTTTCCTGGGGCGCCAAGTTGATCAGGTTGACAATCGCCTTTCCGCGTGCGGCCCGTCCCGCTTGAGGTATCTGGTAGACCTTAAGCCAGTAGACACGGCCTTCGGTTGTGAAGATCAGAATGTAATGATGGGTGGAGGCAATGAATATTTTCTCAACGAAATCCTCTTCCTTCGTCTGCATGCCCATCTTGCCGCGCCCGCCCCGGCGCTGGCTGCGGTAGAGACTCACGGCATTGCGCTTGATATAGCCGGTATGAGAAACGGTCACCACCATGTCTTCTTCGACGATCATATCCTCGATACCGATGTCTTCGATGCTTGTCACAATTTCCGTCCGCCGTTCGTCGCCGAAGCGGTCTCGGATATCCTCGAGTTCACTGATAATCACCTCGAGAATTTTCCGGTTATCCCCCAGAATGCCCTGAAGCTCCTGGATCAGTCGCGTCAATTCAGCATATTCCGTGTCGATTTTCTCCCGTTCCAGACCGGTCAGACGCTGGAGTCGCATATCGAGGATAGCCTTGGCCTGTATTTCGGTAAGGCCGAAACGGTCGCAAAGATGCGCCACCGCCTCCTGGGGATATCCGGAGGCCTTGATAACGGCAATCACGGCATCGATTTGATTCAGGGCGATCAGGAGACCTTCCAGGATATGGGCCCGCTCCCTGGCCCGGGCCAGTTCGAACTGTGTCCGCCGGATCACGACCTCCCGGCGGAATTCTATGAAGCTGCCCAGCACTTCTTTCAGGTTAAAAACCCGGGGCTGGCCGTGGTCGATGGCCAGCATGATGATGCCGAAGGAGGTTTCCATCTGGGTGTGCTTGTAAAGCTGATTCAGGATGATTCCGGACGGCTCGTCCCGCTTCAGATCAATGACGATGCGGATTCCGTCCCGGTCTGATTCATCCCGGAGATCGGTGATACCGTTGATTTTTTTCTGCTTGACGAGTTCCGAGATGGCCTCGATCAGGTTGGCTTTGTTGACCTGATAGGGGAGCTCCGTGACGATGATGCTTTCCTTATCGCTCCGGGCGTTACGCTCGATCAGAGCCCGGGCGCGCATCCGGACGATCCCCCGCCCCGTCCTGTAGGCAGAGATAATTCCATCCCGCCCGTTGATGTAACCGGCCGTGGGAAAATCAGGCCCCTGGATGAGACGCATCAATTCGTCGATCGTAATATCTGGATTGTTGATCAGGGCGATGGTCCCGTCAACGATCTCTCCCAGGTTATGGGGCGGGATATTGGTGGCTACGCCGACGGCGATGCCGGATGACCCGTTCAACAAAAGGACGGGGATCCGCGCAGGCAGAACCGTCGGTTCCTCCATGGATTCATCGTAGTTGGGTACAAAATCGACGGTTTCCTTGTCCAGATCGCTGAGCAACTCCTCCGCCAGGCGGTCCATCCGGATCTCTGTGTAACGCATAGCCGCGGGAGGATCCCCGTCAATGGACCCGAAGTTGCCCTGACCGTCGATCAGGGGATAGCGCATGGAAAAATCCTGGGCCATGCGGACAATCGTGTCATAAGCCGCCTGATCTCCGTGCGGGTGGTATTTACCGATGATATCGCCGACGATGCGGGCCGATTTTTTGTAGGGCTTGTTCCATCGGTTGCCCATTTCATGCATTGCAAACAAAACCCTGCGGTGGACCGGCTTAAGGCCGTCGCGCACATCGGGAATCGCCCTGCCGATGATGACGCTCATGGCGTAGTCCACATAGGACTTTTTCATTTCCTCTTCAATATTGACCGGGATATTTCTCTGCTGTATCAACTGATCCATGAAACTGTTCCTTCCTGATGAGTTCCCTCTTATCAGCTTTGCCCTTTCAGCTTAAAGGCTTTATCAATCGTTTCTTGCGATGCCGCAGTATGCGCGAATACGTTTTTTGTCCCTCTCCTCGTACTCAACGGGGTTCTATTTTAAGCACGTCAATCTTTTCCGGTACCCATGTATAACCATAAAGCAGATGGTGCGGCAAACAATCCTTTTGCCCTTGCGCTTCCTACACATCCAGATTTGAAGCGTAAAGCGCGTTCTGGAAGATGAATTCCCTTCTAGGTTCGACCTGATCCCCCATGAGGGTTGTAAAGATGGTATCCGCTTCGACGGCGTCTTCGACCTTGACCTGCAGAAGGGCCCTTTTCTCCGGATTCATGGTTGTTTCCCAAAGCTGCTCCGGATTCATTTCACCAAGACCCTTGTACCGCTGGATGGTCAATCCTTTTTTACCCAAGGACATGACATATTCAACCAATAACGCCATATGGAGAATTTCGACGGGCGGCCGGTCGGCGTCTTCTTCCGAAAGCAGCCGATAGGGTGGCTCTCCCATGACTATCACCTGACCCAGAAGCGCCTTGATTTCAACAAACTTGGGATTTTTGAGGATGTCCCGATCGATGCAGGTGATCTTTGTCTGTCCGTTGCGTACCATCCGGAACGACATTTTATGCATGCCGTGTTCCGGGTCCTGCTCGACCTGCGCCTCCTGCAGGGATTCGCCCAAGGCTTTGGCCGTTCTTTTTAACACCTTTTCCATGGAATCATGGGTCTTAAAATCCCAATCGGACAGAGCCGGATCTCCGGCAAGTATCCGGACCACTTCCCGGTCTTTACCTTCCTTTTCGCATTTGTCCAAAACGGTTTCTATCCGCATCACCTTCTTCACCAAGGCCGACAGGCGTAATCCCGTAAAAGAGTTGCCGTTGTCCATGACAAGCCGTGTCTTACTGACGCCATTTTCCAGAATATAACTTCGCTGGGCATCTTCGTCATGGATATATTTTTCACTTTTCTTCTCCGTAATTTTAAATAGGGGCGGCTGGGCAATGTAGAGAAATCCCCTCTCGATCAATTCCCGCATCTGGCGGAAAAAGAACGTTAAAAGCAGTGTCCGGATGTGAAGACCGTCCACATCGGCATCAGTCATGATAATCACCTTGTGATAACGCAGCCGGCTGATATCGAAGTCGTCCTTGCCGATACCCGTTCCCAGGGCCGTGACGATCACTTTGATCTCCTCATTCTGCAGCATCTTGTCAAACCGGGCCTTTTCCACGTTCAGAACCTTGCCCCGCAGGGGTAAAATGGCCTGGTTCTTTCGGTCCCTTCCCTGTTTGGCTGATCCACCGGCTGAATCACCTTCGACCAGATAAACTTCACTGACGGCAGGATCCTTTTCCTGACAGTCAGCCAATTTCCCCGGGAGGGACCCCACTTCAAGCGCGCTTTTCCTGCGGGTCAGTTCCTTGGCCCGTCTGGCGGCTTCGCGTGCCCTCGCGGCATCCAGGCACTTATTCAGAATCTGCTTGGCAATGGCAGGGTTTTCTTCCAGATACGTCCCGATCTTGTCGTAAACGATCCCTTCGACAAGGCCACGGACCTCGCTGTTCCCCAATTTCGTTTTGGTCTGTCCTTCAAATTGGGGGTTTTTGATTTTGACACTGATGACACAGGTTAACCCTTCCCGGAGATCCTCTCCCCGGAGAGACTCCTTGTTGTTCTTTAGAATATTATAACTGACGGCATAGTTGTTGAATATCCTGGTCAGGGCGGAGCGAAAACCAATCAGGTGGGTGCCCCCTTCCGTGGTATTGATGCTGTTGGCAAAGGAAAAAATGTTTTCCGCGTAGGTATCGTTGTACTGAATCGCCACTTCAACCTGACAGTCTTCCCGGCTTCCTTCAACGAAGATAGGCTGTTTGTGCAACACCTTTTTATTGCGGTTCAGATATTCAACAAAGGAAATAATTCCGCCTTCATAGAAAAACTCGTTTCTCTTCTCGGTTTTTTCATCAATCAGGTGAATTCTGATTCCTGAGTTGAGAAAGGCAAGCTCGCGCAAACGATTGGCCAGAATATCGTAACTGAATTCGATTTCTTCGAAAATTTCCTCATCCGGCTTGAAAGTGACTTTTGTACCCCGGCCGCGGGTTTTGCCGACCATTTCCAGAGGGGCTTGCGGAACCCCCCGGCGGTAACTCTGTGCGTAAAGACTGCCGTCTCGCCTTATTTCCAAATCCAGGGTGTTGGAAAGGGCATTCACAACCGAAACGCCGACCCCGTGAAGACCGCCCGATATTTTATAACTGTCGCTGGAAAATTTGGCCCCGGCGTGAAGTTTGGTCAGCACGACTTCCGCCGCTGAAATCCCTTCCGTCTTGTGTATGTCGACGGGAATACCACGGCCATTGTCATCTACCACAACGCTGTTATCAACACGGATCGTCACCGTGATCGTATCACAAAATCCGGCTGCCGCCTCATCTATAGAATTATCCACCACTTCATAGACCAGGTGATGGAGTCCTTCTTTCCCCGTTGATCCAATATACATGGCCGGTCGCTTACGAACCGCTTCCAAACCTTCCAACACCTTGATACTGTCCGCACTGTAATTCTCAATCATGGAATTTCAAACCTCTTCTCCCTCCTGTATCAACAGATGATCTTTTATATATCATTTTGATATTATTTTATTTTTATTAAAATTTCTTTACTTATCCCCCATTTATCCACAGATTAGATCATCAGGGGCATAACCACGCACATAAACTCATCCTTGCCGGCGCCGCGAATGACGCCGGGCTTTCGCCCGGCCCCGAGTTCAAAGGAAACCGTTTCCTCGTCAATCACCTCGACGGCATCAATCAGATAATCCGCGTTGTAGCCGACCTCGATCCTTTCACCGGAAAAAGACACGTCGATATCTTCCTTCGCCTCCCCCACATCAGCATTCTGCGACTGCAGTACCATGCGATTCTCGTCAATGGTCAAGAGAACCGTGCGAAATTCTTCCGCCGACACCACCACCCACATCCTCCTGAGGGCGTGAAGAAATCCTTCCCTGGGTAAAAACAGAACCGTACCCTTCTCCGTAGGAATAACCCTTTTATAATCAGGATATTCCGCATTGATTAAACTGACCTTCAAAAGCATATTTCCTGTCTTTACCATAAACATCTGTCCCATCAAACCTATCGACACGTTTTCCGGATCATCCTCAACGACTTTCCTAATCTCCGTAACGCCTTTACGTGGCAGAATAATTCCCGAAGATACATCAAGAAATTCCGTCAAATCGAGGTTTTTATATGATACGGCAAGGCGATGACCATCAGTGGCGACCATTCTGAGCGTATAACCTTCGGGCTTTCTTTCCGTTTGCAGAAAGAGACCATTCAGGTTTTTCCGCAACTCATCCGTGGACATGGAAAAAAAGACTTTCCTGATCATTTCCCGGATGATACCTCCGGAAACAGGAAACAGGGGAATATTTTCCTCGGCGACCACGCTCGGATATTCCTCGGCGGAAATACCCATTATCCTGTAAACCGCTTTTTGACAGGTCAGGGTGACAATATTTTTTTCATTCAGAATAAAGTGAATGTCTTCACCCTGAATTTCTCTTATCATTTCATAGAGTTTCTTTGCAGAAAGGGTTATTTTTCCGGAATTTTTCACATCGGCTTCGTAACGCGCTATCTGACTTATTTCACGATCGGTGGCCACGATTCTGATCTGATTTTCTTCGGCTTCGATCAGGATGTTGTTTAAGATCGGAAGAGTTGTTTTTTTATCCACGATCCCCAGTGTCTTTTGTACACAATCCAGAAAAACATCTCTTTTGATCGTAAAGTCCATTTTGCGGTCATCCTTTCATTGATTAGTATATTTTAAGATTTCTTTTAAATTTTAATACTAGTTTTAGTAAAAGGGCCTGTGGAAAAAGGGTAAATTTTCCAGAATGCATATTTTATTCATGCTTTATGTCAGGATCCGGCTGTGGATAAGGTAAGGCATTTCTTGTTAGCGCCTCTGGAGAATCACGTCTTCCATATCCTGGATACTTTTTTTTATTTCCTGGTTTGTGTCGATTAACTTTTTTATTTTATTATCCGCATAAATCACGGTCGAATGATCCCGCCCGCCCATTTTTTCACCGATGTCCGGATAGGAGGCGTTGGTGAGTTTTCGGGCTATATACATGGCCATCTGGCGAGCAAGCGCCAAGTTCTTGTTTTTTTTGGGCGATCTCATATCCGACAGTTTGATGCCGAAGCGTTCTGCTACGATCTTCATGACATCTTCGATCGTGACGTCTGTCTTTTCGTTTGTTTTTAAGATGCGTGCCAGAACCTGCCTCACCAGATCCAGATTGATTTTCTTCTTGGTCAGGGAGGCGTAGGCTATGGACTGGGTCAGAAAACCCTCCAGTTCCCGAATATTTGACTCTGCATGGGAGGCGATGTAGGTCGCTGCATCATGGGGAAGATCGATCTTATTTTCCTGCGCCTTTTTCTCTAAAATAGCGATTTTTGTTTCGATTTCAGGAGGTTGAATATCGGCAATTAATCCCCATTCAAAACGGGAACGGAGACGTCCTTCGAGATTGGGAATATCTTTCGGAAAATTATCACTGGTCATGACAATCTGTTTGCCTGAGTCGTGAAGGGTGTTGAAGGTGTGAAAAAATTCTTCCTGTGTGCGGTCCTTGCCGGCGATGAATTGAATGTCGTCAATCAACAGACAATCGATATTCCTGTATTTTTCGCGGAATTTAGGCATCTTGTCATGGCGGATTGAACTGATCAGTTCGTTAATGAATTCTTCTGCCGAAACATAAAGAACATTCATTTCCGGATAGAGGGAATAAGTTAGAAGTCCGATCGCATTCAGGAGATGCGTTTTTCCCAGACCGACACCGCCGTAGATAAAAAAAGGATTGTAGTTTTTGGCCGGGTGTTCCGCCACAGCAATGGATGCGGCATGGGCAAACTGGTTGGATGAACCGATGACAAACCGTTCAAAACTGTAATTAGGATTAAGGGTATGATGATATTGTACCTTTTGCACCTTGACCGGCACCGGAACGGAAAGGGGAGGGTCGGCATGACCTGCCGATACCTTTTGCACCTTGACTTCGCTCTGGGAAATCACAAAGGTAACCTGAATATCAAAGCCCATGGTTGCGGTAAGGCACTCCCGGATCGTTTGCTGATAATTTTCCAGGAGCCATTCCTTAAAAAAGCGGTTGGGAACGGCAAGGCGCACCTGTTTGTCCTCGACGGAGACAATACGGATTGGTTTGATCCAGGTTTCAAAGTTCTGTTTGGAAACTTTTTCCTGGATCAAATTCTGAGTATTTTCCCATAAAATATGCAATGTTACAAAACTCCGTCAACAGATTTATCCACAACTGTGGATGGTTTTTAACAGGTGTCTTATGGTCGAAATCCTTCCACGTTACGCACGGAAAAAATTTTTTTGTTCCGGGTCGACCTGAAGCAGGAGTTCGACAAGACGCCCCAGTTCTTCCGTGGAAGAAAAACGGATTTCGATGCACCCTTTCCGGGATTTTTTGCGAATCTCTACCTTGGTCATATAAAGACGGGCCAATTGCTTTTCCAACTCGACCAGATAAATCTCTTTTGAAACCGGTTTTTCTCCCTTTTGGGGTGTTTTTACGGCTTGGATTAACTTTTCCGTTTCTCTGACATTCAAATTTTTTTTCAGAATCGTTGCCAACACCCCGGTCTGTTCCCGGGCGGATTCAAGGGACAAGATGGCTCGGGCATGACCGGCCGTAATTTTTCTTTCCGTCAGGGCCAACTGTATGGTTTCGGGAAGTTTCAACAGCCGAACCATGTTGGCAACGGTGGAACGGTCCTTGCCGATGCGGGCGGCAATGCTTTCATGGGTCTGACTAAATATTTCCACGAGGGTCTGGTAGGCTTTAGCCTCCTCCAGGGGATTCAAGCCTTCGCGCTGGAGATTTTCGATCAGGGAAAGTTCGGCGGCTTCCACATCACTTGCGTTGCGGATAACGATGGGAACATCCTTGAGCCCGGCTTCCTGGGCAGCTCGCCAGCGCCTTTCTCCGGCAATAATTTCATATCCCGAATCATTTTTTCGCACCACGATCGGTTGTATGATCCCGCTCTTGCGGATCGATGCAACGAGTTCCCTCTGTTCACGGTCGCCGAAGTCTTTTCGCGGCTGAAAGCGGTTAGGCGTGAGTTCTTCAATCCCGCAGGTAATAAGATGGGGCTTTTCCTCCATATCCGCTACGAGATCGGGAAAGATGGCCTCTAGTCCGCGTCCCAAGGATGGTTTGATTGCCATTTAAATTCTCCCGCAATTGAGAAATTCCCGGGTCAGTTCCATGTACGATATGGCCCCCCGGGATCGTATATCATACAGAATAATGGGAAGGCCGTGACTGGGGCTTTCGGAAAGTCTTACATTTCTCGGGATGACGGTCTGAAAAACGCGGTTTCCGAAATGCTTCCGGATGTCTTCACTGACCCGGTGCGAAAGGAGATTTCTGGCATCGAACATGGTCAGAAGAATACCTCCCAAAATCAGCGAGGGATTTAACCGGTTTTGCACGATCTTCAATGTATTCAGCAACTGTCCAAGCCCTTCCATGGCAAAATACTCGCATTGCAGGGGCACCATAAGCCTGTCCGAAGCCACCAGGGCATTGATCGTCAAAAAACCAAGGGAAGGCGGGCAATCCAGAATTACGTAATCATAGGCGACATCCAGTTGCCGCAAAAAATTACGCAGACGTTTTTCCCTGTCTGTCAGATTCACAAATTCCACTTCGATACCGATCAGATCTTGGTTGGCCGGGATCATGTCCAGATGTGGAATCTGAGTCGGCATTAATGCATCCCTCAGGGGTATCCTGCCGATAAGAGCTTGATATAGATTGCGATCCGCGATTTGTCTTTTGTCAATGCCCATCCCGCTTGTCGCATTTCCCTGAGAATCGCAATCGATCAGGAGGGTTCTCTTCTCCGCCACGGCCAGACAAGCAGCCAGGTTAACCGCCGTGGTCGTCTTGCCGACGCCGCCTTTTTGATTTGCGATACAGATGGTTTTGCGCATGTTGGGTTTTGGTGGACATTTTCCGGTTCATGATTCAGTTCGGGGAACCCATAACACAAAACCCAAGTTTTTTTAAGGTATAAAATGTCCGCTTGTAATACCTTGATAAAAGGGCATTATGTATAAAAAAAAAGGCGTTATAACGGACCCGGATGCGGCGATTCCGGTCAGGGTTTCGGAATCGCCGCTGACAGCGTACCTGCGGAAGCGGAAGATGTTCCGATTTTTTACTTCGTTACACAGAAGCGTTTTTTTGACGGCCAAGAGATTCAACACTCTTTTTTTCCAAATGTTTTCGACAACAATAACCACTTTTTCGACCGCAAAGGTTGTGTTAATGTGGGGCAAAAAACCGCCGCCAGGCCTGTTATGACCGCCTGCACGGAAAGCGGACCTACGAAATGACACCACAGGGACAAATGACGGGGGAAAAAGATAACACCCGCAAGACGCCGGAACAAAGCGAGCGTCTGACCAGGAGATCTCTCCTGAAAGCGGCCGCCGGATCGGTTATACTGACCGCAACGGACGCCCTGGCAGAGGTTGTGTTTGCCGATCCGACTGTCAGCCCGGAACGGCAGTCCCGGGATGAAGCGCTGGACATCGTCGTCGTGGGCTCCGGTTTTGCAGGCCTAGCCGCCGCGGCGGAAGCGGCGGATCGGGGCATGAAAGTCGTCGTTCTGGAAAAAATGGCCCGGTTTGGAGGCAATTCCCTCATCAGCCATGGTGAATATGCTGCCTGGAACAACCCCTATAAGTTAAGGGAAAAGCGCAATCTGGGACCGGACAGTGTGGACATGCACGCGGAAGACACGCTGCGGGCGGGACGGAATAAGGGCCGTCCCGAACTGGTCCGTCTGTTTGTGCGACAGGCGCCGTCTGCCCTGAAATGGCTGATCGAAGCTGGCGGCGTCAAAATCCGGGAGCAGGTGACATCGGCGCCGGGGCACTCCGCTCCACGCATTCATACCGCCATCGACGGGACAGGCGCGCTTTTCCTCAGTGGCCTGCGCAAGATAGCTGAACAAAACGGCGCCCGGCTCCGGCTCAATGCGCAAGTGACCGCCATCCGCCGCAGCGGGCCCTCCGGCCCGGTGACGGGCGTGGAAGTTCAGCACGGCAAAAGCCGGATAAACCTCTTTATCCGCCAGGCCCTGATTCTGGCATCGGGGGGATTCAGCAGTGATTTGGCTATGCGCCAGGCATTCAACCCCCAATTCGGGCCGGAATACCTTACGACGAATCACTCCGGGGCCACCGGGGAAGTTCTGCGGCATGCCCGTGCGATCGGCGCCGCCGTAACACAAATGGACCTGATGCAGGTTTATCCGTTTGCGGATCCCGCGACCGGCCGGTTCGACACGCCTTCGGTGTTTGCTCTCCGGGGACCGGAAGTAGGGATGATCTACGTCGATGCCGCCGGAAGGCGTTTCGTGGATGAAACGGTAAATACGCTTGCCTGTTCTCGTGCGCAAATCCTTGTCGGGACGGACCGCAGGGTGACGTACGCCCTGTTTAACGGGGCCATGATTTCCCGCCTCGGGACCAACATGGAAGTGGAAAAGGGCGTCAAAGAAGGGCGGTTTTATTACGGGGCAACGCTGACGGAGTTGGCGCGACGGCTCCATGCGCCGCCGGAAACCTTAATCCGTACCGTTTTTGATCACAACGGCTATATCCGGGAAGGGCACGATCCCGATTATCAGAAACAAGGTCTGCAAATGATGATTCCTTTGGAGCATGGTCCGTTTTTTGCCTTGCCGCAATGGCCCGCCGTGCATCAGACTCTCGGCGGGTTGCGCATCAATTCCCGGGCCCAGGTGCTGGATGCGCGGGGAGTTCCCATTCCCCGCCTTTATGCCGCAGGCGAGGTGACGGGAGCGATTCATGGAACAAATCGGCTTGCCGGAAACAGCATTCCGGAATGCCTGGTTTTTGGACGGATCGCCGGAATCAACGCTGCGGAAGAAAAATTGATTTTCCGGCCGGGATAGCATGACGCCGGACAGCAAACGCCCAATCGAAATCCTGTTCAGGGGGCTGCCGATCAAGAGGGACATGATCGTTCTGCTGATAAGGCTTAGTGCGCCTCATCCTGCTTGACGGAGATCGGTTTTCCGGTGATTCCCGTATAAAAAACAATAATTTCCGCGGGCTCCATCCCTTCATTTTTTCCAGTGTGCCAGGTATCGACCACCTCGATGAGGGCGTCGCCCTCACCAAGGATGAGCGTCTTTCCCATATCCGTTGTGACCTTCAAGGTGCCTCTCAGCATAACCCCCGCGTTGATCATGGGGTGTTTATGCAGGGGCAGGATGGCCTGCGGCGGAATCGTGATTCGGAGAATGGTGATTTCAGGTTCACCCTGGAGGTATGGCGGCAGAACAGCCCCGTCCCAACTACTGCCTGCCCTGACCAGGGTTTTCACTTCGATGCCGGCAAGATCATACGCAAAGGCCGGACAGGCCAGCAAGAACCCAAAGCATAGTCCGCAAAGTATCTTTTTCAAGGGGTTTCCTCCTTCGAGGCGTGAAGTTGCCGGCGGTTCTATGTCTCACCGGCAGCCGGTACCGTATCGCACATCTCTTGAAAATACAAATCCCCCGATGCCGTGGAATGGCAACGGGGGTTTCACGCGGGTTGGAAACACAATTTGAAAAATCGTTGAGCCGGACTGTCCTTCAGCTGACCATGGTTTTGATCGCTTCGATGACAGGGTTCGTGAACAGGGCCATCAGCATGGTATAAAGCGCCATCGCGCCAATCGCCTCACCCATGTACATCCGGGAATATTTCTGCTTCAGGGAAAAGATAAGCATCGCGCCGATAATCAGCAGTCCAAGCTGAAAATAGGGGAAATTTTCCGCTCCGCCCGCCGCATATTCCGCCAGGCCGAATGTCGCCGTGCAAAGCACCACTGCTGCCGCGAAAATGATGGTTCCGAATGTCTTTTTCATGATCTGATACCTCCTTGGGAGTTTGTTTGTTTTCTTTGTCTTTGTTAACGCATAAGCCGTGCCATGTTGAAAAAGAGCTCGGGTATACCGTTTAAATAAACGATAATAATGGTTATTTATTTTTTTTACTGAGGATGAAGAACCCAGAGCATGAACTGCTTTCTTCAATGAGTTGTTCAGCGGATTGAATGAAACGGTTAAAATCTTGCGGTAAAACGAAGGTGAGAAACCTTCCTCTACGATCCTGATTTAATTCAGCAACATCTTTGAATTTTCCTGAAGATTGGCGCCCGTTTCGGCAGGGGCAGGCAGAGAAAGAAGATTACTTAGATTTTCCGGCGGCTCCTTTTTCCCAGGCGGCGATACCGCCGGGGACGACGCGAAAAAGCGGGTGGGGCGTTGCATCGTGAAGCGGAAGCAGCATTTCATAACGTTGCGGATCGCGCCGGCGGAGTTTTTCTTTCAGATGGTCCAGTTCATAGCGGAGCTGGCCGTCGGGAAGGGGGATGAGCGAGACCGGGTGGCCGACCCCGATTTTGCTTTGGTCATAGTGGTAGCCCCGGCGGAGACTTTCTTCATAAACTGCCCGGAGATAAAAATCAATTGCGGCGACGGAATCTTCCTGCACACGGAAACGGGCGAGTTGGGGGTGGTCTCGGTAACCCCGGGTTTCGTTTTTGAGGACCTTGCGGGCAAGCAGGCCCTCCCGCCAGAGGGCGGTCAACCCCTTGGCGTCCAGGTAGCGGGGATGAAGACTCCAGAGTCTCATGAAGGTATTGTGTCGGTGTTGGTCCTGCGGAAAAAAGGAACCTCTTGATTGGTGTATTGTGCAAGCTCAATATGAAATGTCGCTTCCGCTGCCGTTAAAATGCCGAGCATGATCAGCTCTAAGGGCACGTCTTCATGGGCATTTCCTTCATAGACCAGGGTGCGGCATTCGTTGTCTCCGCAGGCCTCGCAGCATGGACTTGTGCCGGTTTCCGCATTGAGCCACGATTCCAGCGGCATTCCTTCAATGAAGATCCGGTTTGAATCCAAGGGGTTCTGATTAAAGGCCATGGGCAAAATGCGTTGCTTTTGGACAAGCAGTTGAATACCTTCCCGGGCGAGAACGGGCTGCAGGATATCCACCGCCGCATCGAGATTTTCTCCTGTGTCGCTGCAGCGCGGGCAGGTCGCGGCAAAATCATCGACGAGCCTCTGCCAGGTGATGTGAAGATGCTTTGTGGCCTGCTGTACACCCTGATCCATAATATTAATGGTTCATCCGGTTGGTGGGTACTTAATAAGGTTGGAAAAAATGGACATACAACCCCAAAAGGAAATTGTTCGAAGATTTCCGATGAATGGAGGGGAAGCATGTCCACGAGTATTTTGTACCATGGATTTGGTCTTATCGGCTACGATTATGTCAGGACACGATACGAGGGACGAAACATTACTTTTACGATTCGTCATAAAAGAAGGAAGCTCCGTTGTCCGGTTTGCAGGAGCCGGAAGTTGATGATGCGAGGAACGACGAGGAGGCGATTCAGGGCTGTTCCGATAGGTTCGAAGATTGTCTTCTTCGATCTTGAAGTTCAGCGCGTCGGCTGCCTTCGTTGTGGCAGTGTTCGCCAGGTATCGCTTGGATTTGCCAATCCACGGTTTTCTTACACCAATGCTTTTGAGCGATATGCTCTGGAGTTGTCCAGGCATATGACCATTCGGGACGTCGCCAGGCATCTGTCGGTATCTTGGGATGTGATCAAGGACATGCAGAAAAGGGATCTGACGAGGAGGTTTTCCAGGCCTTGCCTGAAGGATCTCCAAATGATTGCCATTGATGAAATCGCCGTTCATAAAGGACACCGATATTTGACCATCGTGCTGGATATGGTCAGTGGCGCGGTGATCTTTGTAGGTGACGGCAAGGGATCGGATGCCCTTGACCCTTTCTGGAAGAAAGTTAAGCGTGCCAAAGCGAAGATCGAGGCTGTTGCCATGGATATGTCTCCTGCTTATATTAGCGCTGTATCTTCCCATCTCCCCAACGCCGCTATTGTCTTTGACCATTTTCATGTCATCAAGCTCTTCAATGATAAGTTATCCGAATTGCGAAGAGATCTTTACCGCGAAACCAGGGATATCCTTCAGAAGAATGTCTTGAAGGGCACCCGTTGGCTTCTCCTGAAAAACCTGGAAAATTTGGACACGTCAAAAGGAGAAAGAGAACGCCTGGCCGATGCCCTGAAGTTAAACCAACCTCTTGCATGTGCCTATATCATGAAGGAAGACCTTCGACAAACTTGGCTTCAGCCAAACAAATCCAAAGCACAACTTGTGCTGGCCGACTGGATCAAAAGAGCGGAATCCTCCGGCATCAAAATGCTGATGAAGTTCGCCAAAACCCTTGCCGCCTTCCAATCAGGAATCCTTTCTTTTTATGATTACCGCATCTCATCGGCATCATTGGAAGGAACAAACAACAAAATCAAAACCATGAAACGTATGGCCTATGGCTTCAGGGATATGCAATTCTTCAAACTCAAAATCATGGCCATTCATGAAACCAAGTACGCTTTAGTCGGATGAACCATATTAATGATCCTTTCTTGATGATCCCCTGGGCCGCCGGCGGTAACACGTGTCGAATCGTGACGAAGGCGTCAGCAGGGTCTGCAAAGGCCAGGCGACTCCTTTTTATTCCTCCGCAATCAGCGCACGTACCCATTCCTTGTACTGACGGACCATCGCGCCGATTTGAGGGTCATCGGCGAGGTTGCGATCCAGCGGAATGGTCTGATAATGATACAAAAGCCGGTCCCCCGCCATGGCGAATTCAAGCTGTCCCAGATGCTCTCCCTTGGAGCCGGCACGCAGGATTTCAACCCCGTTTATCTCTTCCATGGCCGGTTTTCGGGATCCATCGTGACCGCTGACGAGGAAGTGTATGCCAGGTGTCGCCAGCGCCAGTTTTCTCTGTTCATTTGCCGGCAGATGGGCGACGCAGATAATAACGCGGCAGCCCTCAGCCTTCAACAGATCGACGACGGCGGCAGCGGTTTCGATAGGGTCCGCCAAAACATAGTGTTCCCTGTCCCCGGTGGACGGACTCAAGGTAAAACCATCGGCGAGCAGGCCGAAGATTCCGACCTTGAGATCGTCCCATGTCCTGATGACATACGGGGAAAAAACGGGCTTGTTTGACCGGCGATCGATCAGATTGGCCAGGAGAAAAGAAAAAGCCCCTTCCCGCTGCCGCTCGAAAAGTTCCTGAACGCCGAGGGCCAGGTCCGCCTCACCGGGGGTGAAACCGTCGTATCGCATCAAATGGTAGGAACGCATTAGAAGATCGATTTTCGAACCGAACAACTTTCGCTCATCCCCCGTCAGGGATTGCGGCGTGGAGGTCGGAGGAAAGAAGAGATCCCCCGCGTCAAGCAACAGGACATGGCGGTTATGCTTCCTGATGGTTTCAATATAGGATGCGCGCCTGGCCAGACCGCCAAGCTTGGCGCCGCCTCAGCCGCATGGCTCTACTTCTCCGTGGACGTTAGCGCTGATCAAAAGGGTAACGACCAAATCGGGATCCACCTCCGGGGGGGGAAGGCCCCAGGCGGGAGAGGCAAAGATGCTGAGCAGAAGAAACAGCCACGCGATTTTTTTCACTTAACACTCCCTGCGGTCTATCGTCATGCAGACAAGATATGGCCCGGGATCCCCGATCAGTTTCCCCTGTGATGTCCTTCCCAGCCGGGAGGCCGATGCGGGCCCCGTTTGTCTTTGCGGAATCGGCCGGGATCATATCCCCGCTTCTCCTCGTAAGCCCGAAGCCGGTCTTGCTGTTCCGGTGTGAGGATGTCGAAAATAGCGGTTCGGTGACCGGTAGCGTGTTCGGCGATTTTTTTTCGAATTTCACGGGCATCCCTGTTCATGGCTTCGATTTGTTCCCGGTCCGGTGAAGGCTCAAGCCAGAGTTGCCGGAGTTCCCTGCGTTTGGCATTCAGCTTTTCCTGCAGTGGCTGCAAGGTTTCGGTTTGGGATTTCCGGATTGCGTTGATCCGGTCCAACTGCTCCGGTGTGAGATTCAAATTGGCCCCCAGAGGATCGATGAAAGCAGGGGCGCCATGTCCCCTTCCCATTCCTTCCCTGTGGGGATAAGGTTGTGCATCGGCGTGTGAGACGCACAGCACCAAGAAAATGAGAGAAAAAAAATATAAATTTTTCATAGCCGGTTGTTCTCGGATAATTTTATTTTTTTAAGCAACCGGTATGCCAGCACAGCCTGTGAAGACCAGGAAGGCTGTAATTTGCTGATAATAAAGCATTTTCCTCTTCTGAGACCGCGTAAGTCCATTATTAACCTGTCAAAAAGTATCCGTATGCCATCTGCCGCATGGTCAGTTATTGAACACCAGGCCGGCTAAGGGGTTGCTTTCCCTACCTTCACGCCCAGATCACTTTTGAATTTCAGCAGGCCGGTCTCGATCTCATCGCTTCCAATGAATTTCCGGTCGCGTGATGTGGCGGATTTGATAATACAGGTGGGCGTTGAGGTCACCCGGTACTGCCTGATGATTTGATTCAGCTTCTGGAAAACGGGCTGTACATCGTATTCCTTCCAGACGATGTTCTGCGCCTGCAGATGCTGCAAAAGCGGATCGCGTGACAGGATTTTTTTGTCCTGGGCGGCCTGGAAGAGGGTGCCCCGGATTCTGAGAACCTCTTCCCCCGTTGCACCGGCGCGGATGGCGTAAAGGTAGTACCTCGCATACAGGGGGGTGGCGTCGGCAAAGGGGACGTCGATGAAGGTGATCTTCACGTTGCCGTGTTCCAGCAAGGCCTTGAGGGCCGGCTCGATTGCGGTATCGAGTTTCCGGCAGGGGGGACAGAAATAATCGGAAAAAAGAAGGATTTCGTACGAACCCTTGCCGAGGGAGGGAATTCCGGTGTGCTCTTTCCCGTAGGCCGGGGTGACGGCGCCGGAAAAGGAAAAAACAGTAAAAAGATAGCCGGTCAGAGCAAAAACGATCAGGGGGACTTTTTTTGCATTCATCATCTTCAGATCAACCTCTCCTAAAAAATACAGCCACATCCGGCGGCGGTTTTCCAACCAGGCGGAGGGCACTTCATAATTCACGGAATAAGCCGCAATGACCAGTAATGCAAAAACGAGACAGAACGGACAATACACCTCGTTTTGGATCTGGAACACAACCAGATATGCCTCCACGCCGAGACCGGCAGCCAAGAGAGCGCGGAGCCAGGGAAGCAGCCGGAACAGGGCCAGAAGCATGAGCGCCAGCATATATGCTATCCCAACCCACTTCAAATCAATCCCGAACATGTCGCCGATCAGATAGGAACAGGCGGTGTCGCAAACCTCGTAAAAGACCATCAGGCCGATACCGCCCAAAGCCAACAGAACGGTCAGCACCATTCGGTATTTTTCCGGCAGGACTTTGGCCTGCAGTTTCATGTTGCCTCCATGCGTTATAACCATGCCCCCCCCAAAAGGGGTGTACCGTAACAAATCAGAAATTATCTAAGTGATTCAGGCCCAAAAAGCAACCCCAACAGAGGCCTTGACGCCAACGGCTCTTGTGAAATTTTTGTTAACTTTTCAATTTTTCATAGAGTCCCCGGAGTTTCGTCCGGTAGGCTTCGCGGAACGCGGGCTCGTCCTCCCCCAACGGTTTGACGGGGATGAGATCCACAACCGCATCGTAGGACAGGGAAGACCGGAAGATGGTGTTGAGCGATCCCTCCATCATTCTGGTCAAACCCTCTACAGTTTCTTCGGCGGACAGGCCGAACGATTCGCCGAGCAACCTCATCTCCTGCAGTTGGGGCCAGAAATAGGTCGGGCCCATGGCCGTCAGGATCGCATAGGCCTCCAGCTTCTTTTCGTCCACTTCAGGGCAAGTTCCCAGTGCCATGAACAATGGAAGCAGATCGCGCTTTTCGGATTCCGGAAAGTCCGGCGTGAAGGCGATGGGGTTAAACCCCTGGTTGATGATGGAAGGGGCGTTGGGAATCGCCCTCACAATGCGGCGGAACCCATTCAAGCGCGCGGCAATAGCGTCCATGGACCACTTCGGCGCGAGGGAAACAACGACGGACTCCGGTCTCAAAACGTCTTTGATTTCGGAAAGCACGGTTTCCACCGCCGGGGGGTGAACAGCCAAAAAAATAATATCCCGTAACGCGGCCATCGCGTTATCCTGCGGGTAAATCTTGATGGTCGGAAAAGATTTATGCAGGGCCCGCAAAGGCTTGGCCTCGACATCCGTAACGATAACTTGATCCGGCAGGCGGTTGCATCTGCGCCATCCCTCAAGAAAAATCCGCGTAATACGGCCGCCGCCGAGAAAGGCAAGTGATGTTGCATCTATGACAAGATCCTCCTCCGTAATTTATAAATCAGTGACTTTTTGCCGGAAACCAGTGCTGCGTCCGCAGGCAGAACTTGACGAGCATCAGCATGACCGGCACCTCAATCAGGACGCCCACCACCGTGGCCAGCGCGGCCCCCGACGAAAGGCCGAAGAGCATGACCGCCGTTGCGATGGCCACTTCGAAATGGTTGGATGCGCCGATCATTGCGGCCGGGGCGGCGTCCTCATAGGTCAGGCGGAGCAGGCGGGCCAATCCGTAGCCGAGGGCGAAGATGAAGATCGTCTGGATAAAGAGAGGAATGGCGATCCAGAGAATGGTCAAGGGGTTGGTCAGGATAACATTGCCCTTGAAGGAGAACAGCAGCACCAGGGTGATCAGGAGGGCGACGATGGTGACCGGCGTCAGGAAATGGAGGAACCGTTCCTTGAACCAGGCTTCACCCTTGAACTGGAGAATCCATTTCCGGGAATAGTAGCCGCAGACCAATGGCAGGGCGACATAAATCCCGATCGAAAGCAGCAGGGCCTGCCAGGGGACAGGCAGGCGTCCGATGCCGAGGAGAAATCCGCCCAGAACGCCGTATAAAAGAAGCATTGTCAGAGAGTTGATGGCGACCATCACCAGCGTCAGTCCGTCATTCCCCCGTGACAGATAGCCCCAGACCAGGACCATGGCGGTGCAGGGTGCGATGCCCAGTAGAATGCATCCGGCAAGATAACTGCGCCACAGGGGAACCTCCAGCATTTTAATGTCGCCGACCATGACCACCGTGCCGGCACCATGGCTGGCGCCCACAGGAAGATCGAGGCCGAAGGGCATTTTAACCAGGTCGGTGGCGTCCACCCCGATAAACGTTTTCAGAAGATATCCAAGAAAAAAAAGGGCGATGGCGTACATCGTGAAAGGCTTGACCGCCCAGTTCAGAAACAGGGTCAGCAGGACAGGCTTGCCGCTTCGACCGGCCTTCACGACCGAGGCGAAAGAGGGGCACGTCGCCGACCTGGCCCGCTACCC
>CAYPKE010000020.1:0-24368 GCA_964411235.1 uncultured Syntrophales bacterium
ACCTCCCGGATCTGATCCGCCAGAACGCCCGGCGAAAAGGGCTTCTGGATAAAGGCCATGGCGCCTTCGTCGATAATGTCCTGGGCCTGCCCCTCGACACTGTAGCCACTGGAAAGAATAACCCGAACACGTGAATTGATCCTTTTCAACCGATCGAACACTTCGCGACCGCCCATCCCGGGCATGATCATGTCCAGAATGACCAGGGCAATTTCATCCCTGCGGGATCGGTAGACTTCTATCGCCTCCGGACCCGAGGAGGCCGTGATGACGGAGTAGCCGAGCATCCGAAGCATCCGCCGGGTAACAATCAGGACCACCTCTTCATCGTCGACAAGCAGAACCGTCTCGCCTCCTTTTTTCAACTCCTGGGACGGCCTGGTTCTGTCTTCTTCCAGGCTTGCATCCGAGACCGGGAGATAAATCAGGAACTCGGTTCCGAAACCCTTTTCGGAATGGACTTTGATGTAACCCTGATGACCGCGGACAATGCCGTAAACCGTGGCCAGGCCCAGTCCCGTCCCCCGCCCCATTTCCTTAGTCGTGAAAAAGGGATCGAAGATCCGCTCCCGGGTCCAGGCATCCATGCCGACTCCCGTATCGCGAACGGAAACCTTGACGTACCGGCCCGGCGCTACATCGGAATCGGCCGCCTCTTCTTCGGTGAACGTGACATTGGCCGTATCCAGGTAGAGTTCGCCGCCGCCGGGCATGGCCTGCCAGGCGTTCAAAAACAGGTTCAGCAGGACCTGCTCCATCTGGGTGCGGTCGATTTCGACCACCCACGGCGATTGGACATAGTCACGATAGATGTTCAGCTCTTTTCGCGTGCGGGCAAACATGCTGAGGGTCTGCTCGACCAGCTCGTTGATCTGCGTCGGCTTGACTTCATAACGGCCGCCCCGTGCGTACCCCAAAAGCTGGCGCGTTAAGTCGGCGCCGCTGCGCACCTGCTTCTCAATTGCTTCCAGGCTTTCATAAAACGGGTGCTTCTGGTCGATTTCCAGCATCATCAGGGAGGCATAACCCTGGATTCCCATCAGCAGGTTGTTGAAATCATGCGCAATACCTCCCGCCAGAGTGCCGATGGCTTCCATTTTCTGCGCTTCGCGGAGCTGGATTTCCATCTGGCGGTACTCTGTGATATCTTCGAAAGTCAGGAGATGATTCCCATTCGGCATGATCACCGCCCGGAAATGGATGGTCTTATCGCTCCCATTCCTGGCGCGCATGTTCAGAATGCGCTCCCGCATTGGTCCGGTCTCGCCTTCCCGCATAACCTCAACCTCATCCCGGTAGAAGGCCTCGAACTCCTTGCGATACGCGCTCTGGGGAAAGGTCCGGCCATACCACGTCTCCCGGTCGGGAATGTCTTCCTGCCGGTAACCGAATATTTCCGTGAAGCGCGGATTGATGTATTCGAAGCTGTCTTCGGGATTCAGGACGGCGATACCCAGGGGTGAGCTCTCGGACAGCAACCGGAACCGGTTTTCGCTTTCCCGGATGGCCTCTTCGGATTTGATGCGCTCCGTGATATCGCGCACGGCGGCCTGCACCACTTCCTTTCCCTCCATCTCAAACTTGCCCAGTAACACTTCACAGGGGAACAGCGTCCCATCGATTTTCTTGTGAACCCAGTTGAAGGAACTAAAACCGTTTTTCATCGCATTCTCAATCTGGGCGATGGATTCCTGCCAGGAATCCTTTCCCGACGGCTGGCAGGGCGGAGAAAAATCCGCCGGATGCCGGGAAGTGAATTCCTCCTTGGTTTCACAGCCGTATATCTTCAGGGTCGACTGGTTGCAGTCCTTGAAACCTTCCTTATCGAGGATCATGATGGCATCCTTGGAATATTCAAAGAGGTTCCGGTACTTCTGTTCCGACATCCGCAGGGCCGCCTCGACGTGATGACGCTCTTCAATCTCCCGCATCAACTCGTCGTTGGTCGTCCGCAGCTTTGCCTCACTTTCCTCCAGGCGCTTCTTGGACACGGTCGTTTGCCCGAGGCGCACGAACATGTTGTTGAAATCAGTCACGAGCGCCCCGAGATCACCCTTGACCAGGGACTGAACGGAGACATTGAATTCGCCCTTGTTTACTTTGGCCGTTGCTTCCCGCAACCCGTCGATGGTCCGGGAAAAATATTTTCCCATCCAGTAGGCAAATAAAAACAGGATGGCCCCGGCCACAATAAGCAGCACCAGGGATGACTCCCAGAAAGCCCGGGAAAAGTCGTTGACGGTGCGGATCAGGCCTTCCGTCATCTCCTGAAAGGCATCCTGGGTCAGGCGCATGGGTTCGGCATATTCGTCAAGGTAACTTGTGCTGGCCACGGCCAGACGGATCCCGTCCGCCGTCACGGAATTGAGGGCCACAACGTACATGAATTTGGTGTAGACCTCGCCGTCAAAATCTTTCCAATCATAATAGCCGCTTGAACGTTTCTGAAGCCGGGCTTCATTAAGAACCGGCACAAAACCCGGAAGCATCCGGGCAAAATCCTTCACATCGAGATTCTCGATTTCCGCGTTCAAATGAAACCGGACCACCCCCGTCGTCAGGTCATGCACCGATGTATAGCCCGATATGCCGAACGGCTGTATGGCCAGGCGTCTGAATTCAAGAGACTCCTGCAGATCCTTCAGGGTGAGGGCACGATGTTGGGAAAGATAGATGTCCAGTTGTATGGCGACGTCTTCCGCCTTCTGCCGGATGGAGGTTTCCGCCATATTCCGTATGGCCCGATCGATGCGGATCTGGGTTTGCTTTTCAATTTCGTCGACGCCTTGGTTGATCTTCTGGACAAAGGAGCGGTTGTGGAGGTTGAAGGAGACAACAAAAAAGGCCACCGGAATCAGAACGGCAAACAGCGTCAAGATGACAAGCCGTGTCCCGAAGCGTTGCGGTCTAAGCTTTTGCAGCCATGTCATAAAAACAGTTCCCCCCCCAAAGTATTGCGGCGGCTCCGGCCGGGTCCCGGATGCAAGCCCCCTCCGCCCCTCTGCGTTTCCGGCATACGGAGACGCCTCCCGCGCACCCGATACGGCCGATTCGGCCAATGATCCTCAGATATGGACATTGAGGTTGAATTTGATCCTCTAAATACGATACAAGCAAGTTAATTTCTAGAAAAATCTCCCCTGACGACGGGAATGACCGAAAATGACCCCTAAACATGATATTCGCCAAACCGCCGATCCAAGGCGACTGGCCGTCGATATTCTGAATCGCGTCGAAGAACGGAACGCTTACGCCGAGCCCCTGCTCGACCACTCCCTTTCCCGCCGCCTGCATCATGATCCCCGGGGCCGGCGCCTGGTCACACAGATCGTTCTCGGCACCCTGCGTCAAAGGGGTTACCTCGACTGGGTGATCGCACGGTTTTACCGCGGCCCTTTCGACGCCATGGCCACCGGCTTGAAAAATACCCTCCGTGCTGCCCTGTACCAGATTTTCTTCATGGACCGCTTGCCGGCCCACGCGGTGGTCAACGCCTCGGTCGGCATCGCGGAGTCATGCTTCCGGGGACGCGGTGCCCTCGTTAATGCCCTTCTGCGCCGCAGCATCCGTGAACGGAACGACATCCACCTTCCCGACCGGAACCGGGACGCGGCCCTCTATCTTTCCGTCGCCTGTTCCCATCCCCGCTGGCTCGTGGAAAAATGGATCGCCCTTTTCGGGGAAGAGGAAACGGAACGACTATGCCTCGCCAACAATATGATCCCCCCTGTCACGGTCCGCGTCAACAGCCTGAAAACAACCCGTCATGCCCTGCTCGAAGAAATGAACGGCCGTGACTGGGAAGCCGAAGCCGCCGTTTATGCCCGGGATGCCATCCTTATGAAACGCCCGGCATGTCCGGTCAGGGAGACTTCCTGGTTCCGGGAGGGGAAAATACAGTTGCAGGATGAGGGATCGCAGCTTGTCTCGCTTTTTACAGACCCGCATCCCGAAGAAACGATCCTGGATCTTTGCGCCGGTACGGGAGGCAAGACAACACATCTGGCCGCATTGATCCGCGACCGGGGCAGCATCACCGCCCTGGATGTTGCCGCCGCAAAGCTGGATTCGCTGCGTCAAATGTCGGAGCGGCTTGGCGCCACCTGCATCAGGACGCTCTGCCGTGACGGGAGGACAGCACCGCCGGATTCATGCCGGGAAACCTTCGACCTTGTGCTTGTCGATGCACCCTGCACGGGGCTCGGGACGTTGAGGAGAAATCCCGAGATCAAATGGCGCCTCTCCCCCAAAGACATCTTGCAAACCCTTCCCCTTCAGAGGGACCTGCTGGACGGCGCCGCCGCGTATCTCAGGACGGGAGGACTGCTTATCTACAGCACCTGCAGTGTGCTTCCCGAAGAAAACGAGGAGCAGGCAAGCGCTTTTCTCACCCGTCACCGCGAATTCCGCCCCGAAACGTCTCCCGACGGCATTCTCCCTGAATGCCTTGATGAAAAAAGCTTTCTGAAAATGCAGCCGCACCGTCACGGCACGGACGGATTCTTCGCCGTGCGCTTCCGAAAGATCCTCCCGGCTCCCGGTGTCCCTTGACGTCCTGAATTCGATTGACTTTACTGAATTAAACATGGTAGGCAACGTCGAAATTAAAGGCGCCTCTTCGCTCTCGCATGGCGGGTTCCTTTACAAGCGTTTTTATCCTGACTACCCGCACACATTTCGTAGGGTCCCGAAAACCACCCTATTCATAAAACTGGAGGATTTGATGTTTCTCAAGC
The DNA here is from genome assembly GCA_964411235.1 of uncultured Syntrophales bacterium. Taxonomy (GTDB): domain Bacteria; phylum Desulfobacterota; class Syntrophia; order Syntrophales; family JAAYKM01; genus JAAYKM01. Next base: position 4,737 of record CAYPKE010000020.1, read on the forward strand.
AAATTGAAGTCAGCCCCATGGTCGTGTTCGCTTACATCGTCGGTGATCCCGAAACCGGGAAAGGCCTCGTAATCGATCCCGCTGATGATATCGATTACCTAATCGGGCTGGCCCGGGACAACGGCATTCATATCGATTATATCGTCAACACCCACGGCCATGTTGATCATATCTGCGGCAACAAGGAGATGAAGGAGAAAACGGGGGCTTCCATCATCATTCACGAGCTTGATGCGCCCATGCTGGGAAACACGCCCTCGGCCATGCTGCGCATGTTCGGGGCCACCCAGTCGCCTCCGGCCGACCTGACCGTCAAGGACGAAGACCTGATCACCGTCGGCAACGTGTCGCTCCGCGTTATTCACACGCCGGGCCATACGCCGGGGGGGATGGCGCTGTATGTGGACGGTTGCGTATTCACCGGCGATACGCTTTTCGTGGAGGCTGTCGGGCGTACGGATCTTCCCGGAGGCTCCTGGCCGGTCATGCACCGGTCCATCCAGGAAAGAATCCTGACCCTTCCGGATGAAACCAGGATTCTGCCGGGACATAATTACGGCCGCATGCCTGTCTCCACAGTCGGGCACGAGAAGCGCCACAATCCCTACATACAGTGAAGCTGACCGTTTGCATCCCGGCTGCCGACAGCCGTACAAAGGAGGTTTGAAATGGCGGATTCAGGCCTGATGAAAACAAATTACCCCGAACTCAAGCTGATCAATACGGGAAAAGTCCGTGATGTGTACGATTTGGGCACGAATCTTCTCATTGTCGCCACGGACCGTATCTCCGCGTTTGATGTGGTGATGCAGGAACCCATTCCCGGAAAGGGCAAGATCCTGACCCGGATGTCCCTGTTCTGGTTCAAGAAGATGGAACACCTCATCGGGCACCATCTGATTTCCTCCGAACCGTCTTCCTATCCGCCGGAGTGTTCGCCCTACCGGCAGGAACTGGAAGGCCGGAGCATGCTGGTTAAAAAAGCGAAAGCACTCCCTGTGGAATGCATCGTCCGGGGTTATCTCAGCGGCTCCGGCTGGAGAGACTATTGCCTGGACAGAACGATATCGGGCATACGCCTGCCCGAGGGGCTCAAGGAATCGTCCCGTCTTCCGGAACCGATCTTCACGCCGACGACCAAAGCCCCCGCAGGGGAGCATGATGCGGCCATCACACGGAAGGAAGTCGAAGACATCCTGGGCAAAGAAATGACCGCCAGAATTGTCGACAAGAGCATGGCCATCTACAGGGAAGCGGCTGAAATCGCCGACCGGGCCGGCATAATCATTGCGGACACCAAACTGGAGTTCGGCCTGCTGGGAGATGACCTCATTCTGATCGACGAACTCCTTACCCCGGATTCATCCCGATTCTGGCCAAAAGATAACTATGAGGAAGGCCGGCCCCAGAAAAGCTTCGACAAACAGTTTCTGCGGGACTATCTCCTGTCCCTGAGCTGGAATCAGAAACCGCCCGCACCCCGGCTTCCGCAGGAGATCGTCGAAAAGACAAGGGAGAAATACGAAGAGGCCCTGAAACGGCTTCTCCACTGATTCACATGAACCGGCTATTGACACGGCAAGCTCCGATGACTATCGTATCGCCCGAAAAGGTGATGGCCTGGACCGATTTGCGCCGGGAGACGCCACATCCATCGGAGGTTCATTCACAGGCATGATAAAACGCTGTTATTACGAAGTACTTGGCATAGAAAGAACCGCTGCCGAAGAAAACATCAAGAAGAGCTACCGGAAACTGGCCATGCTCTACCACCCCGACCGCAACCCCGACAACCGGGAGGCGGAGGAAAAATTCAAAGAAGCGGCCGAGGCTTACGAGGTCCTTTCGGACCCGCAGAAACGGGAAATATACGATCGTTACGGTCATGAAGGCCTCACCGGGTCCGGGTTCCAGGGTTTCTCAGGTTTTGAAGACGTCTTTTCCAGTTTCAATGATATCTTTTCCGATATTTTCGGGGCGGGTGGCCCCGGGCGATCCCGTCCACGCACCGCCGCCCGGGCCGGCGCGGATTTGCGCTATGACCTGAGCATTTCGTTCATGGACGCCGCCATGGGAACAGCCATGGACATCGATGTGGCAAAACAGGCGGTATGCGAGGCGTGCGGCGGCAGCGGATCCGAACCGGGGAAAAAACCAACCATATGCCCCCGCTGCCACGGCCGCGGTCAGGTCGTTCAATCCCAGGGATTTTTCAGTATCAGCACCACATGCCCCCAATGCCACGGTCAGGGGCAGATGATCACCCACCCCTGTAAATCCTGTCGGGGAGCCGGCCGGGTCAGCGTGACGAAAATGGTGAACCTGAAAATTCCCGCCGGTGTTGAAACCGGGTCCCGACTGCGCCTTCGGGGAGAAGGAGAACAGGGCAATTACGGCGGGCCGGACGGCGACCTTTACGTTTTCATCCATGTCGAACCTCATGAATACTTCGACCGGCGCGGCTATGATCTTTACTGCCGGGTGCCGATCACCTACATACAGGCGGCCCTGGGCGGAAAAATCGATATTCCTACCCTGACGGGATCGGAAAAGCTGAAAATCCCGAAGGGCACCCAGCCGGGGGCGATCTTCCGCCTGAAAGGCAAGGGTATACCGCATATTCGGGGCATGGGCAGGGGAGACCAGATCATCGAAGCGGTCGTCACTATTCCGACTGATTTGACCAGGAAACAGGAAGAGTTATTGAACGAGTTGTCAAAACTAGAATGACACCACGGAGCGAAAGGAGATTATTCATGAGAACAAAACGAGTGCTTTGGACGGCGGGTCTTTTATGTCTTCTTTTTCTCGCAGGATGCGCCCCGCTGCTGATCGGCGGTGCCGCTGTAGGCGCTGGTTCCGGAACCTACATGTACATAAACGGCGAGTTGCGGGTGGAATATAACATGCCATTCGACAAGGTTCGGACCGCCTGTGAAATGACCGTCGCCGAACTGAGCGGCAAGGAGGTCGTCCCCGACTGGAGAATCGGGACGGGAACCATCACCGCCCGCATTCGAAATGAAAATGTCAAAATCCGTCTCGAATATAAATCGAAAGAAACGACCCTGGTCGGGATTCGGGTCGGTTTCTTGGGCAACCAGGAATCCTCTCTGCTCATCAAGGACAAGATCAGCGAATATCTGGTCAAGAACCAGTAACGCCGCCGCCTGAAGCCGGCTTTTGAATACATAGGCCAGAATACAGGAGGGGCAATCAAATAAAGGGCATTGGGGATGCAATAAGTCCTTTTGCTGCAAGGCAAAAATTGCGGGAAAGTACGATTTACCCCGTTTAAGTTCTCGGAATTACGGCTGTAAAAATATCCGGAAAGTTGTCAAGACCGAGGTTTTGCGAAAAGGTGACGCCGGGAGAGATCACCCTTTTCACACGCCAGTCGGCTACTCTGCTCGGGGCAGGACTTCCCCTTGTTCCAACTCTCACAACCACCATGATGCAAGTTACCAGTCCGCAATCAAAAAAAGTCCTCCATCGAATAACAGAAGATATCAAGGAAGGAAACCGTCTGGTACAAAGCCTTACCCCCCATCCCCACATTTTTCCTGTTTTCTGTATTAACATGATCCGTGCAGGCAGGAGAAAGGCACGGCTACGGTAAAAGAAAGGCAATGGATTTGACTGAACCCGTGTTAACCATGTTCCCGATTTGTTTTGTAAACGATGCTCAGTTTTCACTCCCGCCACGGCCTTCCAGTCAGTGTCTATGTCATCGCTTAAAAAGTTATTCCGGGCGAATGGTCGGAACCTGAGCGCAATGATATAACCTAACTTAAAATTTCTCACTCCGGTCGACATGACAAAAATGCCGTAGGCGGCACGCACTTTCAATGGATAGAAAATCTTCATGTTTATGAAGGGATAATAAAAACCTCTGTTTCTTACTTTTTCCGTTTTGGGGTGGTCTTTCCGTTTTTTTCGGCGGAAGACGTGGTTTCCTCTTTGGCCGTTTGGGCGGCACCGAAGAGATCGAAGAAGCCCTGGAAGGGATTCGCCTCCGGCATGGAACGGGCAGTTTTTTCGGAGAAGTCGGCGCTCATTTTCAGCCACTCGGCAAACTGGACGTCGGCCATAGATTTATAGTGCAGAAAGCTTATCAGGCTTTGCTCGAGGTACTTGTCGAAGAATTCCCCCAGGAGCCGGTCTCCATGTCGGATCATCAGGTGGAGCAGCGGCGCCGGCAGGAGGATGTTTTTCTTCCGGGCCTCCTCCAGCACGACCTGGGTCAGGATGAAGGCCGTCACATCTTCACCGGTCTGTGCATCCGTCACAACAACCTCCCGACCGCGGCGGATCAGCGCAGAGATATCTTCCAGAGTTACGTAAGCGCTCCGCTCCGTATCATACAAGCGGCGATTCGCATATTTTTTCAGTGCGACCTTATTCGGCATTGTAACCTCCCCTGTAATTGATGACCTTCCTTTCGTGGTTGTTACTTCGCAATATTTATTCAGTAAGCTGCCAGGTGAACATAGGACATATTTCTCATGATATCAAATATTATTTACAGATTCTTATAGAGAGAAATGTCTTGCTGCATTGCAACATGTTTTGCTTGACAAATCCCTGCACTTGTATTATTTTTTTGTCAAAATTCATTTCTAAACGGAGGATAAAATCATGGACCCGAAAAATGTGTTCAACCAGACCTTTAATTTCTACAAGTCAACGTTTGAAAACACCTTTAACGCTATGACCATGTTCCAGGAGCAGAATCAGAAAATGATCGAGATGTATCTGGACCAGGCCCAGGGGTTTCCCGATGAGGGAAAGAAGGCTATTCAGGAATGGATGAAAGCCTACAAGAAAGGGGTTCAGGAATTCAAGGTTGCGGTGGACGAGAGTTTTAAAAAGGTCGACGATTTTTTCGCTGAAGCGTCGAAAACCGGCACCAAAAAGGCATAAAGACAAAGGAGGAGAAAAATGATTCAGCCCAAAGATGCACTCAAGCAGATGATCGACATTAACAAATCTATGTGCACACACGCTTTCAACAACATGACCATGATTCAGGACCAGATGGAAAAGGTTGTCGACCTCTATATCGATAAGGCTTCCGGCATGTCCGAAGAAGGCAAGAAGGCCGCCAAAGAATGGGCAGCCATGTACAGGAAGGGCTTTGATGACTTCAAAAAGCTTATTGACGAAAACTTCCAAAAGATGGAGAGTTTTTTCCAGGAGAAGAAATAAAGACTGATTCCCGGGGGTGGGGGTCGGCTTGAAGGGCAAGCGATCAATGTCTTATCTTATTCCATGGCAACTGTGGAACGCATGGACGGATGACCGCCTGAAGCCGCCGTTAAAGAACGGCGATATGAACATGGAGGCGATCCGGTCCGCAGCAAGAATAGTCGCGGCCTCACAAACCTGCCTGAACGGAATTTTGCGTAATATCTTCGATTTCTCGACGCCTTACTGGCTATCCCTCCACTATTTCCAGCAGATCGAAAAACGAAAGGTCTTCGAATACCTGCCGCAGGAAACAGCAAGAGACTACATCGAGCTTTTCCTGTTTAACATGAACATCGCCAGGCGGGGGGCATTGGGGACCGCACGCATAATGAATTCCTTTCACGCAGCGGAGGCGGAAAAGTGGTTTTCGTCATGGCTCGGCACGCTGACCGGGCATGAAGAGAAAGATCTTCTCCGGCAAGCGGATCGTGTTTCGCAGCTCATCCAAGTCCTCGTTTACGATTATCCGAAGGCAATACTCGATATTGAGCCTTTCTTCGGTTTTCATTTCAACGATGGCGGATATATCAAAGCTGCGGAAACAGATCGTTTCATTCTTTATCAGGTCCTGCCTTGGAAGGGGTGCGCAAAGGTCCGTCCCGCCGGGAAACCGGTACTCGTGATTCCCCCTTATGTTTTGGGGGCATCGATCCTTGCCTTTCTCCCGGGAGAAAACAAGAGTTATACCCATTGTTTCGCCAACCAGGGCATTCCAACATACATCCGTATCATGAAGGACATCCAATCCAGCCCGGCTGTTCAGACCATGACCGGAGAAGACGATTGCCGTGACACAAGGCATTTCTGTGAAATCATTCAGCAGCGCCACGGTAAGCCTGTTACACTCAACGGCTTTTGCCAGGGAGGCTACGTTGCCCTGCTGAGTCTCTTGTCCGGCAAGCTGGATGGGCTGGTGGATGCCTTTATTACCTGTGTCGCGCCGATGGACGGCACACGCAGCAGGGCTCTGGCCGAGTATCTTGCACTCCTGCCGACGCGGTTCCGCGATCTCGGCTACGCCACCAAAACACTGTCAAATGGCAACCAGGTGATCGATGGCACCGTCATGAGCTGGGTCTTTAAGCTCAAAAGCATCGAACAGGAAGCCCCCCTTGTGACATTGTATCGTGATCTCGACATGTTCAACCGCCAGAAAGGTGACACTTTCCAGATAACGCCTACAGCGGCAGCACTCAATTACTGGCTTATTTATGAGCGCAATGACCTGCCGGTCGGGTTGACCAAATTAAGTTTCGATTCGTATACCAAACCCGTAACCAAAGACGGCACACTGCCGGTGAAACTTTTCGGCCGGTCCCTCAATTTCAAGCGGCTCCAGGGGAAAAAAATCCCCTGGCTGCTTTGCTATGCCGCGGAAGACGATCTTGTGGATCCGCGCTCGGCACTTGCGCCCGCCGACTACATCGATGTGGAAGTCACCGAATTCCCGAGGGGGCACGGTGCGGTCGCCACTTCCTGGCCCCTGCCGTCTTCCGAGTGTGCCCTGCATAAGCAATTTCTGAATGGAGCGCGCGGGCCGGTCCGGTTTCAGCTTGACCTTGACGAACAATCGGACTCACCCGTCAAATGAGTAACCGATTGCCGTAATCCGGCCCTATGGTATTTTCGGAGAAACGCCTATGGACAAAAGATTTCTTGAATTCTGGGGGAACTTACTGATCAACGCCGCCAAGGGACAGGAACAGATCGAAAATCTGCAGCGCCTGATTGATGAGGGATTCAAACCTTTCGAAACGCAACTGAACCTGTTTCGGAAGTTCTATGGCCTGGAAAATAAGACCGGGCCACCGGCCGTGAATGACCAATTATGGGAGAAGGCCACCCAGGATTTTTTGAATTCCTGCGAGGAATTCATCGGCATCTGGGGAATGGTTCCCCGGAAGACATACGACGCCCTGGCCGGGGAAAATGAAAATTTGAAAAAAAAGATCGCAGATCTTGAGAAAAGGTTGCAGCGTAGAAAGCAAAAGGGCAACCGTCAGGAAATGGATACAGGCGAGATTGCCCGAGGTTTTGAGGGACTTATAAAAAAGCAGGCCGAACAATTCCAAACCCTGATGGCTGCTTATGGAAGCATGTGTGAAGACCTTAAGAAGCAATCTTCTTCCCATGCTCCTGAATCAACAGAAAAATAATAAAGAGGTAGGGCATGACCGACAAGCAGAAGGGCAAGGCGACCGAGGACAATCAGGACGTTGTTTTTGCAGACTGGATCAGGAGTCAGGTGGGCGTATGGGAGGAGGCCATGAAGCAAACCACCCGGAACTTGCAGCCGCCATTTCCCCGCCCCGACGGAGAAGGATCCGGCACCGCCTTTGGACCGGACATGATTCTCAGGGAATTTTTCGAATTATTCCAAGCTCTTTCTTCTACAACCGGAATGCCAAAACCTGAAGATTTCGAATCCGCCAACTCTATCGGCGACTTGATGTTGAAGATAATCCAGCCCTTCTGGGGATACTCCATCAAGCTGGAAAAGCAGTGGGCTGAAATGCTTGGCACCAGTTACACGGGTGAAACCGAAAATATGGCCGAGTTTCTCAAGCAAACCACAAAAACGATTCACCATTCCCAAATGGAGGATTTCAGAAAAATACTGAACATGCCCCAGGTTGGTCTGACCCGTTACTACCAGGAACGCCTCAACAAGGTAATCGAAAATGCTTCTGACTTCCAATCAGCCCTGTCCGAGTTTCTGCAACTCTTGATGATCCCCATGGAAAAAGCCTATTATGCCGTTCAGGAGGAAATAACCAAGCTGGAACGGGGAAGCAAGGCCGCCTTTGAGGATTCACAAGCTCTTTACCAGCTTTGGATTCAGAAGCTTGAAGACCATTACCTGGAACTGCTGCGATCCCCTGATTACATAGAAACCCTTCGGGACACCCTTAACAAAATGCATGATTTCCGGACGGCCCGTGCGGAGTTTCTCATGGACCTGCTCCAGTACCTGCCGATACCCACCAACAGGGACATGGATGAGCTTTACAAGGATGTGTACATTCTCAAGAAGAGGGTTAAGGAGCTCGAGCGAAAAGAAGCTCAACGGAAGACAGGGGGAGCCGTTCGAATCAAAGCAAAGGCAGATACCAAAAAGAAACGGGAGGAAGAAACACCGCGAAAAGCGGAAAAGGCGGCAAGAAGGGAACCAGGACAAAAAACCCGATTGACAGAGAGGACGGAAGCCAGACGGAGATTAAAGGCGGAAACACAGCAAAAAAGCGCCGAAGCCGTCAAGCGGAAAGTGCAGGTAAAAAAAGATGCAAAGGGATGATAAGACACAAATCCCAGACCTGATGGCACCCTATATCAAAGCGGGTGAGTTAATCATGGCCCGTGTCGCCGGCGATACGTCGAATTTCTATGACAGGCTCCGCGCCGCAAGGGATGTCCTTCTGAGCCCCCTGCAGACGGACGTCGCCACGACCCCCTACGACGTGGTTTGGCAGGAAGACCGCGTCAAGCTGAAACATTACCGCCCGGTTGCACCGCCCATCCTGAAGACGCCTCTGCTTGTCGTTTATGCCCAGGTTAACCGGGAAACCATGTTGGATTTGCAGCCCAGCCGCAGCGTCGTGGAAAAATTCCTCGCGGCGGGAGTCGACGTCTACATGATCGACTGGGGCTACCCGACACGAAAGGACCGATTCCTGAATCTCGATGACCACGTCAACGGATACATCGACAGCTGTGTGGACTTCATCCGCGATGCTTGCGGGTCCCGGAAAATAAACATCATGGGAATTTGCCAGGGAGGTACCATGTGCGTGATGCATGCCGCCCTGCACCCGGAAAAGATAAGAAACATGGTCCTCTCGGTAACACCGACAAATTTTGAACACGAGGCGGGGCTTCTCAACGTTTGGGCGCAATCCCTGGATCCGGACAAGCTCGTCGCCTCCTACGGCAACATCCCCGGTGACATCATGAACCTGGGGTTTCTGCTTCTCAACCCGGCGCGCCTGATGATTGACAAGTATGTGGGGCTCCTGGAAAATATTCACAACAAGGATTTCGTGGAAAACTTCATCCGCATGGAACGCTGGATTTTCGACAGCCCGGATCTCCCCGGCGAAACTTTCCGGGAATTCATCCAGTTGCTGTACAAGGAAAATCGGCTCATCAGAAACGACCTCGTTATAGGAGGGAGAAAGGTCGATTTGAGGCGCATTACCATGCCGGTACTCAACATCTACGGCAGATACGACCACCTCGTCCCCCCCCCGTCCTGCGATCAGCTTACAGCAAAGATCGGCAGCGCCGACAAAGAAGATCTTTGTCTCGATACGGGCCACATCGGCATTTATGTGAGCTCCAAGTCTCAGCGCGAGTTCGCCCCGAAAATCATCTGGTGGCTTTCAGAGCGCGACGAACCGCCACAAGCGCCGAGGGTTGCTCCCAAAAAAAAGAAAACGGCCCGCAAGACCGGGCAAGAAAGGCTGTGACAAAGGAACCAACCGCATAAGAAAGTGAGCGAGATATGAAAGAATACCTGAAGGAAATCCGCAAGGTCGCCCGTGTCCTGAACATAACGAACGACAGGGAAAAGCTTTTCAAGATGATAGTCAAGTCCGCCGTGGAAACCATGAGCGCCAAAGGGGCCTGCCTGTTTTTGGCAACGGATGAGCAGAAGGGCCGTTATGCCGCGGTAGCCATGACGGGCATCTCTCAAGACTATCTCCACGATGCTGCGGGCCGCATGGGGCCGCACATGAAGATCCTCAAAGAAGACGGGTTTACCTATTACCGTGACGCCCGAAAGGATGACCGGACCCTGGACAAGGAATCCATGGCCAAAGAGGGGATCGCCTCCATCCTCATCGTTCCCGTTCTTGTAAATGACGAGATGATCGGAGCCCTCGCCCTCTACACAGCCAGGATTCGACCTTTTACCGAGACGGAAATCGAGTTTTTTTCGTTACTGGCCGAACAGGGGGGCCTGGCCATTGCCAAAGCAGAGCGCATTGCGAACCTGCGTAACGCCATCCGGATTTTCCTCGGGCTGGCTTCCAGCATCACCGGCAGTACCGATATCAAGATGATACTCCAGACGCTCACGCAGGACGTGGCCCAGGCGCTGCGTGTCAAGGCCGCGTCGATCCGGCTGCTGGACGAGAATCATACAACGCTGCGCCTCGCCGCAAGCTACGGCCTTTCGGAAAAATACCTCAACAAGGGCCCTGTCTCGGCGGAAAAAAGTATCGCCCAGGCCCTGCAGGGAAAACCTGTCGTCGTGAAGGACGCCGCTACCGATGCGGGCGTCCAGTACCGCCAGGAAAAGAATGAAGAAGGGATCGTGACGATCCTCAGCGTTCCCATCAAATCCCGCGATGAAGTTATCGGCGTGCTTCGCCTTTACAGTGCAAACACCAGAGTTTTCTCCGAGGGTGAAATTCAGTTCGTCATGGCCCTTGCCTACATGGGCGGGGTTGCCATCCAGAACATGACTCTTTGTGAAATGCTCAAAGATGACGTAAAAGACCTGAGGGAAAACAGCTGGATATTCAAAAGCTGGTTCTGAGTTTTGTACCCCGGGTTTAAGGAATCCGAAAGCGACTTGATAGAGGCTGTCGCGCCATACCTGCATGTCAGCACCGTCAAGATAGTTTGAAGTAAATATTGGCTCGGCCAAAAACGCTCATTAGAAGGTGAAAAAATGATCAAAAACGGAAAATCGATTGACGAAATCAATGTGGGCGATGCGGCGGACTTTACCAAGACCGTTACCGAAACGGATGTCTATCTCTATGCCGGGGTCACGGGAGACCTGAATCCAGCCCATATCAACGAAACCTATGCAAAAGCAACTTTTTACAAGGGCAGGATCGTGCATGGCATGCTCTCGGCCGGTCTGATCTCCGCGGTATTCGGCATGAGCCTCCCCGGCGCGGGAACCATCTATATCAGCCAGACGCTTGACTTCAAGCGCCCCGTGCGCATCGGCGATACCATAACGGCCCGTGTGGAGGCAATAGAAAAATTGACGGAGAAAAACCGGATTAAATTCAGGACAACCTGTACAAACCAAGACGGCAAGGTGGTGGTTGACGGCGAGGCTGTCGTCATGCCGCCCGTGCCGCTAAAACTGTAGATTCCTGGCGGTAGAACGTGACCGCCCCCATTGCTCGCCCCTAAGACCCGCTGGATGATATACCAGCATTCCCGGGAGAAAAAGACTTCAGAACTGTTTTCCGGGACCCTCTTGCTTTTGTCGAATAATCTCCAATTTTTATCTTTCCAGCAGCTGGTCCCAGGGCATCGACTCGAAATTCCCGTGGAGTGAATGATCGTCATCCACACCGTGATACGCCAGATTCAGGAAAACCTCTTCGGCAATCCGCCGGGTGGACTCGGGAGGAACAATGTCATCCCGGAGACCGTGGTATAGCTCGACCGGCAGGGTTAAGCGCATGGTCCGGCAGGAGCTGAACTGCGGAAGCCCCAGGGCCGGCGCCAGAAGGATCAGTTTTTTCACGCGCTCCGGATTTTCACAAGTATAGACGGCTGCCATCAGGCCCCCGTAGCTGGACCCCACGAGGATCAGGTTGTCTTTTTTTGCCAGCAGACGGTTCATTCTTGCCATCCTTGCTTCAAACGGCCCTTCATAATCCTCGATGAGCATATCAGGATAGCGTTCTCGGAAATACTGTCCTTTAGCGCCCTGGCCGCTGCTCTCCAAACCATGGATAAAGACTCTCCAGGTCATGCTTTCCTCCCTTTTTCAGGCCGCATCAGTACGATCTTTTCAACCCGGCCAAAAACCCCTTTTCCGGTTGATTTCGGCGGGTCAGTATGGCAGTATGTCGCCGATTTCGCAAGAGGAGAGTATGACGTGTCCAAAGTTATCCCGTTTGCAGCCCTGAGACCTAGGCAAGACCTTGCCAAAGACGTTGCATCCTATCCTTACGACGTTCTCAGCGTCGAAGAAGGACAAAAACTGGCGGCGGATAATCCCCTGAGTTTCCTCCACGTGGAAAAATCGGAGATCGACCTGCCTTCAGGCGACCCGCCGGAAGGGGACGTGGTACACAAATTGGCCCGGTCTTACATGAAGGGCTTGATCGACCGCAAGGTTCTGGTAAGGGATAGCCGGCCTTGTTTTTATATTTATGGCCAGCAAATGGGCGAACGCGACCAATACGGTATCGTGGCCTGTTTCAGTGTCGAGGAATACGAACGGGGGCTCATCAAGAAACACGAACTGACCCGCACGGAAAAGGAAATGGACCGAACACGCCACATCGACGTGGTCGGAGCCCACACCGGCCCCGTCTTTCTGACCTACAAGACGCAGGAATCCCTGAATCGTCTCACCGCCGTAGTGATTGCCGGCCCTCCCGAATATGACTTCATCGCTGATGATGGTGTTCGTCACAGGGTATGGGTTATTGAAGACGGGTCGCTAATCGAAGCAATCCGCATGGAATTTGCTGCAATAGACGCACTTTATATAGCGGATGGCCACCATCGCGCGGCCGCGGGAGCCGCTGCGGCCAAGCTGCGCCGGGAGAAGAATCCCCTTCACCAGGGTAACGAGGAATACAATTTCTTTCTTGCCGTCGCCTTCCCCCACGACCAGCTCCGGATCATGGATTACAACCGGGTGGTCAAAGATCTGAACGGCCTGGATGAAAAAGAATTCATGATGCGGATTTCGGACAAATTTTCGGTATCCACCGCTTTCCGGAAAAAAAGTCCAACGTTACGTCACGAATTCGGCATGTACCTTGACGGCCGATGGTTTCGGCTGAAGGCAAAGCCCGGCACCTACCGGGAAGAGGATCCTATCGGAAGCCTGGATGTATCCATCCTACAGAACAACCTGCTAGAAGTTGTCCTGGGGATCAGCGATCCCCGGACTGACAAACGCATCGACTTCGTCGGCGGTATCCGCGGCATGACCGAACTGGAAAGGCTTGTGGATGGAGGCGGTTTTCAGGTCGCCTTCGCAATGTATCCGACGACGCTGGAAGAATTGATCAGGGTCGCCGACGCAGGGCTCATCATGCCGCCCAAATCCACCTGGTTCGAACCGAAACTGAGAAGCGGTATGTTCGTCCACCTGCTGGAATGAGAGCCGGCGGCTCTTCCGAACGGCCGCAGAATGCCGAAGGACAGGTTCGCCATGAAGGAAACCGAAACAATCCGCAATCACAACGAAGGGGAAACCCTGGAAGAACTCTTCGGCAGCCGCCTGCGCGTCATTCAACCGGCTAAGGGCTATCGCTTTTCCGTGGATGCCATCCTCCTTGCATCGTTCTTCCGCGAACGCCCTGAATCCCATATTCTGGAGATCGGCCCCGGCTGCGGCATCATCAGTTTAATTCTGGCGACTCGCAACCAGAGCATCCGGATCACCGGAATTGAAATCCAGGACGATCTCGCCGAACTGGCCCGACGCAACGCCGTCATCAACGGGCTGCAGAACCGTATCGCCATCGAGACGGGTGACATTCGCCGGATCGTTCCGCACTTCCCGCCTGCCGCCTTCGACGCCGTTTTGTTCAATCCCCCCTACCGCCGCATCGCATCGGGAAAAATCAACCCAAACCGGCAGAAAGCGGTCGCTCGCCATGAAATCAAAGGGTCTTTCGCGGAATTTCTCCATAGCGCCCGCCGGGTGCTCAAAGCCGGTGGCAGCGCTGTTTTCATCTACCCGGCTCCCCGAACGGTGGAAGCCGTTTCGACAATGCGTCGTGAAAAAATTGAACCCAAACGGATGCGGATGGTCCATTCCTACCCGGACACGGAAGCCCGGTTCATTCTCATGGAAGGGGTGAAAGACGGGGGTGAGGAACTTCGGATTTTGCCGCCGCTTCATATCTACAAGGAAGGGAAAACCTATACGCCGGAAATGCAAAACATTTTAAGGAGCTTCCGTTACGGGGACCCGGATTCCGGTACGGAGTCACCCGACTGACTTATGATCTGCGCCAGAAAGGCCAGGGAATCTTTTCACAGGAACGATCCCTCACTTGAGAACCAGCCGGTGGATCTGGCTCCGCCATGTCTTGACCGGCTGTCGTCCCGGCGCCGCGCAGGGCATGAGCGAGGTGCAGTTCCTCCGCATCAAGGATCAGAACAGGGCTTCCGTCTTTCCTGACCGCTGCGGCGGGAATGTAATCAACCTTTCCCAGTCGCGGGTCAAGCGGTTTCGGGATCAGCCTTTCATCTCCCAGAAACGCTTCTACCACGAATCCCGGCGCGTCTTGGCCGGTTCCGATCACGACCTTGATATCCGCCTGCGGAGGGGTCTCGCTGGATGCGTGGAGAACCCGTCCCAGATCAATGAGGTCGATTTTTTTGTCTTCCACCAGGAAAAAGGGCCGATTGTTTTCCAGGATGAGGCTGTCCGAAGGAACTTCGACGACCTGCCCGACAAACGTCACAGGCAAAGCATAGGCTTCCCCGCCGATCTGCACGATCAGGCAATGGATAAGAACAGGGGAATCGGGAAAATCTTTCACCAGATCGTCCAGGGGGCCCTTCAACCCGTCAAGTATTGCATCGTTAAGCTGCCCGGCCAAGGATTCCAGGTCCCCTAAGGCCTGGTCAAAAAGCGTCAGAGCATTAAGAGACGATCTCTTCAAACCTTCCTCCGACGGCATTTCCTGGGCGGGGGCTACCGCAGGCGGGGCGGGGGCTACCGCTCCGTCCCTGCCGGATACCAGCGCCAAAAGGGAAGGCCGGATCTCCCGGAGCCGGAACACCCGGAGCAGGCATTCTCCGGCAAGCTCCGCAACACGGCTGAGGGAGGAACGCACGTCATCCCGGAGAAGTGCGGATGCCTGATCTTCGGGAGGGGAAGCATCCTCAGTTGCCGCCGGGAAAACGAGGGCCGGAGACATCATTTCGTCGCACACCGTTTCGCCTGACTTATCCGCGTTGAACGGGAACGCTGCATCGCCGATTTCCTCTACGGGACCGCCTATCGGTGATGACGTGTCTCCACCCCCCTGGCTTTGCCTGAGGGCTTGCGCGGCCAGGCGGACGTCCGCTTCATGATCGTTCATCCAGAGGCTGATCGCCTTTTCGTCCTGTTCCTGAAGCTCATGGAAAATCCTTACGGCCTGCAGCAGTTGGTCAACGTGCGGCGCAGAGAGGGCCGTACCGGCCTGCCTGAACGCCGAAAGATAATCCTCTGCTGCATAAGCCAGGCCCATGATCAGGGGCAGACCGACTACCCTTGCCGCACCTTTCACGGCCCGGAATGCATGTATGACCGTGTCGATCCTTTCCGGCGGCAGTCCTTGACCCCACTCGGCAAGCGTGGCATCGATCTCTTTGATTTGCGCTGCCAGCTCCTGCCGGAAAAGACCGATCATGACGGGATCGCAGGCGCTTTTCTCGACCGTTCCCATCAGGCAATACCCCTCTTCAAGGCAACCAACAGCCTCTTTCCATTCAGCAAGGTCACGTTTTTCCCTTCGATGCAAGCAGTCTGGAACCCATGGTTTCCCTCTTCCAATACCATTTCGTCCGGAATCTTTCGAATACCCAGGATCTCATCAACAGCGAAGGAAAGCTGATCTTTACCCTCGCCGAAAATGGCCAGACGAAAATGCTTTTCCTCTTTTGCCCTGCTTTCGGCTGTTTCTTTTATCCCTAGCAGGTCTGCCAAAGAAAAAAACAGGAGAAGCCTCCCCTCGCAGCTGACGATTCCCCGAAAACATTTGTTCGTTTTCGTGGGAATCGTATGCACAGATGATATGTCCGTTATCGCTTGGAATAAAGCCGTTTCCAGGGCAAACCAACTGTCCCGCAGCCGGAATACAAGGATCGATTCACCATTCGGATGTGTGGTATCCATGTTTACGTCATTCATAAAGCTTCACATCAAGCGGACAGGGTCCAAGCGGCGCTCACAGAAAGCGCAATCATGGATATGTAAAGGGGCATGCCGATGGTGCAGCGAATCTCGCTCCCGCCTCTCAATCATGGCGTGGTCCCGGCTTTTGCCCCTCGGCGTTCAGCGTGTCCTGCAAGCCTTCCATTGCCGAACAGAACGACTGAAGCGATTGCTTGGCCAAGGCGGAGGTGCTCTGCAAACGCATCATGACCTCTTTCATTTGCTTTGCCTTGTCCGCATTTCCATCCAAATCTTCTTTGAGCCCGTCCGTTTGCATTCCATATGTCTGAAGATGATCCATGATCAGGCTCAGGCGTTCGCCGGTTTGTTTCACCTTGTCGATATTTTCCTGCAGGGCATCCTTGGACGGATCTAGCTGCACCGTGCCGGGGGCGGCGGAAGATGCCTGCCAGGTAGCAACGGCTGCATCGAGGTTGCGGGCAGCGGTCAGAGTCTGATCGGTCATCTGTTTCACTTCCCGGGCAACCACGGGAAGCCCCGTTTCGGACAGCTTGTCCTGGACCCCTTCCATGGCTTCGGTCACGCCATCCAAGGCCGAAACGACCTGCGACAGCGAAGTCTCAAGCTGAATGGAAAATGCCGAAATGAGATTCACCCCCGCACCGGCTCGTCCACTGTCCCCGGTTTTTCCATGGATCATTTTGCTCACGCCGGTCAGACGATGCTCGCACGCCCGAAGATGATCCGCCGCGCCGCCGATCTTTTCCCGAATCGCAGTCACCTTGGTCCCGATCTTCTTTGCCTCAAGACTGGCCTGCTCGCTCTCCATTAGGCCCTCCTCGGTCATCGATTGCAGTTTTCCGGCTGCCCCGTCAATATCGTTAGCCACAAGCTCCGTCTCTCGGGACAATCTCCCTGCTTCGCTGGCTATGCCGACCAAGCCCTTGGCGTGTTCACCGGCTTTCTCGGCTGCGATGGCGGCATTCAGCGCCAGGAGCGTCGTCCGGTCCGCCAGGGTGCCGAATGCCGTTGCCTGTTCCGACAGGCGCGCTGCCTGAACCTTCATGCCTCCGAAACGGGACGTCAGACGGGATGAAGCAAGGGAAAACGCCTGCAATCCGTCTGACTCCTCCTTCAACGCCGCAATGCTGAACTGCATGGCGCCGATGGCTTCTTCGATCGTGGTTCGGGCGTCAACGATCTCTGCCGAAACGCTTTCCCGGAGTAGGGAACCAGCTTTGTCATCACCGGACTTCGACGGTTCGTCACTAGCTAAAATGCCCGTTTCCGGCGCAAGCGGAGTCCTTGAAACAGTATCCTCCCGATGTGGCGGTTTCTCCTCCGCTTTCACCGACGGAAGCTGTGACTTTGCCGCCGCCAGGCGGTCCGTCATGAAACCGAAAGCGTTTAGCAGTTCCGCCGTTTCGTCTTTCACTTTGAGATTCCCGGTTTTCTTTCGCCGCCTGTTAAACTCATCGGCCAGTTCCCGCCTGGCTTTACGGATGTCTCCTGCGGCAATATTGCTGGCCATGTCCGTAAGCAACCGCATCAGTTTCGTCGTCTCCCGCCCCAGGAAGGCAGCCGCTAGCAACGCCATGACGAGAAAGGACGTGGTAACCAGGATGACCACCCAAACGAGCGGACGCAGGGATTCCCCAGCCTGATCTGCCAGGGAAACAACATCTTCCGCTGGTTCGCTGACAAAGAGGAACCAGTCGAAAGGCCGGAAAGAAAGAAAAGCGGCAATACGCGTTTCAGGCTCATCCTTACCGGGAGGCCTAACGGTAAAGGGTTCGTACAGGACTTCACCGGAAACCGCTTCCAAACTCTGCCGCATCATGTCCTGGATGTAAAGGCGTCCTGAAACATCCTGCCGGCTCCAGAGATCCGGTGCACCGGCAGTGCCGTCCCGGGGGAAAATTAAGCGACCCGGACTCTTGCCGCCGGTTTCAATAACAGCCGCCTCCCCCCTTGGCCCGACCCGGACACCGGCGAGGGTTTTTTGTATCAACGCCGCCGCATCCGGTTTTTCCCCGACGCAGATCATGCCGATGACCTCCCGGGTATTGCTGCGCAGGGGATCGCAGGCTTTCATCAGCCCAGCCTGATCCATCTCATCGTAATAACGATGCACTTTCCCCGAGAGAATACTCGCCACCAGAGAATTGGGCAGACCGCCCGGATTCATCGCCGGAACATAGGTTCCTCCGATTGCACGCTTCCCGTTGTCTTGCACCATGGTGGTCGCCACGCACAGCATGTCACCCTGCTTATTCATGCGCTGAAAGATTGAGCAGGTGCCGCCGGTCAGCCGTGCAACCTCATCTACCAACACCGCCTCCCGGCGCGGATCGTCATTTTTCTCGAGGCGGATTGCCCCGGCCAAGAGACGGGGGAGCAGAACCGGTGACTCCTCTTGGGTGATCGGGTTCCGGACGATCCAGCGAAGCGTTTGTCGCTCCAGAGTGAGCAGGGGCCCCTTGCCCGCGATGACTTGCCGGGCAACGCCGAGGTCACGGTCGATCTTGCGCCGCAGAATATCGTGAGAAACCTCGCACATCTGGTACAGGTCCCTGGCGGAACGCTCAAGGTTTGCTTTCGCAAGCGCTTCCTTCTCCGTCCGGACCTGGTCCCTGAGATCGCCGGCCCAGAAAGCCATCACGGCAAGAATCGCGAGAACCGGCAGGAGAACAGACATGACCGCAAAGCCCATCAGCTTAATCTTGTGCGTCTTTGTCGTCCTCATGCTCGCCCTCCTGTTATCATCAGGGTGAACTCGGGAATGAAACGGCTGGCCGCCAACCCGGATGGTGGTGTCCCTTGTGCTGCTCCTTCATGATGTCACTGCCGCACCGCGCGTCAAAGGCTTCCCTTGTAAATATACCGCTCAAACAGGCGATGATAAGGTGTCCAATCGGAATCGTTGTCGTCGCTGGCGGCGATAAATTCTTGGAAAGCGTTGACCTTGGCATCCATGTCGTCTATCTGGTGAACGATCATGGCTTCCACGGTTTTCGGTCGCTTCGGCGAACCGAACTCCAGCATGCCATGATGACTGAGAATCAGGTGCCTCAATTCCATGGCCAGATTGGCAGGAAAATCCGGAATCGTCGCAATCTTGGCGTCCAGCATTTCCAGGCCTATGACGATATGGCCGATCAGGCGGCCCTCATCGCTGTAATCAATGTTCCCCTGGTAGGTGAACTCACGGATCTTTCCTATATCATGGAGAATGCCCCCGACGATCAGCAGATCCCGGTTGCTCCCGGGATAGTGATCCGCGACCATGGCCAAAAGCTTGGTCACCGACAGGGTGTGCTCAAGGAGCCCCCCTATATTCACATGATGAAATCCCTTGGCCGCCGGAGCGCGCGGCAAGCGGCTGGCGATCTCCCGGTCTTCGAAAAATGCTTGCAGCAGGGCCTTCAGCGGCGGGGACGATACCCGGTCGGCCAGCATCTTCAATTCTTCATACATGGCATCGATATCGCCTTTGACCGTCGGCAGAAAATCCTCCCAGCTCATTTCTTCCGGTGTCGCCGAACGGACGT